>NZ_JBEORF010000010.1:0-170364 GCF_040302125.1 Nocardioides sp. NPDC127514 | reverse complement strand
CCTGCGAGCACGTGCCCGATGAGGTCGCCGACCGGATCCGATCCATTCTCTGCAAGGCGCACCCGGTGCGCCTGAGACTCCCCGGCTTCGCTCCGTGTCCGATCTACGCGAGACCGGCGACGGCGACCAGGATCAGCACGACCCCGGCGACCGCTGGCGCGGCGAGGCGTTCGCCGAGGACCGCTGCGGCAGCGACGGACGCGGCGACCGGCTCCATCAAGCTGGCCACGGTGGCCGCGCTGCTGCGCGTGGTGCGCAGCCCGGCATAGAGCAGGCCGTACGCCAGCGCCATCGTCGCCACGCCCAGGTACACCAGCCAGGCCCACACTGTCGCCGAGGACGAGACGAGCGACCCGCCGCCAAGCAGCGCCAACGGAATGAGGGCCAGGGCCCCGACGCCGGTGGCGCCGGCCGTCACCAGCAGTGGGCTGCGCTGCTGAGTGAGCGGGCGCCCGACGGCAGTGGTGAGCGCGTACGCAGATCCGGACGCGGTCGCGAGCAGCACCCCGGTCACCGGCCGGTCGCCGCCGGCCCCGCTGCCGGCGTACGCCGAGGCCAGGACCAGCCCGGTCAGCGCCGTCGCCAGCACCACGAGCTGCCGACCGCTCGGCCGCTGACGTGACGCGATGGCCTCGCCGGCGAGCAGAATCGCCGGAGCGATCCCGAGGCTGACGACGGTGGACACGGTCACTCCGACGGCGACCACGGAGGCGAAGTAGAGCGCTTGGTAGAGGCCGGTCGCGACACCGACGACCGCCGTGCGGAGGTCGAGGCGAAGGTCGCGCAGGCGGCCGACGAGGGCGAGGACGGCGAGCAGTGCGACTGCGGCGATCAGCATGCGGTATGCGCTCACGGTGAGCACCGACATCGGCGTGGTCGCGCGGACGATCTGGAGGACGAGGCCGCCGGTGCCCCACAGGACGCCGGCGAGGCAGATCTGAACGAGCCCGAGACGGGCGGAGAGAGAGGACATCGAAGAGGTGCTCCAGGTTCGACAAGACGGATGGGCAGCGTCTGGAGCACGCCACAAGAGAGCCGATCCGCGCTCTCAGCGGCAGATCGGCGAGGCCGCTCCGGTCAGGCGACCGGCGGCGGAAGCAGGCCGAGATGCTTCGAAGTCATGGCCCGAAGTCTGCCACAGGCCCGAGACCCGGACCCGCTGTCTCGTGTTATGCCCTGTGTCAGCCGATCTGGTCCGAGAGCGAGACGACGATGCCCTCGGGCCCGCGGACGTACGCCATCCGCACGATGTCCTCGTAGACGCCGACTCCGCCGACCAGCCCGTAGCCGTCCTCCGCCAGGGCTGCGAGGACCGCGTCGAGATCGTCGACCTGGAAGCAGACGTTGCGCAGGCCCAGCGTGTTGGCCAGTGCGTCAGGCGTGCCGGGCACGTGGTCGGGACGTACGAACCGGGAGAGCTCGAGGGTGGTGTCGCCACCCGGCGGGCGCAGCATCACGACCTCGCAACGTGCCCCGGGGATCCCGCAGACGGTGTCGATGAACTCGCCCTCGACGAACGTACGTCCTTCGATCTCCAGGCCCAGGCCGACGAAGAACTCCGTGACCAGGTCGATGTCGGCGACGGTGATCCCGACGTGGTCGAACCTCAACAGGTGTGTCATGACTGCCATCCTCGTACTCTGCTCGTCGTTGTGGCGGGTGCCTTTCGACGAGGGAACGAGGCCGGCGCGTCGATCTCTACATGGTCGGCGGCACCAGTTTCTTCGCGCCGAGGTCAGTGACCGCTGAGCTGACCGGTCAGCCGCTCGTGCCGGTCGGCGCTGGACGCGTTGAGGCCGACGATGCGTACGGACTTGTTCTTGGTCTCGTACTTGTGGGTGATCGCGTCGAGCGTCGCGACCGTGGAGGCGTCCCAGATGTGGGAGTCGGAGAGGTCGATGACGATCTCGTCGGGGTCGTCGGCGTACTCGAACTGGGTGTAGAGGTCGTTGCTGGAGGCGAAGAAGAGCTCGCCGGTGACCCGGTAGACGGCCCTCATGCTTCCGTCGGCGTCCTCGACGAGCTCCCGGTGTGTGCGGGTCAGGTGGGCGACCCGGCGCGCGAAGAGGGTCATCGCGACCAGGACCCCGACGATGACGCCGATCGCGAGGTTGCGGGTCGCGACGGTGACCGCGACGGTGGTGAGCATGACCACCGTCTCGGAGAGCGGCATCCGCCGCAGGGTGGCGGGCCGGACCGAGTGCCAGTCGAAGGCGCTGACCGAGACCATGATCATCACCGCGACCAGGGCGGCCATCGGGATCAGCGCCACGGTGTCGCCGAAGCCGACGACCAGGACGAGCAGGAAGACGCCGGCGAGGAAGGTGGACAGGCGCGTACGGGCGCCGGAGACCTTCACGTTGATCATCGTCTGACCGACCACCGCGCAGCCGCCCATGCCGCCGAAGAAGCCGGTGATCAGGTTCGCGAGACCCTGAGCGCCGGCCTCGCGGGTCTTGTCGGAGTGGGTGTCGGTGATGTCGTCGACGAGCTTGGCGGTCAGCAGCGACTCGAGCAGCCCGACCAGCGCCATGCCGAGGGCGTAAGGGGCGATGATCTCCAGCGTGTCGAGGGTGAGGGGTACGTCGGGGAGGAACCAGGTCGGCAGGCTGTCGGGCAGCTCGCCCTGGTCGCCGACGTTCGGCACGTCGACCGCGCCGATGACGGTGAAGGCGGTGAGCGCGACGATCGCGACCAGCGGGGCAGGGATGACCTTGTTGATCCGCGGGAACCCCACGATGACGGCGATACCCACGGCGATCATCGGGTAGACCGCCCAGGGCACGTCGACCATGTGGACGATCTGCGCCTCGAGGACGAGGATCGCGAGCGCGTTGACGAAGCCGACCATCACCGAGCGGGGGAGGAAGCGCATCAGCCTGGCCACCCCGGCCAGTGCCAGCCCGATCTGGATCAGGCCGCCCAGCAGCACCGTCGCGATCAGGTAGTCGTAGCCGTGGTCCCGCATCACCGGGGCGATCACCAGCGCGACCGCGCCGGTGGCCGCCGAGATCATCGCCGGCCGTCCGCCGAGGAACGAGATCGCGACGGCCATGGTGAAGGACGCGAACAGCCCGACCCGCGGATCGACCCCGGCGATGATCGAGAACGAGATCGCCTCGGGGATCAGCGCGAGTGCGACGACGAGACCTGCCAGTACCTCCGTACGCAGCAGCCGCGGCGAACGCAGCGCCGCGAGGACGCCCGGTTCGTTGCTGGCGGAGGACGAAGGCAGCGGTGAGGGCACGAGCCGCAATCCTAGGGCTGGCCGCACTCCTTGCCGGCTTCGTGAGCGGTGTGAGGTTCGACCCGTCCGGCGCCGGCTCGCGGTCGCCGTGCCGGTGGACGGCGCGCCCCGCCGTGTCGTACCTCTGAACGCGTCCGCAGTGACCGTCGACCGTCTAGGGTTTCAGGTATGGACAGGCGCATCTTCGGCATCGAGAACGAGTACGGCGTGACCTGCACGTTCCGCGGCCAGCGGCGGCTGAGCCCGGACGAGGTGGCCCGCTATCTCTTCCGCAAGGTCGTGAGCTGGGGCCGCAGCTCGAACGTGTTCCTCAGGAACGGCGCGAGGCTCTACCTCGACGTCGGCTCCCACCCCGAGTACGCCACGCCCGAGTGCGACGACGTGATCTCGGTCGTCACCCACGACAAGGCGGGGGAGCGGATCCTGGAGGGGCTGCTCCTCGACGCCGAGCAGCGGCTGCACGACGAGGGCATCGCCGGCGACATCTACCTGTTCAAGAACAACACCGACTCGGCCGGAAACTCCTACGGCTGCCACGAGAACTACATGGTCAGCCGCGCCGGGGAGTTCTCCAAGCTCGCCGACGTGCTCATCCCGTTCCTGGTCACCCGCCAGCTGATCGTCGGCGCCGGCAAGGTCACCCACACCCCTCGGGGCGCCGGGTTCGCGGTCTCGCAGCGCGCCGAGCACATCTGGGAGGGCGTCTCGTCGGCGACGACGCGGTCCCGGCCGATCATCAACACCCGCGACGAGCCGCACGCGGACGCCGAGAAGTACCGGCGACTCCACGTCATCGTCGGTGACTCGAACATGTCCGAGACCACCACGATGCTCAAGATCGCGAGCTGCCACCTGGTGCTGCGGATGATCGAGGAGGGCGTCGTCATGCGGGACATGACGATGGAGAACCCGATCCGCGCCATCCGCGAGATCGCCCACGACCTCACCGGCCGGCGCAAGGTGCGGCTGGCCAACGGCCGCGAGGCCAGCGCCCTGGACATCCAGAACGAATACCTCTCCAAGGCGCGCGAGTTCGTCGACCGCCGCGAGATCACCGACCCGACCATGATCGCCGCCCTCGACCTGTGGGAGCGCGGCCTGAAGGCGATCGAGTCCGACGACCTCTCCCTGGTCGACCGCGAGATCGACTGGGTGATCAAGTGGAAGCTGATCGACCGCTACCGCGCCAAGCATGGCCTTCCGCTGGGCCACGCGCGGGTCGCCCAGCTCGACCTCGCCTACCACGACATCCACCGCAACCGCGGCCTCTACTACCTGCTGGAGAAGAAGGGCGCGGTCAAGCGCGCGACCACCGACCTGAAGATCTTCGAGGCCAAGTCGGTGCCGCCGCAGACCACCCGCGCCCGGCTCCGTGGCGAGTTCATCAAGAAGGCGCAGGAGCGCCGCCGCGACTTCACCGTCGACTGGGTCCACCTCAAGCTCAACGACCAGGCCCAGCGCACCGTGCTGTGCAAGGACCCGCTCAAGGCGTACGACGAGCGCGTCCAGCGGCTCATCGACGGGATGTGAGGACCAACCGCCTCGAAACACTGTGGGGTGGCTTCGCTGCGGGGTAACCACCGGGCGGATATGGTGTCCTCCGCTGTCGTCTGTCTCCATTTCACGTCACGAAGGTTTGCACTGTGCCCACTGCTCCTCGGCCTCGTCTGCGCCACGCGCTGAGCGCGCTGGCCGTCACCCTGCTCATCCCGGCTCTGGTCGCCTGCGGCGGCGAGGAGAAGACGGGGTACGGCGACGAGACCGTCTCCGGCTTCGACGGCGTCACGGTCTCGGCCGCGGTCGACAAGGCGCCCACGCTGAAGTGGGAGTCCGCGATCGCCTATCCCAAGGACCCCAAGGTCAAGACGCTGACCGAGGGCAAGGGTGAGGAGATCCCGGAGGGCCGCGGCGTCTTCGCCAAGATCTACATCGGCAACGCCACCACCCTGGACAAGGAGTGGGCCTACGAGAGCCAGGCCCCCGAGGGTGAGGAGCTCCCGGCCGAGAAGCCGTGGAGCACCATCCTGAAGGGCGCCAAGGTCGGCGACCGGATCGAGGCCATCGTCGGCTCGGCCGACCTGCTCGGCGAAGGCGGCAACCCGCAGATGGGCATCGGCAACCACGACACCCTGCTGGTCGTCGTCGACGTGGTGAAGCCCGCCGCCGACAAGACGCCGAAGGACGTCGACGCCTCCGAGCTCCCGAAGGTCGTCGAGAAGAACGGCAAGCCGACCGGGTTCGACTTCACCGGCATCGCCAAGCCGAAGGCCGACGACGGGCTCAAGCGGGCCATCGTCACCGAGGGCGACGGCGAGGAGATCACCACCGACCAGACGGTCACCGCCAACTACCTCGGCATGACCTACGGCGCCAAGAAGCCCTTCGACGAGAGCTTCAGCAAGGAGGCCGTGCCGTTCGCCCTCAACCAGGTGGTCGCGGGCTGGACCAACGGCCTGGAGGGCGTCAAGGTCGGCAGCCGTGTTCTGCTGCAGATCCCGCCGGAGCTGGGCTACGGTGCAGAGGAGAAGCCGGGCCAGGGCGGCACGCCGGGGATCCCGGCCAACAGCACGCTCTACTTCGTCATCGACGTCGTCAAGGCCGAAGACACCCCGGCGCCGCAGTAGAAGAGTCTCTAGGGGGAGAACACCGTGGCGGCGGGTAAGACCGAGCGGTTGATGAACCTGCTCATCATGCTGCTCGTGCAGCGTGACAACGTGTCGAAGGAGCGGATCCGTGAGGTCCTCTACCCGTCGTCGCACGGTGAGGCGTTCGAGAAGATGTTCGAGCGCGACAAGGAGGAGCTGCGCAGCCTCGGTGTGCCGATCGAGACCGGGGTGATCGACTCCTTCTTCGAGGACGAGATCGGCTACCGGGTCAGCCCCGAGCAGTTCGCGCTGCCGCCGATCACCCTCGAGGCCGACGAGCTCGCCGTGGTCGCCCTGGCCACCAAGGTCTGGGAGAACGCCTCGATGGCGGAGGCGACCACGGAGGCCGTACGCAAGCTCAACGCCGCCGGGCTCGAGACCGACGTCTCGGCGCTGGAGATCGTGCAGCCGCGGCTGGCTGCGGAGGAGGGCTCCTTCGACGTCTTCGTGGCCGCCACCCAGGACCGGCAGGTGGTCGAGTTCGACTACCGCGGGTCACGGGCGGCCGAGCCGTCCCACCGGCGGCTGCAGCCGTGGGGCGTGGTGCGCTACTCGGGCCGTTGGTACGCCGTCGGCCACGACGTCGACCGCGACGACACCCGCATCTTCCGGCTCTCCCGCGTCCTGGGGGAGGCTCGGGCGGTCGGCGAGTTCGACGCCTTCGAGGTGCCGGCCGAGGTCGACGTACGCGATATCGCACGGACTTTGGCGCCGGCACCGCCCACCGGGAAGGCGGTCCTGCTGCTGCGGCAGGGGAGCGGCTACACCCTCCGCCGGGCGGCCGACTCCACCGAGTCCGGGGTGACCGGACCCGACGGCAGCGACGACTGGGACCGCGTGGTGCTGACCCGGGTGCCCGCCGACCTGGTCGGAGCGGTGCTGGGCCACGGCCCCGACGCCTACGTCGAGGAGCCCGAGGACCTCCGCCGCGAGGTCGGTACGCGGCTGGAGCAGCTGGTGGCGCGCCTGGACGGAGCCGCACGATGAGCGCGACGGGTGCGTCAGGCGCGACGGGTGCCAAGGGGCAGGTCGGGCGGCTGCTGACGCTGGTGCCCTACCTCTACTCCCAAGCGGACGACGTACGCCTCGACAAGGCGGCTGCCGACCTCGGTGTCGAGGAGAAGCAGCTGGTCAAGGACCTGCAGGTGCTCTTCATGTGCGGCCTGCCCGGTGGCTACCCCGACGACCTGATCGACGTCGACATCGACGCGCTGACCGAGCCCGACGGCGACCGGGTCATCCGGATCTCCAACGCCGACTACCTCGATCGCCAGCTGCGGCTGACCCCGATCGAGGCCACGGCCGTGATCGTCGCGCTGCGTGCGCTGCGGGGAGGCGCGGTGGCCGCCGAGACCAAGGAGGTCGTCGACCGTACGCTGGCGAAGCTCGAGCAGGCGGCCGCCGAGGGCGCCGCCGCGAGCGTCGACCCCGGCGAGGAGCTGGTCGACACCTCGCTCGTCCAGATCCACGCCGCGATCGCGACCGCGATCGACCAGGGCCGTCAGGTACGCATCGACTACTGGGTGCCGGCGCGCGACGAGGAGTCCTCACGGGTCATCGATCCACGCGCGCTGGTCTCGATCCGCGACATCGAGTACCTCGACGCCTGGTGCCACACCGCCGAGGCGCCGCGCAGCTTCCGCCTCGACCGGATCAGGGGCGCCGAGGTGCTCGACACCCCGGTGGCCACCGACCCCGAGGACGGCGCGAGCGCCGAGGACGCGGCCGGGTTGCTGGAGCGTACGGACTACGGCACGGTCGTCCGGGTGCGGCTGGCTCCCGAGGCCCGCTGGGTCGGTGAATACTATTCGGTGATCGACCCGGTCGAGCTGCCCGACGGCGGGCTCGAGGTGGGGCTGCGGGTCTACGATCAGCGCTGGCTGACCCGCTTCCTGCTCCGGCTGGCGCCCTTCGCCGAGGTCCTCGACGAGCAAACGTTCACCGAATCGTTTGCGGCGACTGCACGGCTGGCTCTCGGCCTGTACCGTTCGGACGCGTAGACTTCTGACGTTCCCCCTAAGACGTAGATGAGGTAGTTCATGTTCACTCCATTGATCGGTATGCCGCAGGGAGCCGAGTGGCTCATCATCTTGGCGATCGTGATCCTCGTCTTCGGCGCTGCCAAGCTTCCTGAGCTCGCCCGCGGCACCGGTCAGGCGCTGCGCATCTTCAAGACCGAGACCAAGGGCCTGCGCGACGAGGACGAGAAGGAGAAGGGCGACAAGGCCGAGAAGCCGGCCGAGCTCACTGCCTCCGAGCAGGAGCGGATCGCCGAGCTCGAGCGTCGTGAGGCCGAGATCAAGGCCGAGCGCGAGCGCCTCTCCGGCAACTGAGGCCGACCTTGTCCATCGCCGGTGTTGTCGCGATCTTCCGCGGCACCCCCAAGCACCCCATCGGCGACGACGGCCGGATGGCGCTCTCCGACCACCTGCGTGAGCTCCGCGCGCGGGTGATCAAGGCATCCCTGGCCCTGGTCGTCGGGTTCGTCGTCGCGCTGTTCTTCTTCGAGCAGCTCTTCAACCTGGTCATGGACCCCTACCTCCAGGCCGTCAAGATGATGGACCAGGAGGGCGGTGCCGCCTCGCTGAGCTCCGTCAACGGCGCCGCGGGCGGCTTCATGCTCTACCTGAAGCTGTGCGGCCTGGCGGCGTTCATCGGCACCGCGCCGATCTGGCTCTACCAGATCTGGGCGTTCCTGATGCCCGGTCTGCACCCGCATGAGAAGAAGATGTCGAGGATCTTCGTGGCCGTCGCCGGCCCGCTGTTCCTCCTCGGTGTCCTGCTCGGCTACCTCACCCTGCCCAAGGGTCTGGAGATCCTGTTCGCCTTCGTCCCCGACGGCCTGACGAACATCGTCGAGTTCAGCGAGTACCTCAGCTTCCTGAGCCGTACGCTGCTGGTCTTCGGCATCGCCTTCGAGATCCCGGTCTTCGTGATCCTGCTCAACCGGATCGGCGTCCTGCCCGGTGCCGCCCTGGGCAAGTACCGCGCCTGGATCATCGTCGGCTCCTTCGTCTTCGCCGCCGTCGCGACCCCGTCGGGTGACCCGTTCACGATGACGATCATGGCCGGCCCGATGGTCGTCCTCTTCGGGATCTCCGAGGTCATCGCCCGGGCGCACGACAAGCGCAAGGCCAGCAAGCGCAAGGACATGATCGGGGATCCTGACGTCCCGTCGGTGATCTGACCACTAGTCTTCACCGGGTGACGCGTCAGATCGCCCTGCTCGCCAACCCCACCGCCGGCCGTGGCCACGCCGACCAGATCCTCGATGCGGTCACCGCGAGGCTGGCCGCCTCGGGGGCAGTCGTCGAGCACCTGATCGGCGACGACGCCGAGCACGCTCTCGAGCTGGCCCGGAAGGCGGCCGCCGATGGGGTCGACACAGTGGTGACCCTCGGCGGCGACGGCATGGTCCACGTCGCGGTCCAGGCGCTGGCCGAGACCGAGGTCAGCCTCGGCGTCGTCCCGCTCGGGACCGGCAACGACTTCGCGCGTGCGCTCGGGATCCCGGCCGGAGACCCGCTCGCCGCCGCCGACGTGGTCGTACGCAACCACTCCCGCCGCATCGACTTGGGCCGAACTGGCGAGACCTGGTTCGCCACCGTCCTGGCCGCCGGGTTCGACGCAGCCGTCAACGAGCGGGCCAACGCGATGAGGTGGCCCCACGGCGACCTCCGCTACACGCTCGCCGCGCTGTCGGTGATCCGCAGCTGGACGCCGGTGCCCTACCGGCTCGAGATCGAGGACGCGACCGGCGCGACCACGGTCCGCGAGCAGGAGGCGATGCTGCTGGCGATCGCCAACACCGAGTCCTACGGGGGAGGTCTGCGGATCGCGGCGGACTGCGACCCCGCCGACGGCCTGCTTGACGCCATCCTCATCAAGCCGGTCTCGCGGATGGAGTTCCTGCGCGTCTTCCCGGGCGTACGCCAGGCCAAGCACCTCACGCATCCGGCTTTCGAGCGCATCCGTGCGCGCCGGATCAAGGCCTCCGCCCCCGGCGTGATCGCCTACAGCGACGGCGAGCGCCTCGGGCCGCTGCCGCTCGACGTCGAGTGCGTCCCTTCCGCTCTCGGCGTACTGGTGCCGCCGCGCGACTGACTGTCGGTGTCGGTCGATAGGCTCGGCACCATGGACGCCTCGCCAGCGGAGAAGTACGCCGCTTTCAAGCGTGACAAGGACTACCCCGTCTTCCGGGACTTTGCCTCGCTCTACGACTTCGGGCTCGACGACTTCCAGGTCGAGGCGTGCAAGCAGATCGAGGAGGGCAAGGGCGTCCTGGTCGCCGCGCCGACCGGGTCGGGCAAGACGATCGTGGGTGAGTTCGCCATCCACCTGGCTCTCGCGACCGGCCGCAAGGCGTTCTACACGACCCCGATCAAGGCGCTCTCCAACCAGAAGTACAACGACCTGGTCAAGCGCTACGGTCCGGATCAGGTCGGCCTGCTGACCGGCGACAACGTCGTCAATGGCGAGGCGCCGGTCGTGGTGATGACCACCGAGGTGCTGCGCAACATGCTCTACGCGGGCTCCCACACCCTGATGGGTCTCGGGTTCGTGGTCATGGACGAGGTCCACTACCTCGCCGACCGCTCCCGCGGCGCGGTCTGGGAGGAGGTCATCATCCACCTGCCCGAGTCGGTCTCCGTCGTCTCGCTGAGCGCGACCGTCTCCAACGCCGAGGAGTTCGGCGAGTGGCTCACCACGGTGCGCGGTGAGACCACCACGATCATCGAGGAGAAGCGGCCGGTGCCGCTCTACCAGCACGTGATGGCGGGCCGGCGGATCATGGACCTGTTCGCCTCCTCCGACGTCGACGCTGCGGCCGGGTTCGTCAAGGAGGGCGCCCCGGTCAACGGCGAGCTGATGAAGCTGGCGCGCGACGACTGGGCGGCCGGACGGATGACCGACCGGCGTACGCCCAAGGACAAGCGCAAGGGCAACGGCAACCGGCGCGTGGGCAACGGGCGTCGCGTCTGGATCCCGTCGCGCGTGGAGGTCATCACAGCCCTGCAGCGCGACAACCTGCTCCCCGCGATCAACTTCGTCTTCTCCCGGGTCGGCTGCGACGCCGCGGTCGGCCAGTGCATCCAGGCCAACCTGCGGCTGACCACGCCCGACGAGCGCGACGAGATCTTCGCCTACGTCGAGGAGGCCTGCGCCGACCTGCCCGACGAGGACCGCCACGTCCTCGGCTACCACGACTGGATCGACGGGCTCTCCCGCGGTGTCGCCGCCCACCACGCCGGGCTGCTGCCGGCGTTCAAGCAGGTCGTCGAGGAGCTGTTCCTGCGCGGCCTGGTGAAGGCCGTCTTCGCCACCGAGACGCTCGCGCTGGGCATCAACATGCCCGCCCGCACGGTGGTCATCGAGAAGCTCTCGAAGTGGAACGGCGAGGCCCACGTCAACCTCTCGCCGGGGGAGTACACCCAGCTCGTCGGCCGCGCCGGCCGTCGCGGCCTCGACGTCGAGGGCCACGGCGTCGTGCTCTGGCAGCAGGGGCTCAACCCGCGTGAGCTCGCCGGTCTCGCCTCGACGCGCACCTATCCGCTGCGGTCGAGCTTCAAGCCGTCGTACAACATGGCGGTCAACCTGGTGCACCAGTTCGGCCGGGCGCGCTCGCGCGAACTGCTGGAGCAGTCGTTCGCCCAGTTCCAGGCCGACAAGGCGGTCGTCGGGCTGGCCCGGCAGGTGCGCAAGGCGGAGGACGCGCTCGAGGGCTACCAGGAGGCTGCGACCTGCGACCGCGGCGACTTCATGGAGTACGCCGCGATCCGCCGCAAGATCTCCGACGTCGAGAAGTCCTCCTCCCGCGAGCGGCGTGCCGACCGCCGCGACGAGATCATCGAGTCGCTCTCGAAGCTGAAGATCGGCGACGTGATCGACGTGCCGACCGGCAAGTTCGCCGGCTACGCGGTCATCGTCGACCCGGGCTTCGACCCCGACGGCCCGCGTCCCTACGTGATCACCCAGGACCGGCAGGCCCGGCGCCTGGCGATGATGGACTTCAACGTGCCGATCGTCGCCCAGACCCGGCTGCGGGTGCCGAAGTCGTTCAACGGCCGCAACCCGCAGATGCGCCGCGACATGGCCTCTCGGCTGCGGGAGAAGACCCGCGACCTGCGTCCGGTGCCCTACGAGGGTTCGCCGACCGCTCGCAAGGAGCGCAAGAGCTCGGTGGAGACCCAGATCTCCGAGCTGCGGCGCGAGCTGAAGATGCATCCCTGCCACGACTGCCCCGACCGCGAGGACCACGCCCGCTGGGCCGAACGCTGGTTCAAGCTCTCGCGCGACACCGACACGCTGCGCCGCCGGGTGGAGGCGCGTACGAACACCGTCGCGCGCACCTTCGACCGGGTCTGCGAGGTGCTGGTCGCCCTCGACTACCTCGAGGGCGAGACGGTCACCGAGCGCGGCACCCACCTGATGCGGCTCTACTCCGAGATGGACCTGGTCGCCGCCGAGGCGCTGCGCGAGGGGCTGTGGGACGACCTGACCCCCTCCGAGCTCGCCGCCGCCCTCTCGGTGCTGGTCTACGAGGCCCGCCGCGCCGACGACGCCACCCCGCCCCGCCTCCCCGGTGGCCGGGTCAAGGACGTCATCGCCGAGACCGTGCGGCTGTGGGGCCAGCTCGATGCCCTCGAGCGCGACCACAAGCTCGACTTCCTCCGCCAGCCCGACCTCGGCTTCGCCTGGGCCGCCTACCGCTGGACCGAGGGTGACGAGCTCGACGACGTCCTCAGCGAGGTCGAGCTCGCCGCCGGCGACTTCGTCCGCTGGGTCAAGCAGCTCATCGACCTCTGCGGCCAGGTCGCCGACGCCGCCGGGGACGTCCCGCTTCGTCGTACGGCCCGGCAGACCATGGACCTGCTCAAGCGCGGTGTCGTCGCATATTCATCGGTGGTCGAGTAGAAGTTCTGCCGATCTGATCCGCATGCGTCTCGTCGTCGCTAGGTTTCCGCCGTGGAGAGTAGACAGATGGCGATCGCGTACATCGGTAGGACCTGGATCGCAGCCGTGGCCGCCGCTGCGGTCCTTGCGCTGGGGATCTGGGGCGTCGGGTTCGCGCTCTTCCGGGGAGCTTTGAACGGACCCGCGTACGGCGCCGCGATCGTCCTTGCAGCTGTCATCAGCGCGGCGCTTCTCTTCGGCAATCGTGTGCGCTTGAGCCGGACCCCCGAGGCGCTTCATCTGGTAGGACCGTTCGGACGGCGCACCGTTCGGTGGGATGACATCGCGGACGTCGATGTCATCCTCGGCGGTCAGTGGGTGCGATGCGCTGATTCCGACGGCCGGATCAGCCTTGTGCTGGCGTCCTCCGCCTGGCACCCGCGTTCCAGTAGCCGTGTCCGGCGCGACAACGAGAGCTTGGCAGACAGCCTTCGGACGGGGATCACTGCATTCTGAGGCGCGATCGAGGGCTCGGTTGGCTGTCGGTGAGCCCGGTGAAATACGATGGGCGGGTGGATGTCTCTCCCTACGATGCCCTGCTGTTCGTCTCTTTCGGGGGGCCGGAGAAGACCGAGGACGTGGTGCCGTTCCTGGAGAACGTGACCCGGGGGCGGGGGATCCCGCGGGAGCGGCTGGTCGAGGTGGGGCAGCACTACTTCGATCGCGGCGGGAAGTCGCCGATCAACGACCAGAACCGGGCCTTCCTGGCAGCGCTGCGCAGCGACCTGGCGGAGAACGGGATCGACCTGCCGGTCTACTGGGGCAACCGCAACTGGGATCCCTACCTGAGCGACACGGTCGCGCAGATGCGGGCGGACGGGATCAAGCGGGCAGCGGTCTTCGCGACCAGCGCCTATTCGTCCTACTCCTCGTGCCGGCAGTACCGCGAGAACCTCTTCGAGGCGTGCGACAAGAGCGGAGACGTCGAGAGCGCGCCGGTGCTCGACAAGCTGCGGCGCTACTACAACCACCCGGGGTTCGTGGCACCGGTCGTCGACGGTGTGCTCGCGTCCCTCGAGGACCTGCCCGAAGACGAGCGTGACGGTGCGCGGATCCTCTTCGTGACCCACTCGATCCCGACCTCGATGAACGACAACGCCGGCCCCGACGGCAACGCGTACGTCGCCCAGCACCTCGACGTCGCCGAGGTGATCGCCGAGCAGGTCGCGCAGCGGCGCGGAGTCAGCCACGAGTGGGACCTCGTCTACTGCAGCCGCTCCGGCGCCCCGCACATCCCGTGGCTCGAGCCGGACGTGAACGACCGCCTCGAGGAGTTGGCCGAGGAGGGCACGAGGGCCGTCGTGATGTGCCCGATCGGCTTCGTCTCCGACCACATGGAGGTCGTCTACGACCTCGACACCGAGGCCATGGCCACCGCCGACAAGCTCGGGATCCACGCCCGCCGCAGCCCGACCGCGGGGGAGGACCCGCGCTTCGTGGCCGCCGTACGCGAGCTGCTGCTCGAGCGTGCCGCTGCGGAGCGTGGGGAGGCCCCTGAGCGGCCTACCGTGGGCGACCTGGGCCCCGGGCCCGACCGCTGCCCCGCAGGCTGCTGCTTCAACCAGCGATCGCAGCTGCCGACCCTGTCCGGAGAGGACTCACCCCAGTACTCCGCGTGATCGGCCGATCAGCCGCGGCATAGGGTCGGCCCCATGACAGAGCATCCAGCGTCGGATCAGCCCGCACCGCAGCGCCCGATTCCCAAGGCCGGAGACCTGCTCGCGCTCGCGGTGGCGACCGCCCGCGCGGCCGCCGATCTCGTTCGCCAGCGGGCCGCCGGCGTGGTCGAGGTGGCCGCCACGAAGTCGACCGCGACCGATGTGGTCACCGAGGCCGACCGGGACACCGAGGCGCTGATCCGGCGGCTGATCTCCCAGGAGCGTCCGGAGGACGCCTTCTTCGGTGAGGAGGGCGAGGAGACCATGGGCACCAGCGGCGTACGCTGGATCGTCGACCCGATCGACGGCACCGTCAACTTCCTCTACGGTCTGCCGAGCTACGCGGTCTCGATCGCGGCCGAGTACGCCGGCGAGGTCGTCGCCGGCGCGGTCGTGGACGTGCCCCGCGGCACCCTCTACGCCGCCTTCCGGCAGCTCGACGGATCGGTCGCCGCGGTCAAGGACGGCGAGCCCATCCGCGTACGTCAGCCCGCCGAGCTCGGGCAGCGGCTGATCGCCACCGGGTTCTCCTACGACGCCGAGCTCCGCCGGGTGCAGGCCGAAGCACTGGTGCGGCTGCTGCCGGTCGTACGTGACGTTCGTCGCATCGGATCAGCGGCACTGGACATCTGCGGGGTGGCCGAGGGAACGCTCGACGGCTACCTCGAGGAGGGGCTGCACCTGTGGGATCACGCCGCGGCCGGCCTGGTCGCGGAAGCCGCCGGTGCTCGCTGGGAGGCGACGACCGGCATCGGCGGTCGCCGGTTCGTCATCGTGGCACCAGCCCACGGCTACGATGAACTACGGAAAGCGGCAGTTCAGGCCGGTTTTCTGCCAGTTGACTCGCTCCCGGGTGTCGTACCCGACTGAAAGCCGCTGGTTGATGTAGATCTATGACCGGCCGGGGGCCGGGAAGGTCCCGGAGCCCCGTCGGTACAGCCGCGTTCACCCACCCGAAACTCGATGCTCATCTATACCCGTGATAGGGAATACCGCCAGATGACAGAACGTTTCGGCGACGCGGATCCGGTTGAGTGTGCGAAATCCGCGTTGATAGTGCACAATCACGGGCCGTGCCGCTGCCCTCGGGGGCGCGCGGGGGGACTGAAGATGAGTGAGAAGGGGAGTGGCGCAAATGGCGACGGACTACGACGCACCGCGTAAAAATGAAGAGGACCAGTCCGAGGAGAGCATCGAAGAGCTCAAGGCTCGTCGTCACGACAAGAACTCGGGCAAGGTTGACGAGGACGAGGCCGAGGCGGCCGAGTCGTTCGAGCTCCCGGGAGCCGACCTCAGCCACGAGGAGCTCGCGGTCGAGGTCAAGCCGAAGCAGGAGGACGAGTTCACCTGTATGAGCTGCTTCCTGGTCCACCACCGCAGCCAGCTGGCTGACGAGAAGAAGATGATCTGCTTCGACTGCGCGTAGCTCAGTCGAAAGCGCCGAGTCGGCGGATCTGCATAGCTTGCGCTAGCAAGCGCTTTGTGCAGATGCGCCGACTCGGCGAAAGCCCGGCGCAAGCCGGGCTGTAAAGCGAAGGCCGCACGGATTCCGTGCGGCCTTCTCGTCTACTTCTCGTCCTTCTCCAGCTGCTTCGGCAACCGACCGACCGACTTCACGTAGTAGTTGGCCGCGCGCCGCTGGGCGAACATCCGCGCGAGCGCAACGGTGGCGCCGGTTGCAGCCGACCAGAGCACGGCCTCCACGAGGCGTACGTCGGGGTCGGCGGGGTTCGCCGGTGGCTTGCGTCCGGTGGACGCCTTCCAGCCGGTGGAGAGGACCTTGTTGGTGACCTTGGCGGCCCCGATTCCGCTGACGAGGGCCATGATCGCCCAGACCTTGTCAGCCTTGTCGGCTTTGTCAGCCTTGGTGGACTTGGACATACCTCGAGCCTAGGCCATGGCCGGGAGGTTGCCGCTCAGAGACTCGCTCGGAGCGCGTTGACGGTCTTCGCGAGCGCCACCGGGTGCCGGGTGAAGAGCAGCCAGTAGGGGGCCGGGTCGGCCGGGTCGTCGATGGTGACCCGAACCGCGCGCTTGAGGTAGGGACGAAGGAGCAGGTACGCCCGGGCGTCGGCGTCGCGGCCGGCGAGGTGACGGGCGTCGGTCTCGTCGAGGGCGACGGCCTCGCCGAGGAAGCGGGCCTCGATCCGGGCCGTGCCGGCCTGCAGCTCGCCCCCGGCCACCGTGATCTTTGCGTTGCCGTAGGCGACCATCGCCAAGACGAACAGGGCACAGCCGGCGGCCGTGATCCCGGAGGCGAGGGTCGGTCCCACCCAGAAGACGGTGATGAACCAGATGAAGGCCAGCAGCATCACGCCCTGGACCCACCACCGCAGCGGCACGGTCAGTCGCTCGTCGTACGCCGGGGTGCTCACGAATCGTGAGTTTTTCACGTCGGTCAAGGGAGTCACGAATCGGGTGAGCCGTAGAGCATCTAAGGTGCGGGTTGTGTCTGATCTCGAAGTAGCCCTGGTCCGTCTCGACGCGGAGCTGCCGCCGCCTGCGTACTCCCACCCGGGCGATGCCGGAGCGGACCTGCGGACGACCGTCGACGTGAGCCTGAAGCCGGGGGAGCGCGCTCTGGTGCCGACCGGGATCGCGATGGCGCTGCCGGAGGGGTACGTCGGCCTGGTGCACCCGCGCTCCGGGCTGGCCGCCAAGCACGGCCTGTCCATCGTCAACGCCCCCGGCACCGTCGACGCCGGCTACCGCGGCGAGGTGAAGGTGGCGCTGGTCAACCTGGACCCCGTCGAGGCGATCGAGCTGCGTCGCGGCGACCGGATCGCCCAGCTGGTGATCCAGCGTGTCGAGCAGGCTCGGTTCGTCGAGGTCTCCGAATTGCCCGAGTCCGTTCGTGGAGATGGGGGATACGGTTCTACCGGGGGCTTCTCCAACCGCTGAGGGATCAGTGTTAGATAAGTCTCCTCAGAGAATCACCGCAACCTGAAAGCAGATGGTCGTGAAGTTCCGTCGCAAGTCCACGCCCTCCCACCGGGGAGAGCCATCTGCACCGGTCGAGGACGGGCCGATGGCCCCCGAGCGGCCGGTGCCGGCGGCTCCCGAGATCGGGCCGTTCGACATCGACTCCGTCCCCGACGGGCTGATCACCGGCGACTGGGTGGACCTCGGCTCGATGATGCTCGCCCCCGCGCCGGGCAAGGAGCTGCGCCTGCAGGTGGACGAGAAGTCCGGGCAGATCGCGGCCGTGATGCTGACCGCCGAGGACGGCGCCATGGAGCTGCGTGCCTTCGCCGCGCCCCGCAACGGTGACCTGTGGACCGAGTCGCTGCCGATGCTGCGCGAGGACGTCCAGCAGCGCGGCGGTGCGACCGCCGACCTGGAGGGCCCGTGGGGCACCGAGCTGATCACCCAGATGAAGGTCAAGCTGCCCGACGGCCAGCCGGCCGTCCAGCAGACCCGCATCATCGGCGTCAACGGCCCGCGCTGGATGCTCCGCGCCACCATGATGGGCCGTCCCGCGATGGAGCCGACCGCCGGCAAGGAGTGGGAGAAGCTCCTCGAGCGGGTCGTCGTGCGCCGCGGCGAGGGGGCCAAGCCCAAGGGTGAGGCGCTCGAGGTGAAGCTGCCGCCCAACGCGCGTCGCGTGGAGAAGTGAGCCGGTAGTGTCCAAGGGTCGGCTGCGCGCGAAGCTCAGCGAGTGGGCGAACACCGCCTCGATCGACGCGAGCGAGATCCGGGCGGCCTACGTCGCCAAGGATGTCGCCTCGATCGCCGACGCGCCCGACCGTGAGCCGGTGCGTCTGCGGGGCACGTTGCGTACGATCACACTGCGGCCCCGCGGCGGTGTCCCCGCCCTGGAGGCCGAGCTGTTCGACGGCTCCGGCACCCTGACGATCATCTGGCTGGGACGCCGGCGCATCGCCGGGATCAGCCCGGGCCGGTCCCTGCAGGTGCAGGGCCGCATCGGCCGTACCGATGGCCAGCGCATCATGTTCAACCCCCGCTACGAGCTGATACCGGACCCCAACGAGTGAGCCAACCACACGTGAGCCCCACCTCTGAGACCCCTGCCGACGGCCAGGGCGACGAGCACGACCACAACCATCCGACGGTCGACACCGTCGAGGCGGTCGTACGCCGCCAGATGTCCGCCGGGCTGGGCGGTGTGCGCGGGATGCTCGAGGCCGGTGTGCCCGGGCTGGTCTTCACCATCGCCTGGCTGGTGTTCAAGGACCTCAAGGTCGCGCTGATCGCCTCGGCGGTGACCGCGGCGGTCTTCCTGCTGGTCCGGCTAGTGCAGCGCTCGAGCCTGCAGTACGTCGGCAACGCCATCTTCGGCATCCTCATCGGCTTCGCGGTGGTGCGGCTGGCCCAGTCCATGGGCGGCTCGGCCGAGGAGCAGGCGCTGGCCTACTTTCTGCCCGGCATCCTGATCAGCCTGGGCTACACAGTCGTGGTCGGCGGCCTGTGCCTGATCGGCTGGCCGATCTTCGGCTTCTTCATCGGCGTCGCCAGCGGCGATCCGCTCGAGTGGCACCAGGACAAGCAGATCGTGAAGCTGTGCACGCGGCTGACCTGGCTGTTCCTGGCCCCCGGAGCGATCGGCGCTGCGATCCAGGGCCCCATCTGGTTCCTGGCCTGGAGCGGTGCGATCGACCGTGACTGGGCGATCCTCGCCCTCGGCATCCTCCGCACCGGCCTCGGCTGGGCGCTGCGGATCGCCTGCTACGGCACCATGATCTGGCTTCTCGCCCGCAACCACACGCCGGTCCAGCAGGCTCGATGAACCTGCGCGGGGCCGTCATTGCCGGCGCTCTCGTCTCGCTCTCGCTGGCAGGATGCGGGAGCCCGACCGTGGGCGGCGGCGGCAAGGAGCCCTTCTCGCTGCCCGTTGGGCCGACCGAGTGGGATGCCACCGCTCCGGCCTGGTACGCCGACGGCACGCTGCACGTGGGGGAGCGGAGCGTCGAGCTCGGTGATCGCGTGGACCAGTTCGTGCTGGGCGCGACCGGCGCCTATTGGATGCGTGGCCAGACGCTGTGGTTCACCAGCGCTGAGGGCGAGACCGAGAAGGTCGAGAAGGTCGGTTGGGGCAACCTGGCGGTG
Source organism: Nocardioides sp. NPDC127514 (assembly GCF_040302125.1). Classification (NCBI taxonomy): domain Bacteria; kingdom Bacillati; phylum Actinomycetota; class Actinomycetes; order Propionibacteriales; family Nocardioidaceae; genus Nocardioides; species Nocardioides sp. NPDC127514. The sequence continues at coordinate 150,793 of NZ_JBEORF010000010.1, read as the reverse complement.
TCGGCGGATCGCTCGGTCTTCGCGACCGTGGACCAGTCGCGCGGCCCGACCGACGAGTTCGGCACCCATGTGCTCCAGGTGGCGGTGTTCGACACCCGCACCGGTGAGCAGCTCTACCGAACTCCCGACCAGGAGCCCGACGGCGGCGCCGATCTGGCAGATCTCTACGGCGAGATCATGCCCCTGCTGATCGGGGTGAGCGACGAGCGCCTCTTCTTCGACCGAACCACCATCGATCTCGAGGACGGCTCCACGACGCAGGCGACCGACGGCCCAGACGGGGAGGTCTACGAAGGTTTTGCCGAGACCCTCTTCCCGGATGGCTTCCACGTCTATCTCGAAGGCGAGGGCCGGCGCCGGGAGGTAGCCGACACGTGGCTATCCGGGGTGGGGCTGCTCTCGCCGGACCGCAGCACGATCTTCGACACCAGCGAGTGGCCCACCCAGGCCGTCGCGTACGACAAAGCCACCGGGGACCAACGCCCGATCGACGCGCCCTGGGGACATTTCACGCTGGCCGGGTGGAGTGATGAGGACACGTTCTTCGGCGTCGCGCAGCGCATCGACCCGAACGCCCTCAACGTGCTGCGCGCCCAGCAGGTCGTCACCTGCGAGGTGCGGACCCTCACGTGCAAGCCGGTGAGCCCGGTGATTCCGACCGACGACGAGGACCAGGGTCAGTATCCGACCTTCCTCGTCGAGGGCGCGGTTAACGAGCTCTGAGCGCGCGGTCGGGATACGGTGCTGCGCGTGGAGCTGCGAGTGGTGAGACCGACACGCGGAAGCGTGTGGCTCTCCCTGCTCGCCACGCTCGAGATCATGACCGGCGCGTCCCTGGCCCACCTGGCCGCGGGTGGGGCGCTGCCGAGCGCCGGCTGGCTCGCGACAGCGGCCGTGGGCGTCTTCGGCTCGGGCCTGATGGTGCTGCAGCGCCGGGTCGGGCTCCTGGGCGGCGCGGTCGCCGCCGGACTGTCCCAGCTGGGACTCCACGAGGTCTTTGCGGCGTTCTCCGCGGCCCCCGGCACCGAGCACCATCACGCGGTCGGCACCTCGCTCGGCTCCGCCGACGGTGCCGCGATGCTCCTGGCCCATGCCTGCGCCGCCGTCCTCTCCGTCGTCGTCTGGCTGCTGCACCGCAGGGCCTTCGCCGTTGCCGTACGCAGCCTCCCGATGCCGCGGGTCGCGGTCGCCGGCCGCCTGCTCGCCGAGGCTGAGCAGCTCGTCCCGCGACCGGCCCTGTGGGCCCACGTCTCTCCGCGAAGGGGACCGCCGAGGCCGGCCGGCCTCTGAAATCCCTCTGCGAGCACCACCGGGTAAGTCCCGGTGGCTGTCTTGCGTACCCGAAGATTCGCGAGAAGAGAAACCTCGAATGTCCGTTCCGACCCAGTCCCAGACCGCACCGCCGGCCGAGCCACAGACGCAGGCGCCCGGCGCCAGGCTCGGCTGGTGGCCGATGATCCGCCCGGTCGTGCTGCGGCTGCACTTCTACGCCGGGGTGCTGGTCGCCCCGTTCATCCTGGTCGCCTCGGTGACCGGGCTGCTCTACACGATCGCCCCGCAGGTCGAGCAGATCGCCTACCACGACCTGACCCACGTCGCCCCGTCAGGCGATCGGGTGACGCTCGCCGAGCAGGTCGCCGCCGCCCGGGCGAGCCACCCCGACGGCGACATCCTCCGCGTCGACGTGCCGCCTGCCGCCGACCGCAGCACCCGGGTCGTCTTCACCGACGAGACCGTGCCCGACGACTACGCCATGTCGGTCTTCGTCAACCCCTACACCGCCGGCGTGGAGGGTCAGGTACGAAGCTACGGGCAGTGGCTCGGCTTCCGCGCCTGGCTCGACGAGCTGCACCGCAACCTCCACCTGGGTGCCTTCGGGCGTCACTACAGCGAGCTCGCCGCGAGCTGGTTGTGGGTGGTCGCCCTCGGCGGGCTGATGCTGTGGATCGGCAGAGGACGCCGAGAGCGGCGGGCGCGCCGGCTGCTCACGCCCGATCCGGCGGCCACCGGACGCTCCCGGGTGATGTCGTGGCACGCCGTCATCGGCGTGTGGGTCCTGCTGGGCGTACTGGCGCTGTCGGTCTCGGGACTGACCTGGTCCCGCTTCGCCGGGGCGAACATCGGCGAGGTGCGTACCGCGCTGTCGTGGACCGAGCCGACACCGGCGTCCTCGCTGCACGCCGGCAGCGCCGCGGACGAGCACGCGCACCACGGCGCCTCGGGGGCCACGGCAGGCTCCGGTGACCCGGATGCGGTCTTCTCCGACGGGGTGGGCGTCGACGGGGTCCTCGCCACCGCGCGGGAGGCCGGGCTGGGCGATCCGCTCTACCTGGTCCCGCCGGCCGACGGCGCCAGCGCGTGGACGGCGGCGGAGAACAAGCGTGACTGGCCGACCCGCTACGACGCGATCAGCGTGGACCCCACCACGGGCACGATGCTGGACCGGGTCGACTTCGCCGACTGGCCGGTCATGGCCAAGCTGACCGACTGGGTCATCGGCGCCCACATGGGCATCCTGTTCGGCATCGTCAACCAGATCGTGCTGGCGGCACTGGCGATCGGCCTGATCGTGATGACCGTGCTGGGCTACCGGATGTGGTGGCTGCGGCGTCCGCGCGACGCGAGCCGGCTGTGGTTCGGCCGGCCGGTGCCGCGCGGCGCCTGGCGCCGGCTGCCGGTGCCCGTGCTCGTGGCCGGCATCGCGGCGACCGCGCTCGTCGGCTGGTTCGTCCCGCTGCTGGGGATCAGCCTGGTCGCGTTCTGCGTGATCGACGCCGCGCTGGGCGCGGTGCGTCGGCGCAGCTGAGTCAGGAGGCGGCGCAGGCGGCGCAGAGGCCGAAGATCTCCACGGTGTGGTTGACGTCGGTGAAGCCGTTCTGCGCCGCCACCTTGTCGGCCCAGGTCTCCACGGCCGGACCCTCGATCTCCACGGCCTTGCCGCAGCTGCGGCACACCAGGTGGTGGTGATGGGTCGTGGAGGCGTCGCCGCACAGCCGGTAGGTGGACTCACCGTCGGGCTTGTGGATCACGTCGGCGAGTCCGTCGTCGACGAAGATCTGCAGGTGGCGGTAGACCGTGGAGAGGCCGATCTTCTCGCCGTTGGCTCGCAGCGTGGCGTAGACGTCCTGAGCGCTGCGGAAGGTGTCCTCGGCGGCGAGAGCCTCCTTCACCGCGGCGCCCTGGTTGGTTGCGCGCCGCTTGACCTGCTGGGTTGGTGCCATGGGCGCCATGTTAGTCGGTATCGGTATGGATCCCGTGTCCAGCAGGGCGGTCGATGACACCGCATCCGGCACCTGTGTCATAATGGGAACGATTCCCAATAAGACGAAAGGCTGCCATGTCCCGCACGTGTCAGGTCACCGGAGCCCGCCCTGGCTTCGGCAACAACCGCCCCTGGTCCAAGAAGGCGACCCGGCGACGCTGGGAGGTGAACCTGCAGAAGAAGACCTACTACGTCCCCAGTCTGGGCCGGAAGGTCACGCTGCGGCTCAGCACCAACGCGATCAAGCGGATCGACGTACGCGGCATCGACGCCGTCGTCGCCGAGATGCTCGCCCGAGGGGAGAAGGTCTGATGGCCAAGAAGTCCAAGATCGCGGCCGAGGCCAAGCGCCGCGAGATCGTGGAGCGGTACGCAGCACGCCGGGCCGAGATCAAGGAGCGCATCCGCACCGCCGAGCCGGGCTCGGCCGAACAGGCCGAGGCCGTCCGCGCCCTGTCTCGCCTGCCGCGCGACTCCTCACCCGTACGCCTGCGCAACCGCGACCAGGTCGACGGCCGGCCGCGGGGCTATCTGCGCAAGGCCGGGGTGTCCCGGATCCGGTTCCGCGAACTCGCGCACAAGGGCCATCTGCCGGGGATCACCAAGTCGAGCTGGTGAGTTCCTAACGAGAATCGTTCCGAGTCGGCGAGGCGCAACCCGGGCGTCATCGGGCTGTGCTAAACACACGCTCCATGAGCGAGCGCAAGCGAGCGACGGTAGGCCTCAGGCCGCCGCGTCCGTACCATTCCTTCCCTTCGACGGAGGCGGCGGCATGAGTACGAAGACCCCAGTGCGGGCAGCCGAGAAGTCTGGGTTCAGGCTGGGGCAGACCGAGGTCGTGGCGATCGTCCTGCTCGTCATCCTGCTCTCTCAGCGCTGGCTGCTGCCGCTGTTGGACCATGACCTGTTCAACACCTGGGGCACCATCTTCGTCGCCATCGTGGTGCAGTCGGCTCCGTTCCTGCTCGGTGGCGTGCTGCTCAGCGCCGTCATCTCGACCTTCCTCTCGGAGAAGGCGCTGAGCAAGATCGTGCCCAAGAGCCCGGCGCTCGGCGTCCCGGTCGCCGGCCTGGCCGGGATCGGGCTGCCGGGCTGCGAGTGCGCGGCGGTGCCGGTGACCAACTCGTTGATCCGCCGCGGGGTGGCGCCGGCGGTCGCGCTGACGTTCCTGCTGGCCGCGCCCGCGGTCAACCCGGCGGTGCTCGTCTCGACCGCGGTCGCCTTCCCCGGCCAGCCGGTGATGGTGCTGGCGCGCTTCCTGGCGTCGCTGATCACCGCGGTGGCGGTCGGCTGGATCATGCTCGCCCGCGGCAAGCTGCTGCTCGAGCGGCTGACCAACCTGGGCCGCGACGAGCACGCCCACGGGCGTTCGTTCCTCGGCAACGTCAGCCACGACTTCCTGCACGCCTCCGGCTTCCTGGTGCTCGGCGCGATGCTGGCCGCGGCGGTCAACACCTTCGTACCCCGCTCGGTGGTCAACACCGTCGCCGGTCAGGCGGTGCTGGGGATCGCCACGCTGGCGCTGTTCGCGTTCATCGTGGCACTCTGCTCGGAGTCCGACGCCTTCGTCGCGGCCTCGTTCACCGCCTTCTCCGACACCGCGAAGCTGGTCTTCCTCGTCGTCGGCCCGGCGATGGACATCAAGCTCGCCTCGATGGAGGCCGGCCAGTTCGGCGTGGGCTTCGCGCTTCGCTTCGTACCCTTGGTGATCATCACGGCGGTCGCCTCCGCCGTCGGCATCGGATGGTGGTTGCTGTGACTCGTACTACTCAGGCTCTGGTCGTCGGGTTTCTTGGCGCAGTCCTGCTGCGGCTCTCGCTCGGCGACGGCTATCTGCGGTACGTCACCGGCTGGATGAAGTGGCCGCTGGTCGCCACCGGCGTGGTGCTGCTCGGGCTGACCGTGTGGATGCTGCTGCGTCCCGCGCCGGACGACCATGGCGGCGAGGACGGGGAGGACGGCGAGGACCACGCCGCGCATGACCACAAGGTCCCGGCGATGACCTGGCTGGCGATCGTGCCCGGCGTGATCGTCTTCGTGGCCAGCCCGCCGTCCCTGGGCGCCTACCTCGCCGAGCGACGTGCCGACGACCCGGTCGCCGCGGCCCCCGATGCCGAGATCCTGCCGCTGCCCGCCTCCGACGGGCCGGTCGACGTCGAGGTCGCCGAGTTCATGTGGCGTGCCGGGGTCGAGGACGGCGCGACGATCAAAGACCGCGACGTACGCCTCACCGGCTTCGTCAGCACCGACGAGAACGGCAACTGGTACGTCACCCGCATCGCCATCGCCTGCTGTGCCGCCGACGCGAGCGCCTCACGGGTGCGGGTGGAGGACTACGACGACGCCCCGGAGCGCGACTCGTGGGTCGCGGTCACCGGTCGCTGGGTCGAGGGCACCGCGCCGGGCGGCAAGTCGGAGACGGCCATCGAGGCCGCCTCCGTCGAGCCGCGCGAGGCGCCGGCCAACACCTACCAGTGAGCACCATGGGCGACCCACGACGCTCGGGTAATCCCGCCCGCCGCGCTGAAGCACAGCGGGGGCCGACCTGGCACGACCGGCTCCCGCATCCGCCGCGTGCTCTGATCGTCGGCGTGCTCATCGCGATCGCGATCGGCGTCGTGGTGCTCACCCGCGACCTCGGCGGTGGAGACGCTCCGGCAGCCTCCGCCCCCTCGGCCGCGACCTCGTCGGCCGCTCCGGTCGCGGCTGGGCCGGTCGCGTCTCTGGAGGAGTTCTGCGGCGCCGTACAGACCATGGCGAACGCCCATGCGACCCAGATGGCCACCCCGAACGACGAGAACGAGACCGCGCTCGGTCTGGCCGCGACGAGCCTGCAGTCGATGGGCGTTCCCGAAGGTACGCCGGCGGCAGCCGTCGAGGGCGTGCGGATGATGATCGAGGACGCTCTGCGCACCGGCCGCGGTGAGGACCCGCTCGAGCGCGGCGAGGCCCAGAACCTCGCCTACGAGCGCCTCGGCGAGTTCCTCACCGAGAGCTGCGGAGCCGCCTGAGGCCGCACCCGGCGATCACCGGCGACGGAGCAGGACCACGGCGTCCTCCAGGGAGGACTCCTCGCCGGACGGGGTGGTCACGGGACGGTGCCGGTGCTCGAGGACGACGGTCTCCCAACTCTCCTCGGGCAGGCCGAGCTCGGCGAGCTCCTCCTTGGCGTCGAGGAAGCGGTGCTCGTGCGCGGCGGCGTCGGCCCACGGCGGTGCGGCTGCGTGGGAGGTGATTAGGAGGTGTCCGCCCGGGCCGACCAGCTCGGCCGCGCGCCGCAGGATGTCGGTGCGCGGCAGCTCGACAGGGGAGTGGAAGAAGCTGGCGGTGACCAGGTCGTAGCTCCCGTCGAGGTCGGCCGGCGAGGAGAGGTCGGAAACGACGAACCTCGCCTGATCCTCGCTCAGCCCCGCAGCCCGCGCCGCCTCGCGTCCGCGGGTGACGGCGTTCTCGGAGATATCGATGCCGGTGGCTCGCCAGCCCTGCTGCGCCAGCCAGATCACGTCGGCGCCCTCCCCGGAGCCCAGGTCGAGCGCCGTCCCGGGCTCGATGCCCGAGGCGATGTCACCGAGCACCGTGTTGACCTTGCCGGACCAGATCCGGTTGCTGCCGGCGTACCTCTCCTGCCAGAAGTCCACCGCGGCGGGGCCGGCCTGGGCACGGTCGAAGTCGTCGGTGACCAGGGTCATGTTCACGACGCTGCCGGCCATGGTGCCGGCGCTCATGCTGATCGGGACGTTGGCCATCGGGTTGGAGACGTTGCCGACCGCCCAGATCCGGTCGCTGCTGGTCTTGCCGGTCGCGTCGACGGCGAGGAAGCTGCCCACCGGTGAGTCGGAGCGGTCGAGGCCGAGGTGGGTCAGGAAGCCGTCGTGCGGGCGCAGGGTGCCGGCGGTGAAGATGGCGCCGACCTCGGTGACCTTCCCGTCGGCCGTGCGGACCGCGGTGACCTGGTCGCCCTCGCCGAGAACCTCGGTGACCGGAGAGGTCACGAGGGTGATCCCGCGGGACAGCAGCCGCTGCTCGTCGGCCTCCTCGAGCGGGCCGAGTCCGGCCGTGAAGACGACGACGTCGTCGCTCCACTGCCGGATGAGCTGCGCCTGGTGCATCCCGAGCGGTGAGGTGGTCAGGACGCCGATCCGCCGATCGCGCACCTCCCAGCCGTGGCAGTAGGGGCAGTGCAGGACGGTGGCGCCCCAGCGCTCGGCCAGGCCCGGGATGTCGGGAAGCTCGTCGGTGACGCCGGTGGCGACGATCGCGATCCGGCCGGTGAGCCGCTCGCCGTCCTCCAGGAGGACGCTCACGCCGTGCTCGGTCTCGTCGAGACGGGCAACGCGCCCGGGACGGATGCCCACGTCGTACGTAGCCAGCTCCTCACGTCCCTTGCGCAGCAGGTCGGTGGGGTCGATGCCCTCGTGGCCGAGTACGCCGTGCATGTGGGCCGCGAAGCGGTTGCGGGGGAGGCCGGAGTCGACCACGAGGGTCCGGCGGCGGGAGCGGCCGAGCATGAGAGCCGCGGAGAGGCCGGCGGCCCCGCCGCCGATGACGATTGCGTCGAAGTGTTCGGTGTGTTGGGTCATGCTTCCAGTTCAGTGGCAGAATGAAGGAACGGCAAGGGTTCTTGCGGAAATGGCAAATGGGAGATGGAGCACATGATCGACGAGCTCAAGCAGGTCGGCCCGCGGATCCGGGCGATCCGGCACAGCAAGGGATGGACCCTGGACCAGCTGGCCGCGATGGCGGAGATGTCGCCGAGCACGCTGTCCCGGCTCGAGTCGGGCAAGCGGCAGGCGAGCCTGGAGCTGCTGATCCCGCTGACCCGCCACCTCGGCGTGGGTCTCGACAGCCTGGTGACGCCGTCGGTCCCGGATCCGAGGGTGCGCCGGCCGGTGATCCGCCGTGACGGCATGGAGATCGCGCCCTTGACGCCGGAGGGCTCGCCGGTCCACACCTTCAAGATCACCTACGACCCGGTGACCGAGGTGCCGGAGCCGCGGGTCCACGACGGCTACGAGTGGCTCTACGTCATCTCCGGCAAGCTGCGGCTGCTGCTGGGCGACCGCGACCTGGTCCTGACCCGCGGTGAGGCGGCCGAGTTCGACACCCGGGTGCCGCACGCCATCTTCGCGACCGGGTCTCGCCCGGCGCAGGTGCTGAGCATCTTCAACAGCGACGGCGTACGCATGCACACCCACACCGCCGAGGGGTGAGTCTCGCCTCGATGTGAGCGAGGCGTGACGCTGTGTGTAGAATGAGAACCGTTATCATTAACCACAGCGGGAGGTCCCCATGAAGCAAGGCATCCACCCCGTCTCCGGGCCGGTCGTCTTCCGCGACCGCTCGGCGGACAAGCTCTTCCTGATGCAGTCGACGATCCTCGAGCGTCTCGCTGACGACCACGAGCGGGTCACCTGGGAGAACGGTGAGAGCTACCCGGTCGTCGACGTCGACGTCTCCAGCGCCAGCCACCCGTTCTGGACCGGACGCGGCCGCGTCGTCGACACCGAGGGACGGGTCGAGCGGTTCAAGCGTCGCTACGGGCGCGGCCAATGAGCGCGCCGCGTCCGCGGTCGCCCCGCAACCTCTCCCGCCCCAAGGTGCCGGTGATCCTGGTGAGCGGGGTCGGGGAGAGTGCGATGCTCTCGGCGACCATCTCGCTCCAGTTCGGCCTCCCCGACGCCGTCATGGTGCGCCACGTCATCGACCCCGAGCGCCAGCTCCTCACCCGCGTCGTCAGTGACCTGACCGGCGTGATCGAGCACGAGGAGATCAACCTCGCCCACGCCTGCGTGGCCTGCGCGATCCGCGAGGACATCGTGCCGACGCTCGAGCGCCTGGCGGCCCAGGGCCGTTGGGGGAGCATTGTGGCCTGCCTGCCGGTCGCCGCCGAGGCGATCCAGGTCTGCCGGGTGCTCGCGTGGGCTCCGCGGATGGCTCCGCACATCTCGATCGCGGCCGTCGTCGCGGCGCTCGAGGGTGCGACCGTTGCCGAGGACCTGCTCGGCCCCGACCTCCTCGACGAGCGTGGGCTGGCCACCTCCGAGGACGACCGGCGCGGTGTCGCCGAGGTCGCCAGCGCGATCGTCGAGTACGCCGACGTCGTCAGCATCACCGAGGTTCCCGATCCCGAGGAGGAGTCGCTGGTCGCGACGCTCGCCCGGCCGGGTACGCCGGTGGTGACCGACCCCTCGCTCCTGGACGCCGCCGGCCTGGTCGCCGGCGTACACCGCCACCACGCGGTCGAGGCCTGGGTCGCGGAGGTGCGCCGCAACGCGCTGCCGCCGCTGCCCGAAGGTGGCGCCTGGCGGCTCGACCTGCGCTCGGAGCGCCCGATCCACCCGGTCCGGTTCCAGGAGGAGCTGGAGCTCCTCGGCGGTGGCCCGCGCCGCTCGCGCGGCTGCTTCTGGGTGCCGACGCGCCCCGACGACATCTGCGTCTGGGACGGGGCCGGTGGCCAGGCGAGCGTGGGCTCGACCCAGAAGTGGGGTCGCACCGAGCGGCTCACCCGGATCGTCGTGATCGGCATCGACGACGAGGCCGACGAGATCCCGCGGGCCTTCGAGCGTGCCCTGCTCACCGACCAGGAGATCGTCCAGCGCGGCCAGATCTGGGAGGAGTCCTGGGACGGGCTCGAGGACTGGCTCGGCCCCATCGGCCGCGCCGCCTGAATCGCATCCATCACCCCGAAGGAGGCCGCCATGGCCGTACCCAAGCGCAAGATGTCGCGCAGCAACACCCGCCACCGCCGGTCGAGCTGGAAGGCGACCGCGGTCGCGCTCGTGCCGGTGACCGTCGACGGCCAGAGCTACGACGTGCCCCGCCGCCTGGTCCGCGCGGTCCAGCGCGGCTACGTCGATCCCGCCAAGCTCCGCTGAAAGGAACCACCCGCATGCCGAAGCGCCCGCCGTCCCCCGTCCGCAAGCGGCGCAAGCCGCAGTTGGCGCCGGACGTGACCTACGTCGACTACAAGGACGTGCAGCTGCTGCGTACGTTCATCTCCGACCGCGGCAAGATCCGCTCGCGCCGAGTCACCGGACTCACCCCGCAGCAGCAGCGCGCGGTGACCAAGGCGATCAAGAACGCCCGCGAGGTCGCGCTGCTGCCCTATACGAGCACGAAGGGATAGATCCCCATGAAGGTCGTCAACTCCATCCGGTCGCTGAAGAACCAGCCCGGCTCCCAGGTCGTACGCCGCCGCGGCCGGGTCTACGTCATCAACAAGCGCAACCCGCGCCTCAAGGCGCGCCAGGGCTGAGTCCGGCTCGCTCTGAACGTCGGCCCCGCAGCTCCGTGAGCTGCGGGGCCGACGTCTGTCTGCACGGCCTCCGCCAACCAAGTTGCAGATGGGAATCATTCTCATTTAGGGTTCGACGTCACCTGACTGGAAGGCAGCAAACATGCACATCCGCCCCCACCTGCGAGGCGTCGCGGTCCTCGCGGCCGTCGTCCTCGCCGCGACCGCCTGCGGCTCGCGATCCGAGAGCCCGGCCGACACGCTGCGCATCGCCGGACCGTTCGAGCTGCACAGCCTCGAGTCGTCCGCGGACGGCTACTTCTTCACCCGGCTCCAGGTCACCGAGACCCTGGTGACGGCCGACATCGACGGTGCTCTCGCACCCGGCCTGGCCACGACGTGGGCAGCCGAGGACGACAACAGGACCTGGACCTTCGACCTGGTCGAGGGCGCCGAGTTCCACGACGGCGAGCCGATGACCGCCGAGAACGTCGTCGCCGTCCTCGAGAAGGTCGAGGCCGAGGCTGCCAGTCCGCTGGCCGACGTCGGCGTCGAGACGATCCACGCGGAGGGCGGCTCGGTGGTGATCGAGCTCGCCGACTCCTACGTCTCCCTGCCCGCGGTGCTCAGCCACTACAGCACCGCGATCCTGGCCCCCTCGGCCTACGACGAGGAGGGGAAGGTCGAGGACGTCATCGGCACCGGGCCCTACCGGATCGAGACGATCCAGATGCCCTCCCGCATCGAGACCGTACGTGTCGCCGACTGGCGTGGCGAGGAGCCCGACGTGGAGAAGGTCTACTTCCAGGCCGTCGGCCGCGCCGAGAGCCGCGCGGTGATGGCCACCAGCGACCAGGCCGACGTGGTCTTCGGGCTCGAACCGGCCGGTCGCGAGCGGGTCGAGAAGACCGACGGCGTGGACATGATCTCGACCCTGCAGCCCCGCACGATCCACATGAAGATGAACGCCGGTGACCCGGCGCTGAAGGACGTACGCGTCCGGCAGGCGATCAGCATGGCGCTGGACCGGGAGGCGATCGCCGAGGCGGTGCTGAGGGAGAAGGAGCTCGCCGCGACCCAGCTGATGCCGCCGACCCTGAAGGACTGGGATGCCGACCTCGACCCGCTGACCTACGACACCGACGGTGCCAAGGCGCTGCTGGCCCAGGCGGGCTGGAAGGCCGGCGTCGACGGCACGCTCACGAAGAACGGCGATCCGCTGCGGCTCGAGCTGCTGACCTACCCCGACCGGCCCGAGCTGCCGGCGCTGGCCACCGCCATCCAGGCCGAGCTCGCCAAGGTCGGCGTGCAGGTGGACGTCGAGGTCTCCAACTCCAGCGAGATCCCGGCCAAGCACGCCGACGGCACCCTTCAGATGGCGCTCGTCGCCCAGTTCTTCGCGTTGGTCACCGACCCGCTGCCGACCGTCGCCGACACCTTCGGCGAGGGTGGGTCCGACTGGGGTGCGATGGGCTGGAGCGCCCCCGACGTCGCGGAGGCCGTGGCCGCGCTGACGACGGGAGCCGAAGGTTCCGAGGGCGCCGCCCACCGCGAGACGATCGTGCGGGCGGCTCAGGAGCAGCTGCCGCTGGTCCCGGTCGCGTGGTACCGGATGAACGCCGCGGTCAGCGACCGGGTCGACGGGTTCGTCCTGGACTCCCTCGAGACCACCTGGCGGATCACCGACGTCGAGCTGGCGTCGTGAGGGCGCGGGTCGTCGGGGGCGTCCTCGTCCGGCGGGCGGCGCAGGCCGTCACGGTGGCGGTCGGCGTATCGGCGCTCTGCTTCGTGATCACCCAGCGGTTGCCGGGGGACATCGCCTACCGGATCGCGGCAGGGCGCTACGGCTACGACATGGTCGACGCGGCCGCGGCCGCCCAGGTGCGCGACGAGCTGGGGCTCGACCAGCCGCTGTGGCAGCAGCTCGGCGCGTGGGTGGTCGACCTCCTCCAGCTCGACCTGGGCCGGTCGCTGGTCACCTCCCAGCCAGTGCTCGAGGAGGTCGGGTTCTACCTGGCGGGCACGCTGCAGCTCGCCGGGCTCGCGATCGTCATCGCGGTCGTCCTGGGTGCCGGGATCGGGGTCGTGGCGGCCCGCCGGCCGGGCGGGATCGCCGACCGGTTCGCGTCGCTGTGGGTCGCCGGCGTACGTGCCGTGCCACCGTTCCTGCTGGGGCTGCTGCTGATGATCGTGCTCTCCGCGCAGCTGGGACTCTTCCCGGCGGTCGGGCACGGCGGCGGGAGCATCGTGCTGCCCGCGCTGACGCTGGGGCTCGGACTCTCCGGGCTCATCGCGCGGGTGACCAGGGACGCCGTGGTGGAGGTCCGCGGCTCCGCGTACGTGGAGTTCGCCCAGACCAAGGGACTGGCCGAGAGGTGGGTGCTGGTCAGACACGTGGTGCGCAACGCGGCGGTCGTGCTGGTGCCGTACCTCGGGGTGCAGTTCGTCGTGCTGATCGAAGGAGTCGTCGTCGTGGAGAGCCTCTTCGCCTGGGACGGGCTGGGCCACTCGCTGGTCCACGCCGTCTTCTGGCGTGACATCCCGGTGCTGCAGGCGTCCGCGCTGGTGCTGGCGCTGCTGATCGTCCTGGTCAACACGCTGGTCGACCTGGCCGTCGCCTGGCTCGACCCGCGGCCGCGGGGACGGGCGGTGATGGCATGAGCATGCTGATGCTGGAACAGACGATCGGGAAGCGGCCGCAGCGGTCGTGGAGCCGGATCGCCGCTGTCGGCGGGCTCGTCCTGATCGCCGTGTTCGCGCTGGTCGGGCCGCTGGTGCTGCCCGACCCCGCGAGCCAGGACCTGGCTCGCTACCTGCAGCCGCCGTCGCTGTCGGATCCGCTCGGGACCGACGACTACGGGCGAAGCGTCGCCTCACGGGTGGCGCACGCCACCCGGGTCTCGCTGCTTCTCGCGCTGGTGTGCGTGGCGACCGCGCTGGTGCTCGGCTGTGTCGCCGGGGTCGCCTCGGCCTGGTTCGGTGGCTGGGTCGACGCGCTGCTGCGCTCGGTCTCGGAGGCCTTCGTGGCGGTACCGGCGCTGCTCGTGGTGCTGTTGGTCTCGGCGCTCGCCGCGCCCGGGAGCATGGTGGCGCTCTACGTGGGACTCGCGCTGGTGCAGTGGGTGGAGTTCTTCCGGGTGGTACGAGCGCGCAGCGCCCTGGTGCTCGGCTCACCCGCAGTGGAGGCGGCGGGGTTGCTGCAGCTCGGCTGGACCCACGTCGTCCGCCGCCACCTGTGGCCGGCGCTGCGCCCGCTGCTCGTGACGCTGGCCTCGCTCGGCATGGTCACCTCGATCCTGGCGATGTCGACGCTCGGCTTCGTCAAGGTCGGTCTCCAGCCGCCACGCGCGGAGCTGGGCCTGATGATCACCGAGTCGTTCCCGTTCTACGACGCGGCGCCGTGGATGCCGCTGGCCCCGGTCGGGGTCCTGTTCCTGCTCACCGTCTGCCTGCTCGGACTGCGATCCCCGGAGGAGGGGCGATGAACCTGAAAGCCACCGGAGTGGTCGTACGCACCGGATCGCTGGTCCTCGCCGACGTACCCGAGGTGCGGATCGAGGCCGGGTGTGCGCTCTCGATCGTCGGCGAGAGCGGCTCGGGCAAGTCGGTGCTCGCCCACGCCCTCATGGGTACGCTGCCGCCCGAGCTGGCTGCGGTCGGGTCGCTGACGATCGGGGACGAGTCCTTCGACCTCGCCGACCGCGGTGGCCGGCGGAAGCTGTGGGGCCGCGAGGTCGCCCTCCTTCCGCAGGAGCCCGCGCTCGCGCTCGACCCGACCATGCGGGTACGCGCCCAGGTCGCCGAGGGCGCGCCGGGCTGGTCGCCCCGCAGCGTCTCCGCAGCGCGGGCGGCTGATCACCGGCTGGGCCAGGTCGGGCTGGCCGGATCGGGCGGCGCCTACCCGCACACGCTCTCGGGCGGCATGGCCCAGCGGGTGGCGTACGCCGCGGCGACCATCGGCGGGGCCAGGCTGCTGATCCTCGACGAGCCGTCCAAGGGTCTCGACCGGGCCTCGGTCGACCAGCTCGCCGACCTGCTGCTCGGCCACATCGACGAGGGCGGCCTGCTGCTCACCATCACCCACGACCTGCGCCTGGCCCGCCGGCTCGGGGGAGAGGTGATGGTGATGCGCGAGGCGGCCGTGGTCGAGTCCGGGCCGGCTGAGGAGGTGCTGGTCGCGCCCACCGGCGACTACACCCGGCGCCTGCTGGCCGCCGAGCCCTCACGCTGGGACCACCCCTGGATGCGGTCGCGGGCGCCCGGCGGGAGCGAGCTCCTGGTCGGCGCCTCGGGGCTCGCGAAGGCGTACGCTCATGGGCCGGTCTTCGAGGGCCTCGACCTCGAGATCAGGGCCGGTGAGCGGCTCGCGATCACCGGGCCCAGCGGTGCGGGCAAGACGACGCTCGGCAACGCGCTGCTCGGGCTGACCCGGCTCGACGCGGGGTCGGTGACGTACGGAGAAGGGGTGGGCCGGGGAAGGCTGCAGAAGCTCTATCAGGACCCGGCGCTCTCCTTCCCGCAGCAGGTGAGCCTGGAGAAGGCGCTCGGCGACGTGATGCGGCGCCATGGTGTGGGCGAGGCGGAGGTGCGTGCGTCGCTGGAGCGGCTCGGTCTGCCGTACGAGATCCTGCGTCGCCGACCGGGGCAGGTTTCCGGCGGTGAGCTGCAGCGGATCGCGGTGGTGCGGGCGATGCTGACGCGTCCTGCGCTCGTCTTCGCCGACGAGGCCACCTCGCGGCTCGACCTGGTCACCCAGGAGCAGACCGTCGACGCGCTGATGAGCGAGATCGACGAGAGCGGGGCCGCGCTGCTGCTGGTCACCCACGACACCGACCTGTCGGCTGCCGTCGCGGACCGGGAGGTCGCGCTCTGAGAGCTCTCTGCTGAGGACGATCCTCCGAGAGCAGTCATCAAATAAGGGAAAGGCCGGGTCATGACGACCCGGCCTTTCTTAGGTGTCCAGGGACTCAGCCCTTGGCGACCCGCTCCTTGAAAGCGGAGCCGGCCTTGAACGCCGGGCCCTTCGAGGCCGGGATCTTGATCTCGGCGCCGGTCTGCGGGTTGCGGCCGGTGCGAGCCGAGCGCTCGCGCGACTCGAACGTACCGAAGCCGGGCAGCGTGACCTTGTCGCCGTTGGCAACGGCCGCGCTGATCGCCTCGATGGCGGCACCCAGGGCGGCGGAAGCCTGCGTCTGGGTGATCTCGGCCTGCTTGGCGATTTCGCTCACCAGGTCGGTGCGGTTCATGCGATCTCCTTTAATCGTTGATCAGAGCCGCAAAGGTTGACGAGATGCGGCTCGTCGCCAGCGTAGGCCAGTCCTACGGATCTTCAACCTTCACGCGCCGCGTGTTCCGCGTGGTTACGGGCTCTGCGGGGGTTCGGGGCGACTTCTGGGGCCTCGCGAGAGCTCATCTCGACCACCCGGTCCATCCCGGCGAGAGTCTGCGGACGGTGGGAGACGACCAGCATCGTGGCCGGAAGTGTGCCGAGCAGGTCGGTGACCTGCCGCGCGGAGGCCTCGTCGAGGTCGGCGGTGGGCTCGTCCAGCACCAGGATCCGCGGACGCTGCAGGACGGCGCGCGCCAGCCGCAGTCGTGCCCGCTGTCCACCGCTGAGGCGGAGGCCGCCCTCGCCGACGTGACTCTCCGCCGTGACCGTGTCGGCGAGGCCGAGCCGGGCCAGCAAGGCCTCGATCTCGGCGTCGGTCGTCGTGGGACCGGCGATCGCGTCGCGTACGGTGCCGGAGAAGAGTGCGCCGTCCTGCTCGACCGTGGCCAGTGCGGCCCGGAGCGCGGCGTCATCGACGGCCGAGATCGGTACGCGGCCGCCGGCCGGGTCGGTGAGCTCGACGGTCCCGGTGTCGGGGTCCCAGAGCCGGCTGGCCAGCGCCACGACGGTGGACTTGCCCGCTCCCGAGGGCCCGCGGAGCCCGACGTGCTCCCCGGGCGCGAGGGTGATGCCGAACCCGTCCAGCACCCACCGGTCGTCGTAGCCGAAGCCCACCTCGCTCATCCTGAGGCCGAGCGGCCCCTCGGGAAGGGGCGCCTGCGGGGTGTCGCGGGTGAGCACGGACCGGCGGGCGAGCTCGGTGCCGACCCGGGCGGCGGCCGCGCGCAGCGCAGGCAGGCGGGCGCAGGTCGCCGCGGCCTCGGCCACCGGGGCGACCGTCGCGAGCGCGAGGACGACCAGGGCGGCGACGTGCTCGGCCGCGAGCTCACGGCCGAGCACGCTGACCAGCACGCCCACACCGGCGAGCGTCACCGCCGCCTCGCGTGCTCCGGCGAGCAGGCGATGGGTGGTCTCGAGCCGGCCAGCGGCCCGGGCGGCCTCGGCACCGGTCTCCCTGACCTGGCGGCGGACCGGTTCGTGGATGCCGTAGCCCAGCACCTCGCGGAGGCCGCCGAGCACGTCGACGACACGGTCGGAGAGGGCGCCGGTCGCCTCGACGCCCTCGAGTCCGAGAGCTTCCAGGCGGCGCCGGCCGAGCGGGACCGTCGCGAGCACGAGCGCGAGCGCTGCGAGGGTGACCAGCGCGAGCACGGGCTCCACGACGGTGAGGAGGACCAGTCCGAGAAGCGCGTTGACCGCCGCCGCGACGAGCTGAGCCACGGTGTGGGCGTAGAAGAACTCCAGGCGCTCGGTATCGGCCATCGCGGTGGAGGCGGCTCGGCCGACGTTCTCGCGGCGCCTGGTCGGCAACGCGACCGCGTAGCGGTCGAAGAGCGCCATCCGCAGCCGGGCGAGCACGCGGAACGCGAGCGCGTGGGAGGCATCCATCTCGCCCCAGGTCAGCAGCGCTCGGAGGATCACCAGGCCGGCCAGCAGGGCCCAGAACCAGCCCGGCGGGGCGTCGCGGAGGACGACGGCGCGCCCGACGACGGCGGCGAGCAGCACCGAGATCGCCCCCAGGCACACCTGGCTGACGACCACCAGCACGGTCGTGGCGACGATGGCGCGGCGCTCGCCGCCGAGATGACGGAGCAGCCCGGTGAGCGGCCGAGCGGGGGCCGGCGCGGTCATACGTGGCTCCTGTCGAGCAGCGGTGTCAGTCGGCCGTGGCTGAGCTCGAGGATCCGCTCGACCCCGTCGAGCGACTCCTCGCGGTGGGCGACGACGATGACGATGCGGTCGGCGGAGAGCCGTGCGAGCGTGGCGGTGACGGTGCGTGCCGAGGCCGGGTCGAGAGCGCTGGTCGGCTCGTCGGCGAGGAGGACGGGGCGGTCCGAGAGGACGGCCCGGGCCAGCGCGATCCGCTGGCGCTGCCCGCCCGAGAGGCTCGCTCCGGCGCTGGCGATCGGCGTGTCGAGACCGGTGGGGAGGGTGCGTACCTCCTGGTCGATGCCGGCGGCCGCGCACGCCTCCCACAGGTCGGTCTCGTTCGCGTCCGGGCGGGCGACCCGGAGGTTCTCGCGCACGGTTCCCTCGAAGAGCACGGGTCTCTGCGAGACCACCGCCACGTCGGACGTACGCACCGGGCGACCGTCGAGCAGGACCTGGCCGCCGGTGGGGGAGAGGTGGGTCAGGACCAGGTCGAGGAGGGTGGTCTTCCCGGCGCCGCTGGGGCCCACGACTGCGGTGACGGTGCCGGGCTCGAAGCGCTCCCGGACGCCCTCGAGGATCGGCGGCCCGTCGGGGTAGGCGAACGAGACGTCGTCGAGGACGAGCGCCGCCGTGGGCGACGCGGTCCGGTCCGCCCCGGCCGGGCTGGTTCCCGGGGTGTCGTGGTGCTCGCCGACGCCGAGCCTGCGGAGCGCCGGGACGGCGGAGGTCCCGAGGTAGCCCGCGTGCCAGGCGCCGGAGAGGTCCCGGATGGGCCGGAAGACCTCGCTCACCAGCATCAGCGCCAGGTAGAGCTCGGCCGGCGGCACCCCCGTCCCGGTCACGCTCGCGACCAGCGCGAGCCCGGCAGCGGCGACGGTGCCGCCCTGGACGGCGAGGTCGATGAGCGCGGTGTCGAGCAGCGAGGTACGCATCACTCTCACCGTCGCGCGGTGCAGCTCCTCGCTCCGGCGCGCCATCCGGGCACGGGTCTCCGCGACCCGTCCGAGCAGGCGCAGGGTCGCCATCCCGCGCAGGGCCTCGAGCAGGTCGGAGCCGAGGCCCTCGTAGGTGTCCCAGTGGTCGTCCGAGCGTCGTCGCATGAGGCGCTTCCACAGCAGCGGCGCGGTCAGCGCGCCGGCCGCGGCCAACCCGGCGGCGAGCCCGGCGAGCGGATGCACGAGGATCAGCAGGACCGTCACCACCGGGATCAGCACGAAGGCCTGGGCGAGCGCCGGCAGGTAGCGGGTGACGTACGCGTCGACCCCGTCGACCCCGTCGACGAGCGCCGTCCTCAGACCGCCGTCCCGCCGGCCGGGGTCGTGCAGGGCCTCAGGGACCAGGACGCCTCGCAGTGCCTCGTCCCGCACCCCGAGGCGTACGTCCTCACCCAGCCGCGCCGCGGCGGTCGCCTGCACCCAGGACAGAAGCCAGCGCACCGCCACGATCCCGGCGATCCACAGCGCTGCCGCGACCGCACGGTCGTCGTCGTGATCGACCACCGCGAAGAGTCCCTGGGCCAGGGCATAGGCCTGCGGGAGGTAGGTCGCGGTCATCAGGACCTGCAGCCCGACGGTGGCCGCGGCAGGGGCGGGATGTCGCAGCGCTGTGCGCAGAAGCAGCGTGTCCACCATCATGTGGCGGCTCCGTTCTCGAGGATGGCGATGGCATGGACCAGCGGCCGCGCGGCCATCGGAGGAGTGCAGAACCCGGAGACGGCGCGGACGCCATGGCCTCGGGCGGTCAAGGAATAGGTGTGGCGGGCGGCCTGGCGATGGATCTGCCACAGCCGGGCGTAGCCGGTGGCGTCGAGCCGTGGCGGACGCGGCCAGCTGATGACGCGGTCGGCGCCGAGCACCCAGGACTGGCCGCTCTGCCGCGCCACCTGGAAGCCGGGCGGGGTGCGGGGGATCTGGTCGCGGTGCTCCCGGAAGCCATCCAGCCCAGGGCTGCGCCGCGAGCAGAGCGCGGCGGAGGCGACCTCGTCGAGGTGCGGGTCGCGCGGCAGTCGGATCCGCGCCAGGGCGATCTCGGGCACGAGGCCGCGCTCGAGCCACCATGCGGCCTGCGCCGCTCGGGGCAGGCCGAGGGCGCGACGGGCGGCCGCGAGATCGGACCAGCCCTCGGGCAGGCGGGCATCCGGCACCAGCAGGAGCAGCGCCTCGAGCGCGTACGCCGCATCAGCGACCCACAGCGGCCACGACCGGTGACGGTAGCGGCCGAAGGTGCGTCCCGGCTGGACCGTGAGGACGATCTCGACCTCGTCCGGTGCGAGCCCGCTCGGTCCTCGCGGATCGGAGCGACGGACGAGCGTCTCGGCCGACGGGTCGTAGACATAGCGGCCAGGTGGCGTCACCAGGTGCCACTGCACGGGATAGGCGCCACCCGCCGAGGGGACCGCCCGGCGCGGGATCGTCGTCGGGGTCCCGTCGGCGCGCGGGTGGCGACCGCGCGCCCGCCACAGTCGGTGGATGGCCGTCGCTGCCGTGCCGCTGATCTCGACGAGCTCGCCGGGCCAGCGGTTCACGCGGGGCCCGGGAGGCAGCGGCTCGCCCGGGAGGTCGGGCGAGAATGCCGTCGCGAGGAGCGCGGCGCTCGAGGTCATGTCGCGTCTCCGGATCACATGTGGGGCGGCGGGCACAGGGCCAGTGGCTCATCGAGATCGACCGGGTCCCAGCCGCGGCGCCGGGCGGCCTCGCCGAAGCGCGGCATCCCGAGGTAGCGGAAGGCGGCCGGGGCGTTGGGCACCAGTCCGGTGACGAAGGTGCGTACGACTCGCAGCGGAGTCTGTGCCACATCCCGTGTCGTGAGATCCCGCGTGATGACCCGATGACCGCCCTCGTGCAGCCGACGGCGCACCTCGGCGACGTCGGTGGCGGCGACCTCGGAGATCGGGACGGTGCCCAGCGCGGGCGCCGTGAACCGATCGGCGAGCCCGTGCACCCGCGGATCGAGCCAGACCTGGACATGGGCACCGAGATCGCGTACCCGGGCGAAGTCAGGCCCCGCCGAGTCCAGGTAGCGGCGGTCCTCGCGATGGTCGAGGTAGAGGCCGGGAGCCATCAGCCCGGCACGTACGGCCTGGAAGACCCAGCCGTCGGCGTCACGGCAACCGAGCGTGTAGATCCAGGTGTGGACCGCCTCCAGCACCGCCTTCCGCACGGCCCGGACCGGGTCGGTGGACGCCGAGAAGCCGGCGGCGTAGACACCCGTGTCCCGGTCGCGCACGAGGGCGGCCATCGCCGGCGCGAGCTCGGTGGGCATCCGGACGACGTGTACGTCGAGCGGCGCGCCCTCCAGATCGGCGCTCAGTCCCGGGACCGAGCCGGGGTCGATCCCCTGGGCCCGCCCGCCGTGGTGCCACCACACCTCGAGGGCGTCGCGCTCCACGACCTCGAGAAGGCCGCGGTCGTGGGCGTCGGCGGCACCCTGGCCGGTGGCGATGCCGGCGTAGCTGAGGTGGAAGACGCGGTCCAGGTGGGCGAACCGCCGCTGGCGCCAGTTGAGCCCGATGAGGGCGTGCGGCATCCAGATGTCGCTCGCCGGATCGGCCCAGCCCTCGGCCGGCTGCTCCTGGCAACGGCTCCACAGCGTCGGCAGCTCGTCGTCGAGCGCGCGATAGGGGAAGTCGGGCCGGGTCAGCTGCGCCGTGCTCCAGCGGGGGAGGTCGTCGAGGTCGACGACCCGCAGGCCCTGCTCCCGCAGCTCGGCCGCGGTCCCGGTCCGGTAGTCGGCGGGGTCGAGGCGGTCGGGGATGAAGTTGCCGCAGTAGCGCTCGACCCCCTCCGCGATCGCCGCGATCCGGGCACCCGCGACATCGCCGAAGGTGGTGCCGAGCGAGACCCGGTCGGCCGGCCAGTCGCCGAGCCAGCGCGCATCGGAGACCTCGGCGGTCAGCGAGGTGTAGCGCAACGGCGCCCGTTCGGGGCGCAGCACTTCCCGCACTCGCCGGATCAGTCCGGTCTCCTTGTCCACCAGACGCTCGACGTCCAGCGGTGGCATCGCTGACGTGGTCATGCGTATCCTCTCTCGGTTGCCGGCACGGTCGTGGCGAGCCGCCGCCCGGACCAGGCCCGGGAGGCGACATCGAGCCGGAGCTCCTCCCCGGGAGCGGGCTCGGCGTGGGTCAGCCAGCGCAGGATCATCCGGCCGGGGGAGCCGGCAGCGTCGTACGCCGCCCGCAGCGCGGGGTCCGTGGTGCCGATGCCGAGGTCGTGGCCCCAGGGGCCGCTGACCAGGGCGCTGCCGGCCCCGCTGCGGGTACCCCACCCGGCGACCAGCCGGCGGGCGTACGTGTCGAACGGGTCGGCGTCGCCGGTGACGACCAGCAGCGGAGCGGTGACGTCCCCGAAGTGGTCGGGAACATCGAGCGGCGGGGTGGCCCACAGCTCGCGGAACGCGTCGAGACCTGCCGGGTCCCAGCCGAGACGAGCCGCGGCTGCCATCGGTCCCTCGCGGTCGGCGACCGCGGCCGCGGCCCGCAGGACGGACGGGTCCAACGCCGCCTCGTCCTCGCGCGCGAACCCGTGGATCGCCCACCAACCGAGTCGGTCCAGATGCTGCGGGATCCCGTCGCCCGAGTAGGCGGTCTCGTACGCCCCGAGGGCCGGCACCACGGCGACCACGCGGGTCACCCGAGCATCCGTGCGAGCGGTCTCGAGGGCGGTGTGGGCGGCATAGGAGGCGCCGTAGGTCACCACGGGTGTTTGCGGGCAGCGCTGGTGCAGAGCATCGACCGTGTCCGACCCGTCGCGGGCCTCGGCGGAGTAGGGCCGCCAGGTGCCGGCGGAGGAGTAGCGGCCGCGTACGTCCTGGACCAGGCAGTCGAAGCCGTGACGCGCCAGCGACCTGGCCAGCGGCAGGTGCGCGCGGGCGTCGTACGGCGTCCGCACGAGCACGACCGCACGTGCGGCGCCGACCGAGCCGACGAGCCAGCCGCCGAGGACGACGCCGTCTCGGGTGGTGACCGGGAAGGGGCTGGCCTGCGAGTCGGTCACCGCGCGGCCTGCGGGCGCGGCGCCGGTTCGTCGAAGCCGAGGACGGTGTGGGTGCGTTCGCGCAGGCCGTCGCCGACGACGCGCAGCAGACGCCGGTGCTCGACGAGTGCGGGGTCGTCGGCGGCCCAGTCCTCCAGGATGGCCAGGCAGCGAGCGACCGTTAGGGTCAGCGTCGCGCGGCGGAGCGGCCGTGGGTCGCGGTGGCCGCTCGCGAGCCACGAGGAGAGCTCGGGGGCGGCGGGGGAGGCGGCCAGCCGGCGGCGGGCGACCTGGTCGGGGGTCGCCTCGCTGCCGTCGACGACGAGCGGGAAGATCAGCATCCGGCCGCCCTCGCGCCGACCGCGCAGCAGCACTGCTCCGTCGGCCAGGAGGTGCTCGAGACGCTCGTCGAGCTCGGCGTCCCGCCGCTGCGGGACCTCGCGTACGTCGACGACGGCATCGGTGTGCGGAGGCGTACGCGCCCCGTCGTCGCGGACGACCTCGGCGCCCGAGCGCGCGAGCTCGGCGGCGAGTGCCCGGCCGAGCCGGCCGCGGCCGAGGACGAGGAGGCGGCGCCGGCCCTCGGGCCATCGTGAGGCCAGGGCTCTCCGGTCGCGCTCGAGCGCGGCGCGGCGTACCCGGAGCAGGTAGCGGTAGGTCGGCACCCGGCCGGGGCCGGGCAGGTCGTGCAGCCTGAGGAAGTCGCCGGAGCCGGTACGCAGCGCCGGCATGTCGGTCGAGACGCGGACCTCGCCGCGGGCGGCTGGGAGTGGGCGCCAGTCGTGTCTGGGGTACATGGGGTCTCCTGGCTGCTCGGTGGTCATGGTTCGGACAGGGCCGGGGGTGCCGGGCTCGTCAGCCCGGCACCCCCGCGATCAGACGGTGGCCAGGTCGCCCGAACGGCACTGAGTGCTCACCCGTCGGCGATCAGTCGAAGGGGTTCTCGACCAGCGCGTTGGAGTGGGTGGCGGAAAGGTGCGCCAGCTGCTCGGTGTCCTCGATCTCGCTCACGATGTCGTTGTTCATCGGCTGTCTCCTCTGTCGGATCGTTCGGCCCGGCGTCGCCGGGGCCCGCTGGTGCGGACAGCGGCAAAACGTATATGAGAATCATTCCCAATACCAGTAGTGTGTCCGACCATGAGCCCCACACTCGTCCTCGCGGACCATCGCGCCAGCCGCTGGCAGACCTCCCAACCCGGTGATGCGCCCGGTCCGTGGTCGACGGCGACGCTGGCCGAGCACGCGGGCGTCCTCACCCTCCCGGCGGGCGCCCCGGGCGGGGCGCGGGCGGTGTTCGCGGACGACGCGCTCGGCACGCTCGTGGTGATCGACGGCGCAGGTCAGGCGCGGAGAGTGCCGATCGCGATCCCCGCCGAGCACCTGGCCTGCGACCCCACGGGGCGCTACGTCGTCGTCACCACGGGTCTGGGCGCCTCCTGGGATCCGTGGAGCGATCTGGTCACGGTCGTGGACCTGGCCGACCCGAGCGGCGCCACCGCCGTGCGGGTGCGGGTCCGCGCCGGCGAACCGGGCGTCGTGATCGTTCCGGATGCCGGAACAGGAGAGCCGATGATCGTGCTGCGACACCGCGAACCCGGCGAGGCGGAGGTCATCCCGCTGCACGACCTGCTCCGGGCCGGGCCGCACTGCCCGGTCGTACGCGGCGAGCGCCTCGAGCTCGCGGGCGACCTCGGGCACGGCGACGCCGCTGACCAGCGGACCGGAGTCGTCCACCTGTCCACCGAGGTGGGCATCGAACGACTCCGGGTCACTGATGGCCGGCCTGAGCGCCTGAAGACCTGGCCGTGGCCGGTGCCCGGACGGGCGTATTTCCTCCGGCTCGACCCGGCGCTGGGGATCGTCTGCTCCGTACGTGGAGCCGATGCCGACGCCGAGCAGTGGCACACCTGGACGAACCATCTGGTGCGCTGGAGCCTGGACGGAGCGGTCGAGGTGACCCGGACCGGTGACGGCCTGGTGTTCCGGCCCGACGCCACCGGTGGAACGGTCGCCTGGACGGTCGTGCATCCCGACGGCGACCGGCTGGCGATTCTCACCGACGGCCGGCTCACCGAGATCGAGCTACCGCCCATGAGCGCGGCCCCGCGTCCCGGTGTCGCGCCATGGGATCCCGTCGGGGACAGGTCCGCACAGCGGCGGGCGTTGGCGCTGGTCTCCGGCGACCTGGCCGCGGTCACTCGCGGAGGCGACGGGGAGCTCCACCTCGTCCGCCGCTCGGGCATCGAGTCGACCGTCGACCTGGGATCCCCCTGTGACGAGGGCGGGCACCTGGCCGTCATCAGGCCATCCGAGACCTGGGTCGACGGGGTAGGACGGTGAGGCGCGGGAGCGTGCGCGACGCGCTGCGTCGTGCCGAGCGGTCAGGTCGTCCCGGACTGCCGCTGGGCCGCTTCCGGCTCTCCCGACGCTCCGGGGACCTGCTTGCCGTCCTGGTCGACGAGGACGGCGGGCTCGTCTTCGACCCGGGCGTCAGGATCCAGGGCTTCGCGCCGTCGCCGGACGGGCACCTGGTCGCCCTCGAGGTCAGCGACGACGGCTCCGAGAACGGGCGCGTGGTCGTCGTGGACACGTCCTCGCGGACCTCGACCGAGCTCGGCGCCGTGACGGTGCGGCACACGCGGATGGCCTGGACCGGCGCGGACCTGTTCCTCGTCGACACCCTCGGCCGCTGCCTGCAGGTACGGCACGGCGAGCCGCCACGGACGCTGTTCACCACCGCTGCCGGCGAGCGCGCGACCCCGGTCGGCGTCGGCGGCACGATGGTCGTCGCCCGGACCGACGAGGCGCGGACCCGGCTGGTCGGCATCGATGGCTCGGAGATCCTCGAGCTCCCCAGGGTCCGGAGCATCAGCGCCGCGGCGGACACGTTGCTCGCGGTGACCGGCGACGAGCTGGTGAGTCTCCGCTTGCTTGGAGGGACATCTGCACGATGTCTTCTGGAGACCCTGGCCGGAGTCCCCGTCCATGCCCAGGCGGTTCCCGGGGGTTGCCTGGTCCACCTGGTCCGGGACGGGCACTCCACGGTCGTCCGCCTCGCCGCCGATGCCGGAGTCCTCGCGCCGACGCAGACCGTTGCCATCTCGGAGCAGCAGGACGTACGTACCGTCTCCGGCCTCTCCTGGGCGCAGGACCGCGCCTGGGTGCGGATCGAGTCGCCGGCCGCGGCGCCGCGGGTGATGCCGCTCGAGCAGGCGGCACGCTCGACGAGCGAGGGCCAGCGGTCGCGGCTGGTCACCGTGACCGCTGAGGACGGCGCCGAGATCGAGCTCATCCTGACCGGAGAGCCCGGCGGCCCGACCCTCCTGGAGGTCTACGGCGGATTCGGGATCGTCGATCTCCCGGCCTTCGAGCCGTCGGTCGCCGCCTGGTGCGAGCTCGGCGGGCTGCACGTGAGCGCCCGGCTGCGCGGCGGAGGCGGGGTGGGCACGACGTGGCACACCTCGGGGCAGGGCGCGGGCAAGACGCGTACGGTCGCCGACGCCGTCACCGTCGCCCGCGAGCTCGTCCGCCTCGGCCTGACCCGGCCGGAACAGCTGGTGCTCGCCGGGGCCTCGCTCGGCGGACTGGTCGCCGTCTCCGCGGCGCTCGCCGAGCCGGGCCTCGTCGCCGGGGTCGCCTGCACGGCCGCGCCGCTCGACCCGCACCGCATCGGCGAGCACCCGGGCGCGCGGCACTGGACCGAGGAGTTCGGCGACCCGAGCGACCCGGCGGTGCGCGCCGCCATGGACGACTACTCGCCGTTCGAGCGCGCCCGCCGGTTCCCGGGCGGACGCTGGCCCCGCTTCCTGCTGACCACCTTCGCCGAGGACTCCCGGGTCGCGGCCGCGCCCACCGACCGGCTCGCGGCGGCGCTGACGGCTCGCGGCGCGGAGGTCGTACGCAGCCACCGCCCCCGGATGGGCCACGGCGGCAACCACCTCGACGCCGTGCACGACTTCGCCGCCTCCGTCCTCGACTTCGCCCTCGACTCAGCCCACGTCTCCACAGGAGTGTGATGACCCCCACCGATACCTCCGTGACCACCGACGACATCTCGCCACCGGTGCTCTCGCGGCCCGGCCCCATCCCGGTGCCCGCCTCGATCGCCCGGCGCAGATGGCGCGCCCGGGTCCTGACCGTCGGGCTCGCGGCCGCCCTCCTCGTCGTCATCGCGCTGTCCGCGTCGTCGGGCACCGTCGACCTGAGCGCGCTCGACGCCGCCAGGCTCGTCACCGGGCACCTGCTGCCCGGGATGCCGTGGATGAGCGACGGCACCTACACCGTGCTGCAGGACCAGGTGGTGTGGCAGTTCCGGCTGCCACGTGCGTTGCTGGCCGCGCTGGCCGGAGCGGCCCTGAGCCTGGCCGGGGTCTTCATCCAGGCAGTCGTACGCAACCCGCTGGCCGAGCCGGCGATCATCGGCGTCTCCTCGGGAGCCGGTGTCGGCGCGGTCTCCGTGGTGGTCCTGGGAGCGGCGGCGGTCGGGGCCTGGATCGGCACCGCGGCGTTCCTGGGAGCCGCGGTCGCCACCGCCGCGGTGTTCTGGGTGGCGTACAAGAACGGCAGCATCGCCCCGCAGCGTCTGGTGCTGACCGGGGTCGCGCTGGGCACGTTCTTCAGCGCGATCACCAGCTATCTCACGCTCACGACCGAGGCGCAGAACGTCTTCAGCGTGATGTTCTTCCTGCTCGGCTCGGTCTCCGCCGCGACGATGACCGATCTGGCCGGTCCGCTGGTTGCCCTGGTGGTTGCTCTCGGCGTCTCGATCACGACCGGGCGCGCGGTCAACGCGCTCCAGGTCGGCGACGAGACGGCCACGGCGCTGGGGGTCCGGGTCAACCGGCTGCGGTCGGTTCTGCTGCTCGCGGCCGCGCTGCTCACCGGCACCGTCGTCTCGGTCGCCGGCGGCATCGGCTTCGTCGGTCTGGTGGTCCCGCACATCGCCCGGGTACTGGTCGGCTCCGACCACCGGCGGATCGTCCCGGTGGCGGTGTTCGGCGGCGCCCTGTTCCTGTGCGGCGCGGACCTGCTCGCCCGGACTGTCTCGGCACCCGCCGAGGTGCCGCTGGGCATCATCACCGCGCTGATCGGGGTGCCGTTCTTCCTGTGGCTGATGCGCGGGCGGGCCGCCGACGAGCAGGGGATAGCACGATGAGGCTCGAGACGCTGGACCTCACCCTGCACCGGGGCAGCCGGGAGGTCGTCACCGCGGCCTCGGTCGTGGTCGAGCCGGGTGAGGTGCTCGGCCTGCTCGGCGCCAACGGGAGCGGCAAGTCGACCATCCTTCGGGCCTGCTTCGGCGCCCTCCGGCCGGTCTCGGGCCAGGTCCGTCTCGACGGGACCGACGTCGCCGCGATGGGCCGGCGCGAGATCGCGCGCCGGGTCGCGGTGATGGCCCAGGAGCCGCCGGACGAGTTCGGGCTCACGGTGGCCGAGAGCGTGCTGCTGGGACGTACGCCGCACCGCGGGGTGCTCGGTCGCG
This sequence comes from Nocardioides sp. NPDC127514, assembly GCF_040302125.1. Lineage (NCBI taxonomy): Bacteria > Bacillati > Actinomycetota > Actinomycetes > Propionibacteriales > Nocardioidaceae > Nocardioides > Nocardioides sp. NPDC127514. The sequence goes on along the minus strand of NZ_JBEORF010000010.1, from coordinate 122,801 downwards.
ACAGCCCCGAGGACTGGCGGGTGGTGAGCCGGGCGATGGAGCTGGCGGGCGTCTCCACGCTGGCCGACCGGCCGGTCCACCGGCTCTCGGGCGGTGAGCGGCAACGTACGTTGCTCGCCCGGGCGATCGCCCAGGAGGCCGAGCTGCTGCTGCTCGACGAGCCGACCAACCATCTCGACGTCTCCTACCGGTTCGAGCTGATGCACACCGTCGCGGAGCTCGGGATCACCACCGTGGTCGCGCTGCACGAGCTCGACCTGGCGCTGGCGTACTGCGACCGGGTCGCGGTGCTCGACCGCGGACACGTCGTCGCGCTCGGGAAGCCCGTGGACATCCTCACGCCCGAGCTGGTGCGCGAGGTCTTCGGTGTGGAGGCGAGCCGGATCACCGATCCCGAGGCCGGCACCCCACACCTGCTCCTGCGCGGGACGTCCGCGCGGGTTCGAGAGAGGAACACATGAACACCACCCCACTGCTGCGCACCGTCCCGGTGGCAGCGCTCACGCTCCTGGCAGCGACCGGATGCGGCGGCACCGGCGTCCAGAACGACGCCGCCGCGAAGGGCGAGGCCGCCGAGGGCTACCCGGTGACCGTGGAGAACTGCGGCCGCGAGATCACGGTCGAGTCGGCCCCGAAGCGCATCGTCGGGCTCAGCCCGGCGCAGACCGAGCTGCTCGTACGCCTCGGGGTCGGCGACCGGCTCGTCGGCCAGGCGCAGACAGCCATGCACGAGCTCCCCGCGGACGTCGCGGCGGACGCGAGCGATGTGCCCGAGCTGAGCACGGACGCGCCGCCGGCGCGCGAGCAGCTCCTCGACGTACGTCCCGACGCGGTCGTCGCCCCGACCGAGTACGAGTTCACCGCCGAGCAGGGTTTCGCCACCATCGACCAGCTCACCGACGCCGGGGTGACCACCTACGTCGCCGCCGGCGGCTGCCCCGAGCGCCGCTCCACCGGTGAGGTCACCGACCTGTTCACTGACCTGGAGGCACTCGGCAGCATCTTCGGGGTGTCGGGTGCCGCGGACGAGCTGGTCGCCGAGACCCGGGGCGAGCTCGAGGCGGTCGAGAAGGCCGTGCAGGACCGTCCCCGGCCCACGGTCGCCCAGCTCTTCGTCGAGGGCAAGACGCTCTCCGCGATCGGCGCCGGGGTGGAGTACGACATGATCGAGCGCGCCGGCGGCGAGAACGTCTTCAGCCCCGACGAGGAGCTCTTCGCCCAGTTCTTCTCCGCGGTCGTCTCCCCGGAGGAGGTCGCCGCGCGCAACCCCGACGCCATCGTGTTCGCCGTCCGGGAGCCGTCCGAGGCGGGGCGGGTCGAGGCGTACCTGCGCAAGACCTTCCCCGACGTCACCGCCGTCAAGGAGGACCGCTTCATCGCCCTGCGCACCCCGGACACGTTCCCGGGCACGCTCGGCAACGTCACCGCGGTGCGGACGATCGCGGAGGGCCTGCACCCCGACGCTTTCTGACCCTGATCGACGCCGGCCGGCGGGTCGTCCTCGGGGACGGCCCGGCAGCCGGCTGTCCAGGTCTACTCGCGGGCGAGAAGCCGCCAGCCCTCGGCCTGCGTACGTTCGCGCCAGAAGTCCAGGTACCGCCCGCCGTGAGCCAGGAGCTCGGCGTGGGAGCCGCGCTCCACGATCCGGCCGCCGTCCAGGACGACGATCTGGTCGGCGGCGACGACGGTCTGCAGACGGTGGGCGATGACGATGACCGTACGGTCGGCGGAGAGCGCGGTGAGCGCCTCCTGGACCGCGGCCTCGTTCTCGGCGTCGAGGGCGGCGGTCGCCTCGTCCAGCAGGACGACGGGGGCGTCCTTCAGCAGCGCCCGGGCGATCGAGACCCGCTGCTTCTCACCGCCCGAGAGCGTGGAGCCGGCCTCACCGATCCGGGTCTCCCAGCCGTGGGGGAGACGGTCGACGATGTCGTCGACCCGGGCCAGCCGCGCGGCCTCCCTCAGCTCCCCGTCGGCGGCGTCGGGGCGCGACATCATCACGTTGTCCCGCAGGGTGCCCTCGAAGAGGTAGACGTCCTGGAAGACGATCGAGACGCGCCGCATCAGTGCCTCGGTGCCCAGATCGCGTACGTCGACCCCGCCGAGCATCACCGAGCCCGACGTCACGTCGTGGAACCGGGCGACCAGGCGCAGCAGGGTGCTCTTCCCGGAGCCCGATGGTCCGACCACGGCGGTCAGCGAGCGTGGCGGCGCGGTGAGGGAGACCTCGTCGAGGACCCGGGTGCTGTTTTCATGGGAGCTGGTGTCGTAGGAGAAGGCCACGTCGCGCAGCTCGATGCCGCTGTCGGCCGGCTCGGCCGGCGTGGAGGGCTCGGGGAGCGGCTCGAGGTCGAGCACGTCGAGGACACGTCGCAACGAACCCTCGGCGATCCGCAGCGCGCTGGAGAGCTCGCCGTAGTCGATGAGCGACTCCACGAACCGCACGGTGAGGACGAGGAGCCCGATCGCCGTGGCCGGAGCGAGCGACCCGCCGAGACTGAGGTGGACGGCCAGCGCGATCACCAGGGTGAGCAGCGCCTGGATGGAGAGCAGCTGGATCCCCAGGCCGCCGAACCCGGTCACCAGCAGCCGTCGCGACGCCCGCTTCTGCTCCCGCAGCGCGTTCTCGACCAGCTCGTTGCCGTGCACGGTGCGGCCGAAGACCCGCAGGGCGGGCTGGTTGAGCGCGAACTCGACCACGCGCGCCGAGCCCTCCGCCATCGCGGCGTCGTAGGCGCCCTCGCCGCGGCCGACGATCGTCGCCAGGAGCCGGGTGGTGGCCAGCACGGCGACGACCCCGACGAGGAGCGCGAGCGCCAGGCGCCACTCCAGGAACGCCATCGCGACGACCACCGTGACCGGGCTGACCACGGCGGCGATCAGCGGCCGCAGCAGGTGCCCCGGCACCGAGGCGATGTCGGTGGCACCCTTGGAGGCCATCCGGGAGAGCTGCCCGGTGCGGTCCTGGTCGTACCAGCCCAGCGGCAGCCGTACGGTGTGGTCGCCGAGCCGGGCCAGCGTGATGTCGAGCAGGTCGCAGGCAAGGTCGTAGCCGTCCAGGTTGCCCACCGTCAGCGCCACGTGGTGGGCCACGAAGAGGCCGGCGAGCACGCCCAGCCAGGTGGACGTGGCGTCCCAGTCCTGGCGCAGCGCGGCGTCCAGGACCGGCACGACACAGGCGAAGGCCAGGCCCTGGAGTACGCCGGTGGTGACGAACATCGCCACGACGCGGGCGAGCTGGCGCCGATGGGCGTGATCGAGGAGGTCGGCGAGCAGACGGGCGATGGTGATCATGCCGACTCCTCTTCCTCGCCGCTGTCGGTCGAGCCGCCGGAGCCGCTAGGCGAAGGCGTGTCGAGACCAACACATCCTCTGTCCACGCTCATCACGACAGTGTTGGTCTCGACACGCTCGGCCGCAGGCGGCCTCACGGCTCGACCGGCGGGGGACGGGTGGGCGCGCTGGTCGGCGGCCCAGAGCCGGGCGTAGCGCCCGCCCCGGGCGAGGAGCTCCTCGTGGGTGCCGCGCTCGGCGACCCGGCCCTCGTCGAGGACCACGATCTGGTCGGCCGCGGTGACCGTCGAGAGCCGATGCGCGATCACCAGCAGCGTACGTCCGGCGACCAGGCGCGACAGTGCCCGCTGGACGAGCGCCTCCGACTCGGGATCGGCTGCCGCGGTGGCCTCGTCGAGGACGAGGATCGGGGTGTCGGAGAGGAGGGCGCGGGCGATCGCGACCCGCTGCCGCTCGCCGCCGGAGAGCTGGCCGTCCTCACCGACCACCGAGTCGTAGCCTCGCGGGAGCTCGTCGATGCGGCCCGCGATCTGGGCGGCCTCGGCCGCGCGGCGTACGTCCTTGTCCGGTGCCTCGGGATGGGCGAGCCGGATGTTGTCCCGGATCGAGGTACGCAGCAGCCCGGTGTCCTGGAAGACGAAGGAGACCTGCTCGTAGAGCTGTGCGCTCGTCATCTCGCGCAGGTCCACCCCGGCGATCGTGATGCGGCCGGAGGTGGGGTCGGCGAAGCGGGGCAGCAGCTTGGCCAGCGTCGACTTGCCCGAGCCGGAGTGGCCCACGAGCGCGGTCACGGTGCCCGGTTCGAGGACCAGGTCGATGTCGTGGAGCACCGGCGGTGCGCCGGGCGAGTAGGCGAAGGAGACACCGTGCAGCTCGACCCGGGAGGAGTCCGGGGCCGGGCACGGGCCCGCCGGCTCCGGGAGCTCGGGCTCGGCCAGCAGGCGCTGGATGCGCCGGGCCGCCTCGGTGGCCTCGCGCAGCTCGCGGGCGGCGTAGCCGGCGACGGTGACCGGCGCGGTCATGGCCAGGCCGAGGACGAGGAAGGGGACCAGGTCGGGCCCGGTGATCCGGTCCGCGCGGAGCATCCAGACCCCGGCGCCCAGGACGAGCACGAGGGTCAGCGCCGGCGTCAGCGCGAGCTCCATCAGCAGCATCCCCAGGGCGGAGTGTCGCATCCAGGCGCGGTTGAAGCCGCCGAACCGGGTGGCGACCTCGGCCAGGCGCCGGTGAGCCTGCCCGGTGGCGCCGAAGGTCTTGATCTCCGCGATCCCGCCGGTGTTCTCGACCGTGGCCGCCGCCAGCTCGGCCAGTCCGGCGTCGTAGTCACGGTAGAGCGCGGCGGCGCCCCGCAGCGAGATCCGGAACCCGACCAGCCCGAGCGCGAGCGGGACCAGGGTGACCAGGGCGAGCGGCGGGGAGACGATGAAGAGGTAGCAGGCGACGACGGCAGGCAGCGTGAACGCCGCGGTGAGCTCCATGACCGAGTGGGCGACCAGGTGGTGCAGCGCGGCGACGTCGTCCTGCACCGCCTTCTTCACCGTGCCGGAGTTGCGTTCGGTGAACCACGCCAGCGGCACCCGGCCGAGCCTGGCGACCAGCAGCCGGCGCAGGTGGATCGAGAGGTCGAGGTCGGCGACGTGCGAGAGCCACGACGAGCCGAGCACCGTCGCCAGGCGCACCAGCAGCGCCGCCACGCTCACCCAGACCACGACCCACGCGCGGTCGGCATCGACATCGGCGCCGGACGCCGCGGGCAGCAGGATCCGGGCGAGCTCGACGATCCCGACCAGCGGCACCAGCCCGGCGACGGTCGAGACGACCATCAGCACCAGGCTGGCGATCAGCCTTCCCCGGACAGGACGAAGCGTCTGGAGGAGGGGGGAGCGAGCCAACTGTTGTCCTGCCGAGATCGAGGGTTGCTGCGTACGAGATCTTCGGCGTCAGCCGCCGTGGCCGGTGGGCGCGAGAAGACGCTCGAGCTCGTCCTCCTTCTCGGTGGGCACGACGAAGAGGAGCTCGTCGCCCTGCTCAAGAGGCTGCTCGGGAGTGGGTACGTAGACCTGACCGTCACGCAGGAGCGTGACGAGTGCGCAGTTCTCCGGGAACGGCACCAGGCCGGTGGGCTTGCCGACGTAGGGGGAGTCGGCGGGCAGGGTGATCTCGACCAGGTTGGCCTGGCCCTGCCGGAAGGTGAACAGCCGCACCAGGTCGCCGACGGTGACGGCCTCCTCGACCAGCGCGGACATGATCCGCGGGGTGGAGACGTTGACGTCGACGCCCCAGGCCTCGGTGAAGAGCCACTCGTTGTTGGGGTGGTTGACCCGGCCCACGGTGCGTGGCACGCCGAACTCGGTCTTGGCCAGCAGCGAGCAGACCAGGTTGGCCTTGTCGTCACCGGTCGCGGCGATCACCACGTCGCAGTTGTCGAGCCTGGCCTCCTCGAGCGAGGAGAGCTCGCACGCGTCGGCGAGCAGCCACTCCGCGTCGGCGACCCGCTCGGGCTTGATCGAGCCCGGGTTCTTGTCGATGAGGAGCACCTCGTGGCCGTTGGTGATCAGCTCACGGGCGATGGACCGGCCGACGGCTCCGGCCCCGGCGATTGCGACGCGCATCAGTCTTCCTCGGGGCCGTTCTTGATGGTCTTGTACGCCTGCGCGGTGTTCTCCTCGCGCATGACGATGTGGAGCACGTCGCCCTCCTGGATGACGCTCTCGCGGACGGGGATGATCCCCTCGCCGAGCCGGTCGATCCAGGCGATGCGGCTGCCGGACTGGCGCTGGAACTTGATGGTCCGCTCGCCGACCCAGGGCTCGGGCATGATGACCTGGTCGATGCGGATGTTGCCCGACATGTCGCGGAAGTCGGGCTCGGCGCCGGCCGGCAGCAGGCGGCGGAGCACCTGGTCGGCGGTCCACTTCACCGTCGCGACCGTGCTGATCCCGAGGCGCTGGTAGACCTCGGCGCGGCCGGGGTCGTAGATGCGGGCCACGACCTGCTGGATGCCGAACTCCTCGCGCGCCACCCGGGCGGAGATGATGTTGGAGTTGTCGCCGCTGGAGACCGCTGCGAACGCCTCGGCGCGCTTGATGCCGGCCTTGAGCAGCACCTCCCGGTCGAAGCCCATCCCGGCGACCTTGTCGCCGTTGAAGCCCGGTCCCAGCCGACGGAACGCATCGGAGTTCTGGTCGATGACCGAGACCGTGTGGTTGCGGTCCTCGAGGCTCCTGGCCAGGGTCGAGCCGACGCGGCCACAGCCCATGATCACTACGTGCACCGTGTCATGATTGCACTCGCCCGGGCCGCGCGTCGCCTACGCCCTCGAAGTTGGCGTGTTCGGATGTGCGTAGCGATCCGGAAGCGCGAGGAAGCGGCGATGTGCCGTAGCGTCTGCGGTTGTGGGTGTTGGTGATGTCTCCAAGCGGATCCTGATCGGTCGCAAGCTCCGTAGCTCTCAGCTCGGCGAGACGCTGCTGCCGAAGCGCATCGCGCTACCCGTTTTCGCCAGCGACGCCCTCTCCTCGGTGGCCTACGCGCCCGACGAGATCTTCATCATGCTGGCGGTCGCGGGAGCCTCGGCGTACGCCTGGTCCTGGAAGATCGGCCTGGTCGTCGCCCTGGTGATGCTGACCGTGGTCACCTCCTACCGGCAGACGGTGCACGCCTACCCGAGCGGCGGTGGCGACTACGAGGTCGCGACGGTCAACCTGGGGCGCAAGGCGGGCGTCACCGTGGCCAGCGCCCTGCTGGTCGACTACGTGCTGACGGTGGCGGTGTCGATCTCCAACGCCGCGCAGTACGCCGCCAGCGCGATCCCCAGCCTGATCGGCCACGAGGTGCTGGTCGCCTCGATCGCGATCGTGCTGCTCACCGCGATGAACCTGCGCGGCGTACGCGAGTCCGGGACGTTCTTCGCGGTCCCGACCTACCTGTTCATGTTCGCCATCCTCGGGATGGGCCTCTACGGCCTGTTGCTGCTGGTGAACGGCAACCTGCCCGAGGCGGAGAGCGCCTCGCTCCAGATCCGTCCCGAGGAGGGCTGGGAGGGCACGCTCAACCAGGTGGCGCTGATCTTCCTGCTCGCCCGCGCGTTCTCCTCCGGGTGTGCGGCGCTGACCGGTGTCGAGGCGATCTCCAACGGCGTACCCGCCTTCCAGCGGCCGAAGAGCAAGAACGCCGCCACCACGCTGCTGCTGCTCGGCCTGATCGCGATCACGATGATGATGAGCATCATCGTGCTCGCCAACCAGATGAGCATCCGCTACGTCGACCCGCACGCTCTCGACAACCTCCGCACCGCCGCCGGCGACGCCGTGCCGGCCGGCTACGAGCAGCACCCGGTGATCTCCCAGATCGCGGCCGGGGTGTTCACTGACTTCCCGCCGGGCTTCTACTTCGTCATCACCGTCACGGGCATCATCCTGGTCCTGGCCGCCAACACCGCCTTCAACGGCTTCCCGGTGCTCGGCTCGATCCTGGCCAAGGACGGCTTCGCGCCCCGGTCCCTGGGCGCGCGCGGCGACCGGCTCGCCTACAGCAACGGCATCGTGTTCCTGGCGGTGCTGGCGATCGCCCTGATCGTCATCTTCGACGCGCAGACCACCAAGCTGATCCAGCTCTACATCGTCGGCGTCTTCGTCTCCTTCAACCTCAGCCAGCTGGGCATGATCCGCCACTGGACCCGCCATCTCGCCACCGAGCGCGACCCGAGCGAGCGGCGCCGGATGCAGCGTTCGCGGGCGATCAACACCTTCGGTCTCGGGATGACCTCGGTCGTGCTGGTGATCGTGCTGATCACCAAGTTCCTCGCCGGTGCGTGGATCACGATCCTGGCGATGGGCTTCTTCTACGTGGTGATGCTGGGGATCAGGCGCCACTACGACAACGTCGCTCGCGAGCTGGCCGCCGACGAGCAGGACAAGGTCATGCCGACCCGGGTCCACGCGATCGTGCTGGTCTCCAAGCTCCACAAGCCGACGCTGCGAGCGCTGGCCTTCGCCCAGGCGACCCGGCCCAACGCCCTCGAGGCCGTCACGGTCTCGACCTCCGACTCCGACACCGCCGAGCTGCTGAAGCAGTGGGACGAGCGCAACCTGCCGATGCCGCTGAAGGTGCTCCACTCGCCCTACCGCGAGCTGATCCGCCCCGTCGTCGAGTACGCCTCGGCGATCCGTGACGCCAACCCGCGTGGCGTCGTGGCCGTCTACATCCCCGAGTACGTCGTCGGCCGCTGGTGGGAGCAGCTGCTCCACAACCAGACGGCGCTGCGGCTCAAGGGCCGGCTGCTGTTCACCCCGGGCGTCATGGTCATCTCCGTGCCCTACCAGCTCGCCTCCGGCAAGGAGCGCGCCGAGGAGCTGCGCGAGGAATACTGGCTCGCGCCCGGCCTGCGCCGCGGAAGCGGACGCCGATGAGCGGGCGTCGGCGTCCGGCGCCGCAGCGCGGGCGTCGAGCCCGTCCGAAGGCGTCCAAGGGCGAGTCGTACGTCGGGCGGCGCTTCGAGGTCGAGGTCGGCCCGGTCGCCCACGGCGGCCACTTCGTCGCCCGCGTCCCGCTCGACGACGCATCTCGGGTGGTCTTCGTACGCCACGCCCTCCCCGGTGAGCAGGTGGTCATCGAGATCACCGAGGGCACGGCCGGAGACAGGTTCTGGCGCGGGGACGCGGTCTCGGTGGTCTCGGCCGCACCGGAACGGGTCGTTCCGCCGTGTCCGTACGCCGGTCCCGGCCTCTGCGGCGGCTGCGACTTCCAGCACGTCTCGGTGGCCGCTCAGCGTGAGCTGAAGGCGACGGTGGTGCGCGAGCAGCTGGTCCGTCTCGGTGGCCTGTCCGCCGAGGACCCGCTGGTCGCCGGCCTGGTCGTCGAGGCCGTCCCCGGTGACGAGGACGGGCTGCGCTGGCGGACGCGTCAGCGCTACACCACCGCCCCGGGCGGCGGCCGAGGCATGCGGAAGTACCGCTCCCACGACGTCATCCCGGTCGACGACTGCCTGATCGCCACCGCCGACGCCCGCGAGCCGGGCGCCGGGACGGTCGTCGAGACGGTGGAGGTCGGGGGAGCGGAGCACTCCTTCGAGGTCTCCGCCGACGGCTTCTGGCAGGTCCACCCGGGCGCGCCCGCGGCCCTGGTCTCCGCGGTGCTGTCCGCCCTCTCACCCGCCCCGGGCGACACCGTCCTGGACCTCTACGCCGGCGTCGGCCTCTTCTCCGCCTTCCTCGCCGACCGGGTGGGCCCCACCGGCCGCGTCGTCGCCGTCGAGGGCGACCCCACCGCCTCTGCGCTCTCGGTCGGCAACGTCCCCGCCGCCGAGGTGAGCGCCGGCGACGTCGCCACCGTCCTGGGCCGTCTCGAGGACGGCCCCTTCGACCTCGTCGTCCTCGACCCGCCCCGCGAGGGCGCCCGCCGCAAAGTCGTCGAGGCCGTCGTCGCACGTTCGCCTCGGAAGGTCGCGTACGTCGCCTGCGACCCCGCCGCGCTGGCTCGTGACGTCGCGATCTTCGCCGAGCACGGCTACCGGCTGCGTACGCTGCGCGCCTTCGACCTTTTCCCGATGACGCATCACGTCGAGGCGGTCGCACTTCTGGAGCGGCACGGAGGGTGACCCTCGAGGCTGGGCATCCGACCGTTCGAGGCGCTGCCTGGCGTGTCCCCCAGTCGGCTCGCACACGTCTGGAGTCGTAGGCGCACATCGGGATCTCGACGCCTCACCCGACCAGGGCGACCTTCCGGGGGCGGCCGCGTCGCCAGAGCAGTCCGCGGTTCGCGCCAGCTGGAGCGCCGGAAACTGACCACGGCTCCAGCCTTGGAGATCAACGCGCCTCGGCGTACCCGCCGAAAGAACGAGAGCGAGTTCATCCCATCGGCCAGGTGAACTCCGGCCTCCGGGCCGAGGCGCCCGCCGCCGGGCTCGGCGATCGTGGACGTACCGATCCTCACCACGACAAGGAGCCCTGATGAGAGCACATCGACCCACCATCTCGACGCTGGATGAGCAGCCGATGCCGGTGAGAGCCAAGCTCGCCGCAACATGGACGAGCTTCGTGTTCCTCTACGCCTACGTGGACATCCTCAACTTCTTCACGCCCGGCGTCGTCGAAGACATCCTCGACGGCAGGGTCTTCGAGTTCGATCTCTCCCAGACCTTCTCGACCGCGGCGCTGACCCTCGTGTCCATCCCGATCCTCATGGTCGTGCTGTCGATGACGCTGCCCGCCCGCGCGAACCGCATCACGAACCTCGTCGTGGCCTCGGTGTACGTGCCCGTCACCGTCTTCAACATCGTGGGCGCGTCCTGGTTCTACTTCTACGGCCTCGGCATCGTGCTGGAGCTGTCCCTTCTCGCCCTCATCGTGCGGTACGCCTGGACCTGGCCTCGCACCGAGCGGTCGACGACGAGCCAGGACCGTGAATCCGGTCGAACCCGACAGCTCAGCTGATATCGGTTGCGCGTCTCGACTATCGGCGTTGAGATGCTCCCGTGAGCGATGACCTGTGGGGGACCGACCGGCTCGACCTGACGGCGTACCTGGAGCGGATCGGGGTGCCCGAGCCACCCGGCCCGTCGCGGGAGGCGCTGGAGGAGATCTACGACGCCCACCTGCGTACCTTCACCTTCGACAACATCGACGTGCTGCTCGACCAGCATCCCGGGGTCGACCTGCCCGACGTGCAGGGGAAGTTCGTGGGCCGGGGGAGGGGTGGCTACTGCTTCGAGCACGGCACGCTGTTCGCGGCGGTGCTGGACCGGCTGGGCTTCGCCGTTGAGCGGCGGCTGGCGCGGGTGGGCGCCGACCCGACCGCGGCCGGACGTACGCATCTGGTGGTCGTCGTCGATCTCGACGGCGAGCGGCTGCTGGCCGATCCCGGGTTCGGGCTGAGCGTCTGGCGCCCGATCCCGATGGTCGACGGCGCGGTCGACGAGGTCCGGGGCATCAGCCACCGGGTGCGGTGGGGCGAGCATGGCTGGGCGCTGGAGCGCGCCAAGGACGACGGCTGGGAGCTCATGCACACCCATGACGAGGCTTTGGTCGTGCCCAGCGACGTCGCGCTCGGCCACCACTACACCAGCACCCACCCGACGGTGCACTTCCGTCACCGGATGATCGCCACCAAGCTCCTCGAGGACCGACACATCAGCCTCACCCACAACACCGTCACCATCCGCCGCCACGGCGAGGAGACCGAGCACCGCGAGATCGGGCTCGACGAGGTGATGGCCTACCTCGAGGAGCTCGCGGTCCCGCTCACCGACGACGAGCGGGACCGCCTGCGCGAGAGGCTGGCCGGCCTCAGCTCGTGACGGCGCCCGTCACCGGCGACGCGTTCCGAAGGGCCCAGTCCAGGGCGTGGTCGGCCACCTCCTCCCACCCTGGAGCGGCACAGATCCAGTGATCGCGGCCCGGGAACTCGTGGTAGTCGGTGAGCGCGGGCGACTTGGCGTAGTGCTTGGCGTTCGACCTGTTCACCGACGGCGGCATGATGTGGTCCTTCTCCCCGGCGATGAACAGCAGCGGTGCCCGGTCGGCGCCGTAGTCGACCCAGGTGTCCTGGTGGCCCGGCTTGAAGTTGGCGAACAGGCCGTACTCCCACACCCAGTTTCCGGGAGCGGCGATCGCGTAGCGCTCCCAGGCCGCGAGCGACTCCTCCTCGGTGAGCGTGTTGGTGAAGGCGTAGTGGAACTCCTCGGGTGTGAACGCGACCGCCTTGTGCCGGTTGGCGGGGTTCTTCAGGGCCGGGAACAGCGAGCGGGCCTGCGAGATCGGGTTGACCCGTACGCCCTCGGTGGGTGCCGAGTCCACGACGACCCCGGCGGCGCCGAGCCCGCGTGCGAGCAGCAGCTGCGTCAGGGTTCCGCCGAAGGAGTGACCCATGATGATCGGCGGCGCGGAGAGCGACTCGATGACCTTCGCGAGGTGGTCGACCGTTTCGGTCACGGTCAGGTTCGCGATGATGTCGGGGTTCTCGCGCAGGGCCTCGACCTCGATCTCGAAGCCGGGGTAGGTGGGGGCGACCACGGTGAGGCCCTTGGCCTCGTAGTGCGCCACCCACCCCTCCCAGCTGCGTGGAGTCATCCACAGTCCGTGGACGAGGACGACGGTGTCGGGGGCGGTGTTCGGGCGGTCAGGCATGGTGTGCTCCTTGTCTGTCGAGCGATGTCGGTGATGAGTCGAGGAACCGGAGCAGGTCGGCGCTGAGCTGCTCCTTGTGGGTGTCGGTGATGCCGTGCGGGGCGCCGGGGTAGACGACCAGCTCGGCGCCGTCGACCAGCTCGGCCGACCGGGCGCCACCCACGGCGAGTGGCACGACCTGGTCGTCGTCGCCGTGGATGACCAGGGTCGGTACGTCGAGCCCCGTCAGGTCGGCGCGGAAGTCGGTCGCCGAGAACGCCGCGATGCACTCGTAGGCGTTCCGCGCGCCCGCCTGAAGCCCCTGGAGCCAGAACGAGTCGCGTACGCCCTGGGAGACGGTCGCGCCCGCGCGGTTGTTGCCGAAGAACGGGCCGTCGGCGAGGTCCCGGTAGAGCTGGGAGCGGTCGGCCCGCGAGCCGGCGCGCAGCGCGTCGAAGCCATCCGCCGGCAGGCCCTCGGGATTGTCGGGCGTACGGAGCATGAACGGTGGCACGGCCGAGACCAGAACGAGCTGGCGTACCCGGGCGGACCCGTGCCGGGCCAGGTAGCGGACCACCTCGCCGCCTCCGGTGGAGAAGCCGACCAAGGTCACCTCGCGCAGATCGAGGGTCGAGATCAGGCAGTCCAGGTCGTCGGCGTAGGTGTCCATGTCGTTGCCCTCCCACGTCTGGGTCGAGCGGCCATGGCCGCGCCGGTCGTGGGCGATCGCCCGGTAGCCGTGCTCGGCCAGGAACAGCTGCTGCGACTCCCAGCTGTCGGCGTTGAGCGGCCAGCCGTGCGACAGCACGACGGGCCTGCCGCTGCCCCAGTCGCGGTAGTGGATCTCGGTGCCGTCGTCGGTGATGATCGCGTTCATCACGGTGCTCATGGCCGGCCGGACCGGCTGGTGGCGTAGGCGGCCTGGAGGATCATCTCGGTCGTGGCCCGAGGGTGGCTCATCATCGCGACGTGCGAGCTGTCCACGGTGCGGGTGCGAGCGCCGGCGCGCTCGGCCATCGCCGCCTGGGCGAGCGGCGGGATGAGGTGGTCGTCGCCGGCGATGAGGTACCAGGACGGCACCGTCCGCCAGGCGGGCTCGGCCGACGGTGTGACCAGCGCTCCGAAGGTCGCGGGCCGCTGCCCGGCCGCCATCGCCACGGTCTGCGCGCGCGGCAGGTCATGGGCGAAGATCGAGCGGAACGCCGCGGGGTCGACGTAGACGTCTCCGTCGCCTTCAGGGGCGCCCGGGTAGGGACGTACGACGATGTGCTCGAGCAGGTCGGAGTGCCCGCCGCCGAGCTCGTTGGCCGCGGCGACGTTCTCGCCCTCGTCCAAGGCGTACGCCGCGATGTAGACGAGCGCCTTGACGTCCGGGTCGCCGGTGGCGGCGTTGGTGATCACGGCGCCGCCGTAGGAGTGGCCGACCAGGACGATCGGTCCCGAGATGGTGGAGAGGAACGTCTCCAGGTAGGCGGTGTCGGAGGTCAGCCCGCGCAGCGGGTTGGGCGGCGCCACCACGGGGTATCCCTTCGCGGCCAGGCTGGCCGCGACGTCGTTCCAGCCCGACGCGTCGGCGAAGGCGCCGTGGACGAGGACGACGGTCGGCTTGGCCGCCGATGTTCCCGCCGGGAGAGCCGTGCCGGCCACCGAGGGCTGGGTCGCGCCGGTCAGGAGAGCAGTCAGCAGGACGAGGATCGGTGCCAGCACCGCTGCACGGGCCGGCCTGGGTGAGAAGTGAGGTCGTGACATCGGATGCTCCTTGGGTCGGATGCGTTGCGTCGACACCACCCGATCGGTGCCTGACCTCGATCGTGGCGCCGGCGGCCGCCCTACGCGCCGGTCGCGGCCACGGAGGGCGCGTAGGGGCATGCGCTGTGCACCCAGGGACGCGGATTCCGGGATATCGTCGTCACGTCGGGCACCTCGGGCTCCCGTCAGCCCGTCCCCACCTCCGGAAGGCTGTCATGCTCGTCTTCGACAGTGCCTCAGTGCCGGTGCGCGAGCGACGCTCGGCGATCACCGAGACCATCACCAGAGCCGCGTCCGCGACGTTCATGACTCCCGACCGCGCCGGCGAACGTCTCCACATGGCCATGGACGTGTGGGACGTCGGCGGGGTGACCGTCTTCGACACCCGCTGCTCGGCCCACACGCTGCGTCGTTCACGACGTAGCCCGGCCCCCGAGGAGGACGCGGTGCTCGTGACGTGCGGTCTGGAGGGGCGCGGCATGCATCAGCATCTCGGTCACGACATCTCGGTCGCGCCCGCTGGTATCTGGGCCACGCTCGTCACCGAGCCCTATCTCCATCATGTGACCGACACCCGTACGTTGACGGTCAAGGTCCCGCTGCGTCTGCTCGGTATGCCCGAGGGCATGGTCGCGCCCGCCCTCAGGCTCATCGGCACCAGTCCGCTGGCGCCGCTGTTCTGGCACCATCTCGCCGGTGTACGCCGCGTGGCGGACGATCTCAACGCCGCCGCCGCGACCTCCTTGGGGACATCGACGGTCGCTCTCACGCGGGCCCTGCTGGCCAGCGCGGTCGGAGACGAGCTGGATCGTGAGGAGCACGAGGACGCGTTGTTGATGAGCGTGAAGGCGTACGTCTCCCAGCATCTGGGGGAGGCCGACCTCGATGCCTCGCGCATCGCGGCGGACCACCACGTCTCCGTCCGGCAGCTCTACAAGGTGTGCGCGCGTTCCGGCGTGCACCTCGAGCAGTGGATCATCCGTCAACGGCTCAACAGGGCGCACGAAGAGCTCGCCCGCGCCTCCATCACAGGTGTCTCGGTCGCCGGCGTCGCGTATCGCTGGGGTTTCAAGAGCCTCTCCCACTTCGGGCGACGGTTCCGGGCCACGTACGGGATGTCGCCCAGCGAATGGCTCGAGATGAGCCGTTAGACGTCGCGGACGATCTGCATAGCCATCGTGGGGTCGTCGGAGAGATCGGTGATCAGCTGCCGGCGGTCCAGGACGGCCTCGTCCAGGTGCGGGCCGAGCGTGCCGAGCAGCTCGCCGGTGGTGGTGGCCGGCATCGCGTTGAGCACGCGCGGCGTACGGCGCCCGGAGTAGGGCACCACGCGCGCCAGCGCACCGGCCACCGACCGGGTCGCCTCCGCGAACGGTGCGGTGATCGGGTCGGTGATGGGGCTGAGCCAGTCGGCGGCGCGCTCGGCCTCGGCGAGCGAGGTGCGCGCCTTCAGGTCCGCGAGGCGTACGTCCTCCAGGGCCTGCTCCAGACGTCGCTGCTCCAGGAGGGCGAGAGCGACGACGACGCCGGTGCCGAGCACGCCGAGCAGGGCGAGGCTAGCGACCAGCATGGACCTTGACCTCCGCCACGACGCCCTCGTCGGCGAGCCGCTCGCGCAACGACTCGGCGGCCTGGTCGTAGACCATCTTGGAGAGCAGCGCCGGCCGCACCTTGTGCAGCATCGTCGCCGCCTTGGTCTGGGCGGAGGCCAGCTCGAGCGGGTTGAGGATGCGGATGCTCAGCAGCCGGTCCTCGGGCGGAAGCTCGGCGTAGGCGGTGCGCGGGGCCGAGATGTCGGCCTGCTCCAACCGCCACAGCAGACCGATGGTCTCGGCACGCAGCGCCTTGTTGGCGCGCCGCAGGCGCCATGCGACAGCGGCGGCGGCCACGGCGATCACCAGCGCCACGACGGCGATCAGGGTGCTCAAGGCTCTCCTCAGTTCATCGGGGTCGGGCCAATCATGGAGCATCCGAGGATCGCTGTCAGCGGCGGTGGTCACAACACGGCGCGCCGTGGTGATTCGAAATGTCGTTCGACATCATGTATCTTGATATCAAGAGATCGACGGCACGTCCGTCGTAAAAGGTTAGGTGAGCCTTTGTTTTCCCGGCCCGGGTGGCCGGGGCAGGATGGGCCTCAAAGACTTGAATTCGTACGTCTGTAGACGCGAGCAAGGAGATGAACGCGTTGGCCAGCAAGGACAGCTTCGGTGCCAAGAGCACCCTGGACGTGGACGGTAAGTCCTACGAGATCTTCCGCCTGGATGCGGTCAAGGGTGAGGGCCTCGACGTCGCGTCGCTGCCCTTCTCGCTGAAGGTGCTGCTGGAGAACCTCCTGCGCACCGAGGACGGCGCGAACATCACCGCCGAGGACATCAAGGCGCTGGCGGGCTGGGACGAGACCGCCGAGCCCGACAAGGAGATCCAGTACACGCCGGCGCGCGTGATCATGCAGGACTTCACCGGCGTGCCCTGCATCGTCGACCTGGCCACCCTGCGCGAGGCTGCGGCCGAGCTCGGTGGCGACCCGACCAAGATCAACCCGCTCTCGCCCGCCGAGATGGTCATCGACCACTCCGTGATCGCCGAGGTCTTCGGCACCCCGGAGGCCTTCGAGCGCAACGTCGAGATCGAGTACGAGCGCAACCGCGAGCGCTACCAGTTCCTGCGCTGGGGCCAGACCGCGTTCGAGGACTTCAAGGTCGTCCCGCCGGGCACCGGCATCGTCCACCAGGTCAACATCGAGCACCTGGCCCGCACCGTCTTCACCCGTGAGGTCGACGGCGAGCTGCAGGCCTACCCCGACACCTGCGTCGGCACCGACTCCCACACCACCATGGTCAACGGGCTGGGCGTCCTCGGCTTCGGCGTCGGCGGCATCGAGGCCGAGGCCGCGCTGCTCGGCCAGCCGGTCTCCATGCTGATCCCGCGCGTGGTCGGCTTCAAGCTCAACGGCGACCTGCCCGAGGGCTCGACCGCCACCGACCTGGTGCTCACCATCACCGAGATGCTGCGCAAGCACGGTGTGGTCGGCAAGTTCGTCGAGTTCTACGGCGACGGCGTCACCGCGCTGCCGCTGGCCAACCGCGCCACCATCGGCAACATGAGCCCGGAGTTCGGCTCCACCATCGCGATCTTCCCGGTCGACGAGGAGACCATCAACTACCTCAAGCTCACCGGCCGCTCCGAGGAGCAGCTGGCGCTGGTGGAGAAGTACGCCAAGGAGCAGGGCCTCTGGCACGACCCGGCCGCCGAGCCGCGCTTCTCGGAGAAGCTCGAGCTCGACCTCTCCACGGTCGTCCCCTCGATCGCCGGCCCGAAGCGCCCGCAGGACCGCGTCTCGCTCACCGACGCCAAGACCTCCTTCGAGGGTCACCTGCCGACGTACACCTCCAAGGCGACCGACGCGAAGATCCCGGTCACCCTGGCCGACGGTCAGCAGTTCGAGCTGGAGAACGGCGCGGTCACGATCGCCTCGATCACCTCCTGCACCAACACCTCCAACCCGTCGGTCATGATCGGCGCGGCGCTGCTGGCCAAGAAGGCCGTCGAGAAGGGCCTGACCCGCAAGCCGTGGGTCAAGACCACCCTCGCGCCGGGCTCGAAGGTCGTCACCGACTACTACGACAAGTCGGGCCTCACGCCCTACCTGGAGAAGGTCGGCTTCAACCTGGTCGGCTACGGCTGCGTGACCTGCATCGGCAACTCGGGCCCGATCATCCCCGAGGTCTCCGCCGCGGTGAACGAGCACGACCTCGCCGTCGTCTCGGTCCTCTCCGGCAACCGCAACTTCGAGGGTCGCATCAACCCCGACGTGAAGATGAACTACCTCGCGTCGCCGCCGCTGGTCATCGCCTACGCCCTGGCCGGCAACATGAACCTGAACCTGTTCGAGGACCCGCTGGGTCAGGACCAGGACGGCAACGACGTCTTCCTCAGGGACATCTGGCCGACCCCGGCCGAGGTCGAGGAGACCATCGCCACCGCGATCTCCTCGGACATGTTCACCAAGGACTACTCCGACGTCTTCGCGGGCGACGAGCGCTGGCAGAACCTGCCGACCCCGACCGGTGACACCTTCACCTGGGACGAGGAGTCGACCTACGTCCGCAAGGCTCCCTACTTCGAGGGCATGGCGAAGACCCCGGCGCCGGTCACCGACATCGAGGGCGCGCGCGTGCTGCTGAAGCTGGGCGACTCGGTCACCACCGACCACATCAGCCCCGCGGGCAACATCAAGAAGGACTCGCCGGCCGGCAAGTACCTCATCGAGCACGGTGTCGAGCAGCGTGACTTCAACTCCTACGGCTCGCGCCGAGGCAACCACGAGATCATGATCCGCGGCACCTTCGCCAACATCCGGATCAAGAACCAGGTCGCCCCGGGCACCGAGGGTGGTTACACCCGCGACTTCACCCAGCCCGACGCTCCGGTCAGCTTCATCTATGACGCGGCGCAGAACTACGCCGCGGCCGGCACCCCGCTGGTCGTCCTCGGTGGCAAGGAGTACGGCTCCGGCTCGTCTCGCGACTGGGCCGCCAAGGGCACCTCGCTGCTGGGCGTCAAGGCGGTCATCACCGAGTCGTTCGAGCGCATCCACCGCTCCAACCTCATCGGCATGGGCGTCATCCCGCTGCAGTTCCCCGCGGGCCAGAACGCCGACAGCCTCGGCCTGACCGGTGAGGAGACCTTCTCGATCTCCGGCATCACCGCGCTCAACGAGGGTGTCACCCCGAAGACGGTCAAGGTCACCACCGACACGGGCGTCGAGTTCGACGCGGTCGTCCGCATCGACACCCCCGGTGAGGCCAACTACTACCGCAACGGCGGCATCCTGCAGTACGTCCTGCGCAGCCTGGTCAACGCCTGAGTCTGACCTGACGAACGGCCCGTCGCCCCGAGTGGGTGGCGGGCCGTTCCCCATCCTGCCGAGCGGTCAGCCAGGTCGGCCGAAGCGTCGCGTACGCCGGTCGAGATGGCAGCGGTGTGCCAACTCGGCCGACGCGGGTGACGTCTCGGCCTCAGGTCAGTGAGGCGATCCTGGCGCGGCTGTCCTCATGGAGCGCCGCGAGAAGGGCGTCGGCGGCCTCGCCGTGCTCGGTAGTGGCGGCAGCGATCTCCGCGACGGTCTCGTCGGAGAGCCCGGCGAGGATCGGGTCGACCACGGCGGGCTCGTCGATGAAGAGCGCGAGCTGGAGGATCTCGGCGCCGGAGGCGCCGTCGACGACCTCGAGCGACGTCTCGGGGCGTACGACGCCGGTGAACCTGGCCAGGGTGAGCAGATGTCCCGCCGCGAGCAGCCGGCGGCCGACCTCGACGACGAGAGCGCTGTCGAGCTTGGCGATGATGCCCTCGACCCGGCTCGGGTCGAGGTGGACGGAGAGCTCGGCGAGGAACTCCGGCTTCAGGTGGCCGGCGAGCTTGGCGGCATCGGCCGGGTCCATCACCGCCGCGACCCGGGCGCTGAGCATGGGACCCATCGCGATCTCGGTGATCTTGGCGGTGACGGCTGCGGGGAGCTTCTTGCTGACCGCGGCCAGCCCCTTCACCCGGGACTCGTGACGGCTGAACATCGCGTGCGAGACGATCCCGCGCAGGTCGCGGAGGTCATCAGGAGAAGTAGTCGCGAGGAAGGCGAGCTCGGACTCGTCCACGTGCATCTCGTGGGCGAGCTTGGTGATCTCCAGGGAGCTGGTCAGGGCGGTCATCGGCCACCTCCGAGCATCTTCTGCACGACCCCGCGCAGCATCTTCGGCACCAGCTTGAGCGCCTCGTCGAGGGAGGCGTCGAACGCCTTGTCCTCCGCGGTCATCGCGCCCTGGACCAGATCGTTGAACCGGCCCAGCTGCTGGTCGTCGTACGCCTCCAGCGGCGCGAGCCGCGTGGCCGGCACGCCCAGCGTGGCAGCGAGCCGTTCGAGTCCCTCACTCATCGCCTTCCTTCCCGCCGGCGGTGCGCCTTCGGCCCCCGGCGGCGCCACTATATGCAGGGCGCCGAAACGTTTGGATAGTGTTTCGACATGCTCGTCGCCTTCTCGATCGCCCCCACGACCACCGACGACCCCGATGGTTCGGTGGCCGCGTCTGTCGCGGAGGCGATCCGCATCGTCCGCGAGTCCGGACTGCCCAACGAGACCAACGCGATGTTCACCAACCTGGAAGGTGAGTGGGACGAGGTCATGGGTGTCATCAAGCAGTGCGTCGACGCGGTCGCCGCCGTCTCCCCGCGGGTCGGGCTGGTGCTCAAGGCCGACATCCGGCCCGGCTACACCGGCCAGCTCACCGCGAAGGTCGAGCGGATCGAGCAGGAGCTCTCCGAAGACTGACCGGGGCTAGAGACCCCGGGCCATCGCGTCCTGACCGGTCTTGATGGCCTCCCGGATCCGGGAGTAGGTCCCGCAGCGGCAGACGTTGCGGATCGTGTCGAGGTCGGCCTCGGTGATGGCTCGGCCCTCCTTGCGGACCTTGTTGACGAGGGCGACCGCGGTCATGATCTGGCCGGGCTGGCAGTAGCCGCACTGGGCGACGTCGTGCTCGAGCCAGGCCTCCTGCATCGGGTGCAGGCCGTCGCCCGGCGCGGTGTCCGCGAGGCCCTCGATGGTCGTGATCTCGTCGTCGGCGCCGATGTCGGCGACGCGCACCGAGCACGGGTTGAACGCCTTGCCGTTGATGTGCGACGTACAGGCCTTGCAGACGTTGATGCCGCAGCCGTACTTCGGGCCGGTGACGCCGAGGATGTCGCGCAGCACCCACAGGATGCGTACGTCGTCCTCGACGTCGACGGTGACGGTCTCGCCGTTGAGCTGGAAGGTGTGAGAAGGCATCGAAGACCTCAGAACGTGTAGGCGAGGCCGTCGGTCGGCGACTCGGGAACGGACGGGATGAAGGACTTGGGCTCGAAGTGGAGCGGCTCGTGGAAGTTGATCGGGAACTCGGTCGGCATCTTCCCGGTGGCCCGGGCGTAGGCGCAGGCGACGGCGGCCATCGAGGCGGCCACACCGGCCTCGCCGACCCCGCCCGGCTGGCTGCCGTGCGACTCCATGACCTCGCACTCGAACTCGAACGGCACGTTCCACTGACGGGTGTAGGCCGAGTTGTCCCAGCTGGCCTCGAGGAATTGACCGTCGATCAGGTGGTTGCTGTAGGTCAGTGCCTGGCACATCCCGTCGGAGAAGCCACCCATCATCTGGGCCTTGACCCCGGCGGGGTTGATCACCAGGCCGACGTCGGCGACCACGACGGCCTTGGTGACCCGCGGTCCGGTGACCGCGTCGCGCACCTCGCGGTTGACCGTCTCGGGGCGGCAGTCGATCTCGACGAGGACGGCGGTCGCGCCCTTGTACTCCTTGTGGACGGCGATGCCCTGCGCCGTGCCGGCCGGCATCGATCGGCCCCAGTCGCCGATCTCGGCGGCCCGGTCGAGCACCCGCTTGACGGTGTCGCTCTTGAGGTACCTGCGCCGGAAGGCGACCGGGTCCTGCTTCAGCTTCTTGGCGAGCTGGTCGACCATCAGCTCGCTGGCCGTGGCGACGTCGGGGGAGTAGATGTTGCGCACCGAGCTGGTGTTGAACCGGTCGACGGCCGGCTTCGGCTCGTTGAGCAGCTGGGTGACGACCCCGAAGTTGTAGGGCAGCTCGGTGGCGAGCATGAAGATCGTCTCTGAGAAGCTCAGGTTCGACAGGCCGGTCGGCAGCGCCGCCACCTCGGCGGTCAGTCGCTCGCCGAGCCCATGGGTGAAGTCACAGGCCACGCTGGCGTGGCGCTGCTCGAAGGTGAGGATGCTGCCGGCCAGCACGGTCGCCCGGACCTGGGAGACGGCCATCGGGTGCACCCGACCCTGGCGCGGCTCGTCGGCGCGGTGCCACATCAGCTTGACCGGCGCGCCGAACGCCTTCGACGCGTGGGCGGCTTCGAGCGCGGCATCGAAGAACAGCTTGCGCCCGAAGGAGCCGCCGCCCTGGACGACGTTCACCGTCACATCGGTCGGCAGCAGGTCGAGAGCTGCGGCGATCTTCTCCTGGGCTGTGATCGGCGACTTCAGGCCTCCCCAGATGGTGGCCTTGCCGTCGCGTACGTCGGCGACCGCGCAGTTGGGCTCGAGGGCCGAGCCGCTGCGGAAGTGGAAGGTGAACTCGCCGTCGACCGAGGTCGCCCCGATCTTCGGCACCGCCAGCGGGATCTGCCCGGCCTTGAGCTCTGCC
Organism: Nocardioides sp. NPDC127514; assembly: GCF_040302125.1. Taxonomy (NCBI): domain Bacteria; kingdom Bacillati; phylum Actinomycetota; class Actinomycetes; order Propionibacteriales; family Nocardioidaceae; genus Nocardioides; species Nocardioides sp. NPDC127514. Next base: position 100,457 of record NZ_JBEORF010000010.1, on the reverse strand, counting down.
TTGATGTGCTTGGCCGACATCGTGGTCACGGTGCCCGAGTTCCAGGTGACGTCCAGCGCACGTACGGCGTCGATGCACTGACCGAAGGTCTTGGCCCGGACCGCGACGCCGGTGGGGATGGTCGCGACATGGGTGACGCCGGGCATCTTCTCGACGTCGGCCTTGTTGTTGATCGAGTCCGGGGTGCCGTTGAGCTCGGGGGCGCGGCAGACCATCGTGGGCAGCGCGTCGGGGACGTCGAGGTCCATCGCGAACTTCTTCTTGCCGGTGACGGCGTCGCGCGCGTCGACGCGGCGATGGGGCTTGCCGACGACGGTGTGCTCGGAGGTCTCCTTCAGCTCGACCTCGACCTTCTCGGTCGTCGGCTGGGCCGCCTTGGCGGCCGCCTCGCCGTACGTCACCGAGGAGCCACCCGGGGCGCTGATCACGCCGCCCTTGGCGATCAGCTGGGCCGCGGTGGTCCCGAGCAGGATCGCGCCCGCCTCGAGAAGCGCCTTGCGGGCGATGGCGGCGGCCACGCGCACCGGGGTGTAGACGGAGATGATCGTGTTGGACCCGCCGGTGAGCTGGTTGAAGAGCAGCTCGGGCCGCGCCGGCGCGAGCGTGACGTGCACGTGGTCGACCGGGAGCTCCAGCTCCTCGGCGATCAGCATGGCGACGGCCGTGGTGATGCCCTGGCCCACCTCCATCCGCGGGAGTGCGAAGTGGGCGTGCCCCTTCTCGTCGACCTCGATCGCGATCAGGTTCGAGGTCGGCATCGCGCAGTGGGTCAGGAAGTCGTTGAGGTCATAGATCTCGGGGACCTGTGGAACCGATGGGATCGGTGCGGCGTGGGCAGCCGGCGGAGCCAGGCCCAGGTCAGCGGCTGCGATCAGCGTCGTGCCGCCGATGACGTATCCGACGAACGATCGTCTGGAGACCCGAGCAGGGCCCTCCGGGTTGTGCGTCCCCATGTGTAATCACTCCTGGCGTGGGCAGGGTCCGAGTTTTGTGACCCCCGACACATAGCACCATTCACCAGCCAGATCTCGGTTGGGAAGGGCGCGTCGGGAAATGTGTGAGGGCGCGACAACGCGGATGGAGACAGATCACAAACGAGTTGGAGCGTGACCGTCGCCACACTCGTACGTTGATCTGGTTGACGCCGCAACCGCCAGCGAAACACCGAGGGAGCGCGATGAGCATGGAGCCGATCAAACGCATCGTCGCGGGCATCAGGGAGGACCTCCCGCACACCGTGGAGCTGTTCCTGAAGCACAACTGGGACCAGGTCCCGGCCTACGCCGTCAGCCCCGATCCCGAGCTGCGCAAGGAGGTCGGCGACCACGCCGAGGCGGTCTTCCTGGCGGTGCTCACCACGCTGGAGGAGGGCCGCCCGGCCGTACGCGAGGACTTCCGGTTCACCGTGGACCAGGCGACCCGTCGGGTGCGTCAGGGGGTCGCGCTCGCCGACTTCCTGCAGGCGTTCCGCATCGGCCAGGTGGCGCTGTGGGAGCGCATCGTCGAGATCGCTGCCGCCGACCCGGAGACCAGCCGCGCGGCGCTCCCGGTGGCCTCGCACGTGATGCAGGTGATCGAGGTCGGCAGCACGGTTGCGGCCGAGGCCTACCTCGCCGCCCACCAGGTCGAGCTCGCCGAGGGCGACCGGATCCGCCGGGACCTGGTCGAGGATCTGCTCGCCGGGCGCGGGGTCCGGCCGGGCCCGATGCTCGAGGTCGCCCGCCGGTGCGGGCTCGAACCGGACGACCGGATCATCGTCCTGGTCGCGGTGCCGGTGCGGCCGCTACGCCCGGGACGGAGCCTGCGGGAGGCGCTGCGGCACGTGCGCACCGAGCTGGGCCCGGCGCGGGAGGGGGTCACGGTGATTCGTCAGGAGCAGCTCGTCGGCATCCTGCCCGTCGCCACCGACGACGTCCGGACGATCGTGCCCGACCTGAGACGGATCTACCGCCAGCTCGCCCGGGAGGGGTTCGAGCTGGCCGTTGGCGCCAGCACCGTGCACACCGGCCTGGGTGCGGCGCCGGCCGCGTACGCAGAGGCCGCGATCGCTCGCGACGTCCTCGGTGCGGATCCGGGTGTCGTCGCCCTTCCGATGATCTCGACGATCGACTACCTGGTGCTGCGCGAGGACCCGACCGCCCGCCGGCTGGTGCGCCCGGCGCTGCGCCAGTTCGTCGAGGAGGACCTCGCGCGCGACTGCGTGATGATCGAGACCATGCTGGCGTACGTCGCCTGCGACCTCAACGCCAAGCTGGCGGCCGAGCGTCTGCACGTCCATGTCAACACCGCCTACCACCGTCTCGAGCGGATCGCCGAGCGCACCGGCTGCGATCTGCGCCGGTTCGCAGACGTCGAGGAGCTGATCTTCGCGATCCGGCTCCTCACCGAGCCTCGCGGCGTGGCGAGGGCCTAGGCGGCGGTCGGCTTGCGACCGTAGAACCAGTAGACCGCCGCGCCGAGCAGGTTGGTGCTGCCCCACAGTCGCCACAGCGTCCGCGGCCCGCGGATCTCGTCGTCGGAGCGGGTCTGCAGGTCGCGAAGGATCACCGGGGCGACTGCCGCCTGGGCCACGAGCGCGCTGGTGGTCAGGATCGTCTTCTGCTTCTTGGTCAGTGCCATGGAGCCAGTCTTTGCCTTGGCTTGTGTCCAGTCAAGGAAGGTAGGTCTCACAGGAGTGTCGGCAGGTCGGCCGTCGAGGCGAGGAGGTGGGTGTGCGGCTCGGCGGCGAGCCGGTCGTGGGTGAAGGAGCCGGTGGCGACGCCGACGACCAAGCCGGCCCCGGCGTTGGTGCCGGCGCCGAGGTCGTTGGGGGTGTCGCCGGCGACCAGCACGCGGCGTACGTCCCAGATGCCGGTGGCCTCCATGCAGTGGAAGACGAGATAGGGGGCGGGGCGGCTGGCGGCAACGAGGTCGGAGGTGATGAGGGCGTCGACGGTCGAGTCGGCGCCGGGACCGACGGTCCAGCCGAGGCCGTCGAGGATGGCGGCGGCGATCTCGGTGGAGTAGCCGGTCTGCAGCGCGACCTTGACACCTCGCGAGCGCAGCGTCGCGAACATCTCGGGCACGCCCGGGAACGGCTGCGGCGGGGTCTCCCGGTAGACGGTGACGAGGCGCTCGCCGAAGCCGTCGAAGATCTTGTCGACCTGGGCGGTGGTCGGGTCCTGACCGAGCCCGCGCAGAAGCCCCTGGATCGCCTCCCACTTCGAGGTGCCCTTCCACCGCAGCAGCAGGTCGTGGGGGACCGGCTCGCCGGCGGCGTCGGCGACGGTCGACTCGAGCACGTCGTAGACCAGTCCGCCCTCGTCGACGGTAGTGCCGGCCATGTCGAGGGCGGCGAGCTGGAAGGCGGTGGTCACGAGATCTCCTTGAGGATGCGTACGTCGGTGCGGATCCCCGCCGCGGACGGGCGGGTGTTGTCGATGGTGAACGTGACCCGGTCGGGCCGGTAGCGGTCGTCGGCGTACTCCAGCGGGGTGCCGTCGGTGGCGGTCGCCCGGCGGCGTTCGCGCAGGAGCGGGCTGCCCACCGCGATGTCGAGCAGGTCGGCGTCGGTCTCGTCGGCCGCGACCGCGTCCATGGTGTGGCGCGCGGCGTGCAGGTCGACGCCTGCGGCCGTCAGGTATCCGTAGAGCGAGCCGGTGTCGGGGTCGAAGTCGAAGAGCAGCCGCCCGACACGCTCGACGAAGGTGCTGCGCTCGAGCATCGCGGGATGACCGTCGAGAAGGCGGAGCCGGAGCACGTCGACCACCGGGTCGCCCTCATTGATGTCGAGCGCCTCGGCGGCAGCGGCGGTGGCGCCGCGCCGGGCGACCTCGATGGTGCGCTGCCCGGCGGTGTGGCCGATCTGCTGCACCCACGCGCTGAACGAGAGAAGCTGCTCGAAGGGCTGCCCGAGCGCGGTGTCGCGCACGGTCGGAGGTCGTCCTTGGCCGCCGCTGAGCAGGCCCTCGCGGCGCAGGCTTGCCAGGGCCGTACGGATGGTGCCCCGGGAGGCGCCGAACTGCTCGCACAGCTGCGCCTCGGAGGGGATCGGCGCGCCGGTCGGCAGCTCGCCGGCGATGATCCGGGCGCGGATGGCCTCGGCGACCTGGACGTGCAGCGGGCTCCTCATGGGCAGCAGGTTACAACTTGATCAGACAAGTGTGATGAAGCGCTTCGTGAACGCCCGGATAACGCTCAGAGGACCAAACGGTGCGCAGGAAAACGACTGGTTAACTTGTATGTACATGTTTGTCGGGCCTGTTGACCGGTGCTGTCGCGAGACAGAAGTGTTCGGGCCGTGCCAACTCATACGACCACCCCCGACGGTGCCGCCGACCTTGTCGTCGTCGGTGCCGGGATCGTCGGCCTCGCGCATGCCGTCGAAGGGCTCGCGCGCGGCCTGAAGGTCCACGTCATCGAGCGCGACGAGCGCGCCGTCGGCGCCTCGATCCGCAACTTCGGGCACATCTGCGCCACCGCCCAGTCGGGCCAGGCGCTGGCCTACGCCCTCGCGGCCCGTGAGCACTGGCTCACCCTCGCCGCCAAGGCGGGCTTCGGTCTCCGGGAGACGGGCACGGTCGTCGTCGCGCGGACCGAGGCCGAGATGGCCGTGCTCGAGGAGTTCGCGGGCAACCGTGGCACCGAGCAGGCCCGCCTGCTGGACGCCGACGCCACCCGCGAGCTGTTCCCGCCGGCCACCGGAGAGGTTCTCGGCGGCGCACACCTGCCGCTCGACCTGAGGGTGGACCCGCGCGAGGCGCTGCCGACGATCGCCGCATGGCTGGAGTCCGAGGGCGTCCGGTTCAGCTGGGCGACCCACGTCGGTGCCATCGACCCGGTCGCCGATGGGATCGACGTCCGCACCAGCCGCGGAACCATCCGTTCCGCCCGGGTCGTCCACGCCGCCGGCCATGACATCGACCGGCTCTTCCCGCAGGTCGCCGAGGAGGCAGCCGTACGCCGCTGCCGGCTGCAGATGCTCGAGGTCGCGCCTCCGGGCGATGTCGAGATCGGGCCGGCGGTGCTGACCGGACTCTCGATGCTGCGCTACGGCGGGTTCGCCGAGACCGCGGCGGCCACCGGCGTACGCAATGAGCTCGCGGCCACCGCTCCCGAGCTCCTCGACGTCGTCATGAACCTCATGCTCACCCAGCGTCCCGGGAGCGGCGGCCGACCCGGGTCGATCGTCCTGGGCGACACCCACCACTACGACCGCACCCACCTGCCCTTCGACGACGAGCACGTCGCCGAGCTGGTGCTGCGGGAAGGGGCGCGGCTGCTCGGGGCTCCGCTCAGCGTCCGACGTCGCTGGCGAGGGGTCTACGCGGACTCCCCGCGGACCGACTTCCTCGACACCGAGCCGTTCCCGGGCCTCCGGGTCGTCTCGGTGACGTCGGGCATCGGCATGACCACCGCACTGGGCCTCGCGCCCACCGTCCTCGATCAGCTGTTCTGACCACAGGAGAAACCGAACATGTCCCCCCTGCGCTCCCTCACCGCCCTCGCCGGCGCCGCCACCCTGACTCTCGCCCTGGCCGCCTGCGGCAGCGAGGCGACGACCGACAAGGCCGCCGCGGGCGGCGAGGTCGGTCCCGACCAGATCTGCCCCGACGGCACCCTGACGATGGGCGTCGAGCCCTTCGAGGACCCCAAGAACCTGATCCCCGTCTACGAGACCCTGGGCAAGGCCCTCGGCGAGGAGCTCGGCTGCGACGTCGAGGTCCAGATCTCCGACACGTACGTCGCCGAGATCCTGGCCATGCAGAACGGCAAGCTCGACATCGGCCAGTTCGGGCCGCTGGGCTACGTCTTCGCCCAGAAGCAGGCCGGCGCCACGCCGCTGGCCTCCTTCGCGGGCGAGGACGGCCAGGTCTCCTCCTACACCGGCGGCATCTGGGTTCCGAAGGACTCGCCGATCCAGTCCGTGGAGGACCTGGCGGGCAAGACCCTGGCGCTGTCCGAGTCCGGCTCCACCTCCGGTGACGCGGTGCCGCGCAAGGCGCTCATCGACGCCGGGATCGAGAAGGACGTCAAGGCCGAGTACGCCGGCGGCCACACCGAGGCGCTGCTGGCCCTGGTCAACGGCAAGGTCGACGCCGCCGAGATCAACAGCCAGACCCTGGCCTCGGCGACGGCCGAGGGCCAGTTCGACGAGTCCGCCTTCCGCCAGATCTGGATGTCCGAGCCGATCCTGAACGACCCGATCGCGGCGGGCCCGAACATGACTCCCGAGGTGTCCAAGGCCGTCCAGGAGGCGCTGCTGAACCTGCCTGCCGACTCGGTCGCTGAGATCGGCGAGTACCTCGACTTCACCCCGCCCGCCGGCAAGCCGGCGCTGGTGGCGGTCACCGACGAGGACTACCAGCCGGTGACCGAGCTCGCCGAGGCCCTCGACCTGACCACGGACGACCTCTGATGGGCGCTGATCACCTTCCCGGGGCGGCCATGCTGCGTATCGACGGCCTGAGGAAGGCGTTCGGGGAGAAGACGGTCCTGGACGGCCTGGCCTTCGAGGTCGCCTCCGGGGAGGTGGTCAGCCTCCTCGGAGCCAACGGCTCCGGCAAGTCCACCTCGCTGCGCTGCGTGGTCGGTCTGGAGCGTCCCGACGGTGGCACGATCACGGTCGACGGCGTCAGAGCCAAGCCCGGCGAGGCGGTGCCGACGGTGGCGATGGTCTTCCAGAAGATCCATTTGGTGCCCAGTCGCAGCGTGCTCGACAACGTCTGCGCGGGTGCGCTCGGGCGGCTCGGCCTGAGCCGGTCCTGGTCGGTGCTGGCCTTCCCGCGCGAGGTGCAGGCGGAGGCGATGGCCTGCCTGGACCGGGTCGGTCTCGCCGACCGGGCCCGGGAGAAGGCGGGTCGCCTCTCCGGCGGCCAGCAGCAGCGGGTCGCGGTGGCCCGCGCGCTGTGCCAGCGCGCCAAGGTGCTGCTCGCCGACGAGCCGGTCTCGGCGCTCGACCCGGCCGCCTCCGAGCAGGTGATGAACCTGCTCCGTTCGCTGGCCGACGACGACGGTCTCGCGGTGGCAGCGGTCCTCCACCAGCCTGACCTGGCGCGCCGCTTCTCCGACCGGATCCTCGGGCTGGCCGGTGGCCGGCTCGTCTTCGACAGCAGCAGCGCCGAGGTCACCGACGAGACCGTCGCGGGTCTTTACCGGCCCGCCCTGGAAGCGCTGGAGGCCGCCGAGGCGGCCCAGGTCGCTGCGGGCGCCGAGATGAGGGAGTTCGCATGAGCAGTCTGACCAAGGCCCCGGAACCACGTCTCGATATCCCACCCCGGTTCCGGCCCTCCGGCATCGCCGTCGGGGCGGCCATCACGGTCGCCCTGGTCCTCGTGCACTGGTACGCCGCGGTGCAGACCAACACCTCGCCCAAGGAGCTGCTCGAGGGCTGGCGGGGACTGTGGAACTTCCTGTTCGGGGTCGACCGCACCTACCCGAACGGCAAGACCATCCATCACGACGGTGCCTTCCCGCTCGATCTGCGCTGGTCGGAGACCATCCGGCCCGGCCTGGAGTACTGCCTGCTCACCATCTGGATCGGCCTGCTCGGCACGACCCTGTCGATACCGGTGGCGCTGCTGTTCGCGGTCATCTCCTCGCGTACGACCAACCGGTTCGTCCCGCTGTGGCTCCTGGGTCGCGCGGTGATGTCGGTGCTGCGGGCCATCCCGGAGACGGTCTATGCGCTGATGTTCATCGCCGCGGTCGGCTTCGGCGCGTTCCCGGGGGTGATCGCGCTGGCGATCCACAACGTCGCGGTCATGGGCAAGCTCTGGTCCGAGGCCATGGACGAGGTGGACCAGGGACCCGTCGAGGCGCTCCGGGTGGCCGGAGCCTCGCCCGCGCAGTCGGCCGCGCACGCCGTGCTGCCCGCGGTGATGCCGTCCCTGCTCGGCCTGCTGCTCTACCGCTTCGACACCAACGTACGCAGTTCGGTCATCCTCGGCACGGTCGGTGCCGGCGGCATCGGGTTCTTCATCAAGACCGAGGTGGACAGCTTCCACTTCGACACGATGATGACGTACGTCTGCATGGTGATCGTCCTGATCATCGTCATCGACCTGTTCAGCGCCTGGCTGCGCCGGAAGGTCGGCGCGCTCTGATGGCACGGCCCGTGGCGCGGCTCGCGGTGTGGCGCGGTGGCGCCGAGGTGACGCTGGAGACCGTCGACCTGCCGGAGCCGGGGCCGGGGGAGACGCTGGTCGAGATCGACCTCGCGACGGTGTGCGGCTCCGACCACCACACGGTCTCCGGTCGGCGTCCCGGAGCCTGCCCGAGCGTGCTCGGGCACGAGGGCGTCGGCCGGATCATGGGCACGGGCCGGCGCGTGGTCTGGGGCGTCACCGTCTCGTGCGGAACCTGCGACCGCTGCAGCCGGGGGCTCACCGCGAAGTGCCGCTCCGTGCGCAAGCTCGGCCATGAGCCGTACGAGCCGGCCTGGCCGCTGTCAGGCACCTACGCGACCCACGTGCTGCTGCCCGACGGCACCGCCGTCGTGCCCGTCCCCGACACCCTGGCCGACGAGGTCGCCGCGCCCGCCGGGTGCGCGACTGCCACCGTGATGGCGGCCCTGGAGCGGGCCGGCTCGCTGCGCGGCAAGCGGGTGCTGGTGGTCGGCGCGGGGATGCTCGGGCTCACCGCGGTGGCCGCCGCGGCCGACGCCGGGGCGGCCGAGGTCGTGGTGAGCGACGTCGACCCCGCTCGGCTGGAGCTGGCCGTCGGCTTCGGCGCGACGTCGACGCTCTCCGCGGGGCAGGCGCTGGCGCCGGTCGATGTCGCCATGGACTTCTCCGGCGCCGCCTCGGCGGTCGAGGCGGCGCTCGGGGCCCTCGACATCGGTGGCTCCCTCGTCCTGGTGGGCTCGGTCACCCCGGGGCGCGCGGTCTCGGTCGACCCGGAGGCGATCGTGCGCGGTTGGCGGTCGGTCAGTGGCGTACACAACTACGAGCCGCGGCACCTGGAGCAGGCGATCGCCTTCCTCGCCGCGTCGAAGCGACTGTGGGCGGAGCTGGTGGAGGAGCCCGTCGGGCTCGGCCGCGTCGGGGACGTACTGAAGAGCGAGCTGGGCAGGCCGCGGGCCTCGGTGCGTCCACGCAGCAACTAGGCTCGCGGATCATGACCGAGTTCGCCGCTGTGATCCTTGTCGACCGTCGTGGCTGGGTGCTGCTCCAGGAGCGTGACGAACGCCCCGTGATCGCGCCGGAGAAGTGGGCCTTCTGCGGCGGCCACCTGGAGCCGGGAGAGGACCCGCTGGCCGGCGCAGTGCGCGAGCTCGAGGAGGAGACCGAGGTGCGGCTCGCTCCCGAGGACCTCGAGCTGGTCGCCGTCCAGGAGCTCCGCCAACCCGAGACCGGCACCGACGACAAGATCCACCTGTACGCCGCGGCCGTCGATCTCGCCGACGCCGACATCGTGTGCCACGAGGGCCGTCAGATCGTCTTCGTCGACCCGGCGAAGGCGCCTGACCTGGACCTCAGCGACTCTGCTCGGATCGGGCTGACACCCTTCCTCGGATCGCCGCAGCATGCGGCCCTATCCGGGTCGGCGGCCCTCAGGGCCGCGCCGTAGAATCCTCTCCTATGGGTCTCCTCGAACGCATCGCCGCGCCGCAGGATCTTCGTGATCTCTCCGATGACCAGCTGGAGCTCCTCGCGAGCGAGATCCGGGACCTGATGATCCGGACGGTGGCCACCAACACCGGCCACCTGGGGCCGAACCTCGGCGTGGTCGAGCTGACCCTGGCCATGCACCGGGTCTTCGACAGCCCGCGCGACAAGATCGTCTTCGACACCGGACACCAGTCGTACGTCCACAAGCTCGTCACCGGCCGGGCCGGCGACTTCGGCACGCTGCGCCGCGAGGGCGGGATGAGCGGCTACCCGAGCCAGGCCGAGTCCGACCACGACGTGGTCGAGAACTCGCACGCCTCCACCGCGCTCTCCTACGCCGACGGCCTGGCCAAGGCCTACACGATCCGCGGCGAGGACCGCCACGTGGTCGCGGTGATCGGCGACGGCGCGCTGACCGGCGGGATGGCCTGGGAGGCGCTCAACAACATCGCGATCCAGCACGACTCCAAGCTGGTCATCGTGGTCAACGACAACGGCCGCTCCTACACCCCGACCATCGGTGGCCTGGCCACGGCGCTGACGGCGCTGCGTACGAACCCGCGCTACGAGCTGGTCCTCGACATGGTCAAGCGCCGCCTCAACGCGGTGCCCGGGATCGGCGCCATGGCCTACGACGCGCTGCACGCGGTGAAGAAGGGACTCAAGGACGCGGTCGCGCCCCAGGGCCTCTTCGAGGACCTCGGTCTGAAGTACGTCGGCCCCGTCGACGGCCACGACCGGCACGCCGTCGAGCAGGCGCTGACCTCGGCCAAGCGGTTCGGGGGTCCGGTGATCGTGCACGCGATCACCCGCAAGGGCTACGGCTACGACCCGGCCGAGCGCCACGAGGCCGACCAGTTCCACTCGCCGGGTCCCTTCGACGTCCAGACCGGCGCCGAGAAGCCCAAGGGCCGGATCTGGACCGACCACTTCTCCGACGCGATGGTGCGGCTGGGAGACAGCCGCCAGGACATCGTCGCGATCACCGCGGCGATGATGCACCCGGTCGGCCTCGACGCGTTCCAGGCCAGGTTCCCCGAGCGCACCTTCGACGTCGGCATCGCCGAGCAGCACGCCGCCACCTCGGCCGCCGGCCTGGCGTTGGGTGGCCTGCACCCGGTCTTCGCGGTCTACGCGACCTTCCTCAACCGTGCCTTCGACCAGGTGCTGATGGACTGCGCCCTGCACCGGGCCGGGGTGACGTTCGTCCTCGACCGCTCCGGCGTGACCGGCGACGACGGCGCCTCCCACAACGGCATGTGGGACATGTCGCTCCTCCAGGTCGTCCCCGGGCTCCGCCTGGCCGCGCCGCGCGACATCGCGCGCCTCAACGAGCTCCTCGACGAGGCGGTCGAGGTCGACGACGCGCCCACCGTCGTACGCTTCCCGAAGGGCCCGCCGCCCGAGGACATCCCCACGATCGCCAAGCTCGGTGAGGCCGACGTGCTCGTGCGCAACGGCACCAAGGACGTCCTGGTCGTCGGCGTCGGCTCCATGGCCGAGGTCGCCGTGGGCGTCGCCGAGCGGCTCACCGCCCAGGGCATCGGCGTCACCGTCGTCGACCCGCGCTGGGTCAAGCCGATCGACCCGGCCCTCATCGAGGCGGCCGCCGACCACAGCCTGGTCGTCACCATCGAGGACAACGGCGTCGCCGGCGGTGTGGGCTCGTCCTTCCTGCAGGCGCTGACCGCCGCCGACGTACGCACCCCGGTGAAGATCCACGGCATCCCGCAGGAGTTCCTCGACCACGCCAAGCGGCCCAAGATCCTGGAGAGCATCGGCCTGACCCCCCAGGCGGTCGCGCTCGACACCATCGAGCGCCTGGGCGCTCTGACCCCGAGCCCGCTGCCCCGGGACGTCAGCCTCTGACGCCCGGAAGCGCCGAATTTTCACCCTACGGGGTTGGTCTCTCTGGTCGAGCCCCTGGCGAAGATCGATCGTTCTGGGCTTAGAGTGGGGTCCGTCGGGGGCGACGAGGGCCCTCGGTAACGTCACCACACAGCACTCGGGGGATTCAATGCTCTATGACGACCTCGTGGCCGAGTTCCGTTGGTCACCTGAGCAGATGTCGGCGCCGTTCGATCTCAGAGCGGCGGACGAACAGATCCGCAAGAGGATCGAGGGCCGGCGCGGATCGGCGCAGGCCTCGGGTCGCCAGCAGCGACCCCGCGCGCGGCAGAACATGGGCACGCCGGAGTCGGCGGTCGGAGGCGGCAAGGTGGCCACCGACAAGGCCTGAGTCCCTGCTGAGGTGCGTCCGGGACCGCCCCGGCCCAGCATGGGACCGCCCCCGACCGATCAGATCGGTCGGGGGCGGACTTGGTTCGGTCAGTGGAACTTCTTGCCGGTGACCTTCTCGGAGATGCCCTCACGGTCGAGCAGCTGGGTGATGCCGCCGTTCCAGAACTGGAAGCCGGCACCGGTGATCATCGCCAGGTCGATGTCCTCGGCGGCCTGGGCGACGCCCTCCTCGAGCATCCGGCCGATCTCGTCGGCGATGGCCTCCAGCGACTGCTGGCGGGCCTCCTCGGCGGTCTTGACCACGTCGCCGGAGACGAGCAGTGCCTCGACCTCGGGGTCGAGGGTGCGCCCGTCGGGACCGAAGAAGGAGCTCTTCTTGGCCTCGACGACCCGGTGGAGGTTCTCGGAGAGGTAGAACCGGTCCGGGAAGGCCTTCGCGAGCGTCTCGTTGTTGTGGTACGCGATCGCCGGACCGACCAGGCCGATCAGCGCGAACGGGCCCATCGGCGCGACACCGGCGAAGGCGGACTCGACGACGTCGACCGGGGTGCCCTCGTCGGCGACCTTGGAGACCTCGCCCATGAAGCGGCCCAGGAGCCGGTTCACGATGAAGGACGGGCTGTCCTTGACCAGGATCGAGGTCTTCTTCAGCGACTTCGAGACGGAGAACGCCGTGGCCAGGGCCGCGTCCGACGTCTTCTCGCCGCGGATGATCTCGAGCAGCGGCATCACCGCGACCGGGTTGAAGAAGTGGAAGCCCACGACCCGCTCGGGGTTCTTCAGGTCGGCCGCCATCTCCGTGATCGAGAGGCTCGAGGTGTTCGTGGCGAAGACCGCGGTCTCCGGCGCGACGGCCTCGGCGTTGGCGAAGACGGTCTTCTTGACGCCCATCTCCTCGAAGACGGCCTCGATGATGAAGTCGGCGTCGGAGAAGGCCTCCGCGTAGTCGATCGACGACGTCACGAGCGCCTTGAGGCGGTTGGTCGCGTCCTGCGAGGCGCGGCCCTTGGCGAGCTTCTTGTCGAGCTCGGCGTGGACGTACGCCACACCCTTGTCGGCGCGCTCCTGGTCCAGGTCGACCATGACGACCGGCACCTTGAGACGCTGGACGAAGAGCAGCGCGAACTGCGAGGCCATCAGACCGGCACCGATGATGCCGACCTTGGTGACCTTCTGGGCCAGCGCCTTGTCAGGGGCACCGGCCGGACGCTTGGCGCGCTTCTGCACCAGGTCGAAGGAGTAGAGCGAGGCGAGCAGCTGCGGGGTCTTCGACATCGCCACGAGCGCGTCGTCCTCGGCCGCGAAGCCCTCGTCGCGGGTCGCGGTCTTGGCCAGGGTGAGCAGCTCGACGGCCTTCTTGGCGGCCGGGGAGGCGTCGCCGGTCTTGGCCCAGGCGAAGAAGCCGGCGTTCTTGGCGGCCTCGTCCCAGGCTGCGCCGCGGTCGATCTCCTCACGGGAGACCTCGACGGTCCCGGAGAGGACGCCGTCGGCCCACAGCAGCGACTGCTCGAGGTAGTCGGCGCCGCCGAAGATCGCGTCCGCGATGCCGAGCTCGTAGGCCTCAGTGCCCTTGAGCACCTTGCCGTTGTTGAGCGGGTTCTCGATGAAGACCTTGGCGGCCTTCGCTGGACCGATCAGGTTCGGCAGCAGGTAGCCACCGCCCCAGCCCGGGATCAGGCCGAGCATGACCTCGGGCAGGCCGACGGCCGGCACCGAGTCCTGGATGGTGCGGTAGTCGGCGTGCAGCGCGACCTCGAGGCCGCCACCGAGCGCGAGCCCGTTGATGAAGCCGAACGACGGCTTCTTCGTCGTGCCGTCGCCGTCGCCCAGCTTGCGGAAGACCGCGTGACCGAGCTCGGCGATCGTACGGATCCCGTCGGGGCCGCCGGCCTGCAGCGAGGTCAGGTCGGCACCGGCCGCGAGGATGAACGGCTTGCCGGTCACCGCGATCGCGTCGATGTCGGGGTCGGCCAGGGCCGCGTCGTACGCCGTGTTGAGCTCGACCAGCGACTTGGGCCCGAAGGTGTTCGGGCGGGTGTGGTCGTGGCCGTTGTCGAGGGTGACCAGGCCGAGGACCTTGCCGGAGGGCAGGTTGACCTTCTGCAGCTTCGCCGCGGTGACGACCTCGTCGTCGGAGTAGAGCTTCTCCACGTCGGCGAGGAGCGAGTTGATGTCCGTCATGTCAGGCCTCCTTGCCGTTCCAGTTCGGGTTCTCCCAGATGACCGTGCCGCCCATACCCAGGCCGATGCACATGGTGGTGAGGCCGTAGCGGACCTCGGGGCGCTCCTCGAACTGGCGCGCGAGCTGGATCATCAGCCGCACACCGGAGGAGGCCAGCGGGTGACCGAAAGCGATCGCGCCGCCGTACGGGTTGACCCGCGAGTCGTTCTCGTCGATGCCGAAGTGGTCGAGGAATGCGAGCACCTGGATCGCGAACGCCTCGTTGACCTCGAACGCCTCGATGTCGTCGATCGTGAGACCGGCCTTGGCCAGCGCCTTCTCGGTCGAGGGGATCGGGCCGACGGCCATGACCTCGGGGGCGACGCCGGCGAAGGCGTACGACACCAGCCGCATCTTGATCGGCAGACCGAGCTCGCGGGCGACGTCCTCGGAGGCCAGCAGCGAGGCGGTCGCGCCGTCGTTGATGCCCGCCGCGTTGCCCGCGGTCACGCGGCCGTGCGGACGGAACGGGGTCTTCAGCTTGGCGAGGTCCTCGGTGGTGGTGCCGGGACGCATCGGCTCGTCGGTGGTGGCCAGGCCCCAGCCGTTCTCGGCGGAGCGGGTGGCGACGGGGACCAGATCGGGCTGGATCTTGCCGTCGGCGTACGCCTTGGCCGCCAGCTCCTGGGAGCGGACGGCGAACGCGTCGGTGCGCTCCTTGGTGATCGCCGGGTAGCGGTCGTGGACGTTCTCGGCGGTGTTGCCCATGACGAGCGCCGAGGGGTCGACGAGCTTCTCGGAGATGATCCGCGGGTTGGGGTCCACGCCCTCACCCATCGGGTGGCGGCCCATGTGCTCGACACCGCCGGCGATGACGACGTCGTAGGCACCGAAGGCGATGCCGCCGGCGGTGGTGGTGACGGCGGTCATCGCGCCGGCGCACATCCGGTCGATCGCGTAGCCGGGGACGGACTGCGGGAGTCCGGCGAGCAGGCCGGCGGTGCGGCCGATCGTCAGGCCCTGGTCGCCGATCTGCGTGGTCGCGGCGATCGCGACCTCGTCGATCCGCTCGGGGGGAAGCTCGGGGTTGCGGCGCGTGAGCTCACGGATGAGCTTGACGACCAGGTCGTCTGCGCGGGTCTCGGCGTACTGGCCCTTGGCCTTGCCGAAAGGTGTGCGTACGCCGTCGACGAAGACGACTTCTCGCAGCTGTCGGGTCACCGTGTCACTCCATGTGGGTTGCCGGTCGGTTGTCGCCTGGCGGCGCTGTTGGTGCGGGCACGGGTGGTGCCCGTCGAGTACATTACCCGCTAGTAACAACGGCCGCACCGAGGGGGAGGTCACACCGGCTGTTCGAGGGGAGGTCGCCGGTCTCCGCGCGTCGGCTTGGGAATAACGTGGGCGTCCAGGATGCTGCGCTGTCGTCATGTGGAAGCGTGTATTGAGAAGGTTGAGCCCCAGGGTCGCGATCCCTGGCGAGGCGAGCGACGACGGGGTCCGCGAGGGCCGTACGCAACGGGAGGAGACACCGATGGCCGGATCACGACTGGTGCACATCGTCGACGACCTGCCCGAGGAGATCATCCTTGCCGGAGGCGACCGGCTGCCGCTGGTGGTCGTCCTGGACGGCTTCCTCGACGCGGGCAAGGCCGCCGAGCGTGCCGCGGCCCATCTGATCCAGACGTCGAGGCGAGCGCCGGTGGTGGCGACCTTCGACGTCGACGAGCTCCACGACTACAGGGCCCGACGCCCGGCGATCTCGTTCGTCAGTGACCACTACGAGTCCTTCGACGCGCCGCGGCTGGTCGTCCGGCTGCTCAAGGACACCGGTGACAACCCCTACCTGCTGCTGCACGGCCCCGAGCCGGACAACCGCTGGGAGGCCTTCGCCGGCGCCGTACGCGAGGTCATCGAGCGCCTCGGCGTGACCGAGGTGATCGCGCTCGCCTCGGTGCCGATGGCGGTGCCGCACACGCGGCCGCTGACCACGACCCGGCACGCCAACGACCCCGCGCAGGAGCTCGCCGGCCAGGTCTGGGAGAGCCCCTGGAAGGGCGAGATCAGGATCCCGGCCTCCGCCCAGGCCTTGGTGGAGGTACGCCTGGGGGAGTGGGGGCACCCGGCGGGCGGCTTCGTGGTGCACATGCCGCACTATCTGGCTCAGAGCGACTACCCGGCCGCGGCGGTGGTGCTCGTCGAGGAGCTGGAGCGCGCGGCCCGGCTGACGATCCCGGTCTCCGACCTGGAGGCCGAGGCGCAGCGCCGCGAGGAGGAGATCGCGTCCTACATCGAGGACAATGCCGAGGTGCGGGAGGTCGTGGCCGCTCTCGAGCAGCAGTACGACACCTTCCAGCGCGGCGAGGAGTCCGGACGCTCGCTCCTGGCGCCCGACGAGCCGCTGCCGACCGGGGACGAGCTCGGCGAGCAGTTCGAGCAGTTCCTGGCCGGGCTCAACGGTCCCGACCCCGATGACAACCCTGAGAAGGATTGAGAGAAACTCAACGCATGACGACCGACGCCGTAGCGGCGGATCAGGCAGTGGCTGAGCTGGTAGGCGTGCTCGACCTGGTCGAGATCGACAAGGACCTCTTCCACGGTGCCACCACGACCCGCAACTCGCGCGGGCGCGCCTACGGCGGCCAGGTGGCCGCCCAGGCGCTGATGGCCGCGGTCCGGTCGGCCGACCCGGCCTTCACGGTGCACTCGATGCACTCCTACTTCCTGCTGCCGGGCGACCCGTCCTACCCGATCGTCTACGACGTCGAGCGGATCCGCGACGGGCGCTCCTTCGAGACCAGGCGGGTCCGGGCGCGTCAGAAGGGGCGCGACATCTACTACCTCACCGCCAACTTCCAGCGTGAGGAGACCGGCTTCGAGCACCAGGACGCGATGCCGGCCGTCCCGCCGCCCGAGAAGTGCATCGACTTCCTGAAGATGATGGCCGACTCCGGCAGCCCCGAGGCGGTCTCGCTGGCGCGCGAGTGGGAGGCGGTCGAGATCCGCGCTGTCGGCAACTCGCTGCTCGGCATCGAGCCCGACCCGGCACGTCCGGCGCAGCAGCGCCTCTGGATCCGTCTGGGCGCCTCGCTTCCCGACGATGACAACATCCAGCGCGGCGCCTTCGCCTGGGCCTCCGACATCTCGCTCCTCGGCGCCTCCCTGGCGGCCCACTCGCTGGACCACAAGGGCATCCAGATGGCCTCGCTCGACCACACCATCTGGTTCCACCGCCCCTTCCGCGCCGACGAGTGGTGGCTCTACGACCAGGAGAGCCCTTCCGCCTACGGTGGCCGCGGCCTGTCCATCGGCCGGGTCTTCACCGCCGACGGCATCCTGGCGGCCACGGTCGCGCAGGAAGGCCTCATCCGCCCGCCTCGCGGCTGACCCTTTCGCCGAGTCGGCTCGTCCTGACGAGCCGACTCGGCGTGACTGTCTCAGAATCCAGGCTCGAGTCGGCGCAACTGTCCCACTTCCGCTCCTGAAGTAGGTCGGCGCACTATCGCACACGGTGGTCGCCCGCCGCGATAGCGCACCGATCAGCGGGCTAGGGTGGCGCCGTGGACCAGATCACCGTGTACGAGAAGCCGACCTGCACGACGTGTCGGAACCTGTTCGTTCTCCTCAAGGAGGAGGGCGTCGACTTCGAGAAGGTCGACTACCACGTGCTCGGCCTGCGGACCGAGGAGGTCAAGGACATCCTTGCCAAGACCGGCCTGAGCGCTCGTGACGTGCTGCGGAAGCGGGAGCCGGTCTACAAGGAGCTCGACCTGGCCAACCGCGACCTCTCCGAGGACGAGCTGGTCGCGCTGATGGTCGAGCACCCGGCCCTGCTGCAGCGCCCGATCGTGATCAAGGGCGACCGCGGCGTGCTCGCCCGGCCGATCGAGAAGGTCCGCGAGCTCTTCTGAGTCTCAGGCTCGCAGCCGCTCGACCGGCTGGCCGGTCGTACGGGTGATGAGGTCGACGTCGTTGTCGGCGTGGAGGACGGTGAGATCGGCCTCTTCGGCGACCGCGGCCACCAGGAGGTCGGGCACCGATGGTGCCCGGTGGCGGCCGTCGCGCAGCACGATGCGCTGGATCTCCAGCGCGCGTGCCTCCGTACGCGGCGTGAGGGTCGCTAGCGGCATGTGGATCACCGGCACGTCCTCGACGAGATCGGACCACTCCTGCTCCGAGCGGGCCAGGTGGCCGATCTCGAGCAACGTCGTGGTGGTGATGCGTACCTGTCCCAGCTCGATCAGGCGGGACCACTTCTCAGCGTCGGGGCTGGTGGACATCCGGGCGAGTGCCGACCGGTGCATCAGCCAGGGTCGCCTCACGACCATGCGTCACGCATCAGACCCCGGTCGGCGAGCGGAGCGAACTTCGCGAAGTCGCCGCCGGCCACGGGTCGCGCCGGTGGCAGCGGACGCAGCGCGTCGGGCGTGAACCATCGGCGGAGATACTCGTTGCGGGTGAGCCCGAGCCGCGCCGCCTCGGTGTCGATGCGCGCGAGCTCGTCATCCGAGAGTCCTCGGATCAGTACGTCGGACATGTCTGTCCACCTCCTGGACGCACGATAGTAGCCGAGGCCGGGGCGTCGACGTGGGATCAGGGCCGGGTCGCCCGGTGGACCCAGGTGGACTCGACCTCCATGCCGACGTGGAGATAGAGGTCGAGGGCGCCGGTGCGGGAGTCCGTCGACAGGGTCGCGCGCGTGGCCCCGTGGGCACGGGCGACGCCGAACGCGTCGGCGAGGAGCGCCTGGGCAAGGCCGCGGTTGCGCTGGTCCTTGCGGGTGGCCAGCCGGCTGACGTACCCCTCCCGGCCGTCCTCGGTCATCACCAGCACCGCGGCGGCGACCACAGCACCGTCCGGGCCGGTCACCACACGGACGTTCCACGGCTCGGCGCCGGGCCGCTCGATGGTCGTGGCGACCCAGTCCGCGTAGGGTTCCCGCTCGCGCTCGGACCACTCCAGGAAGGCGTCCTCGATCACGGTCCACACCTGCTCGTGGTCCTGCGGTGTGGCGGCCCGGATGGCGTACGCCTCCGGCAGCTCTCGCACCGGGATCGCCGCGTCCTGCGGCAGCGCCAGCACCCAGGACTCCCAGCGCGGGAACCAGCCCAGGGACTCGAGCAGCCGGTCGCCGGGCGAGCCCTGGGGGACCGGCATGCCGATGACCGGTTCCCCGAGCTCGGCCGCGCGGGCGCTGATCCAGCCGGCCAGGGCGGTGCCGATCCCGTGATCCCAGTGCTCGGGGTCGACGGCCGCGTCGGCACGGGCGCCGCCGGAGCACTCCGCGTAGCCCACCAGGTCGCCGTCGTGTCCGAACACGCCGACCGTGGCCGCACCGACGTCGAAGGAGGGCCGCTGCCACTCCGCGACGATGTCGGCCTCCTCGATGAGGACCTCGCCCACGGTGGCCAGCTCGTTCGCCGCCATCACGCGAGTCACGGCAGCGGCATCGGCGAGAGTCAACGGCCGCTCGGTGTAGCGCGGCGGGAGCTGGAGTGGGGCAGGCATGCGAGCACCGTCTCACCTGCGAGACCAGGGCCGCCACGGGTTAAATCGTGGCGGCCCTCGGCGTCACAGAGTGGTGGTGCGTCCCACCAGGTGGAGCGTGTCCGAGCCCCGCTTGTGGAGCGAGAAGTCGTAACCGTCCAGGTGCTTGAGCGACCCGAACGCGACCGAGGAGGGCAGGAAGACCGGCTTCTTGAACGCCACGTCGACGCGTACCGCATCGCTCAGCCGGTTCTCCAGCGCCGCGATGCAGCGCGCCTTGGTCCACATGCCGTGGGCGATCTGGCGCTTGAACCCGAGCGCCTTGGCGGTCAGCGGGTAGAGGTGGATCGGGTTGTAGTCGCCGGCGACCTTGGCGTAGCGCCGCCCCAGGTCGGCCTTCAGTGGGAAGACCGGGCCGGACGGGTCCACCTCGATGAGATCGGACTTCCACGACACGTCGGGGTTGCGCTTCCCGCGGACGAGGTACGTCGAGGTGGACTCCCACACGACCTCGCCCTCGATGGTGGCGACGGTCAGAAATCGGTACGCCTTGCCGACCGGGTGCGGCTCGGGCTGGCCCACGGTCGCGGTGACCGCGACCGCCTCGCCGACCGAGATCGGGCGGTAGCCGCTGATCGAGTTCTCGATGTGGACCATCCCCATCGCGGGCGAGGGGAAGTCGGGCGAGGACATCAGCGCCATGTGCAGCGGGAAGGCCAGCATGTGCGGGTAGGGGAGCGGCACGGTGTCCTTGATCGGGAAGCCGCACAGCTCGGCGTACGCGTCGACCGCCTTCCGCTCGAGGGCGACCGGCTCGCGGGTGAGGCTGAGCTCCTCGTAGGCGACGCCGGTCTTCTTGATCCCCGGGAGCGCGTTGATGCCCGGGATGGCCGGCAGCGCCGCCCGGACGAGCAGGGCGGGACCGGACCTGCCGGTGAAGCTGGGCTCGGTCTTCGGCGTGCTCATCAGGCCCCCAGCATCATCTGGCCGCAGACCCGCACGACGTTGCCGTTGACGCCGGTGGAGGCCGGCGAGGCGTACCAGGCGATGGTCTCGGCGACGTCGACCGGGAGGCCGCCCTGGGCCATCGCGTTGAGCCGCTGGCCGACCTCGCGCGTCGCGAACGGCACCGCTGCGGTCATCTGGGTGATGATGAAGCCCGGCGCGACCGCGTTGATCGTGATCCCGTCGGGAAGCTCCTCGGCCAGCGAGTCGACGAAGCCGATGACGGCGGCCTTCGAGGCGCCGTAGGAGGTCTGGCCGACGTTGCCGGCGATGCCGGCGATCGAGGAGACGCCGATGATGCGGCCGTTGGGGCGGATCAGCTTCTGCTCGAGCAGCTCGGCGGTGATCCGCTCGGGGGCGCTGATGTTGATCTCCAGCACGGTGCCGAAGCGATCGGCTTTCTGGTTGGCGAGCTTCTTGTCGAGGGTGACGCCGGCGTTGTGGACGACGATGTCGACGCCGCCGAACTTCTCCTGAAGGTAGGAGGCGATCGTGGCGGGGGCGTCCTCGGTGGTGATGTCGGCGGTGATGTAGTCGGGGGTGACCTTCTTCAGGTCGGCCTCGGACGGCGGGATGTCGAGACCGACGACGGTCGCGCCGTCGCGCTGCAGGACCTTGGCGATCTCCTCGCCGATGCCGCGCGCGGCGCCGGTGACGAGCGCGACCTTGCCGGTCAGCGGCTTCTTCGGGTCGACCTGCTCGGCCGCGGGCGAGGCGTTCTTGGTGCCGATCCGCACGACCTGGCCGGAGACGTACGCGCTCTTCGGGGAGAGCAGGAAGGCCAGCGTGGAGAGCAGCGAGCCCTCGAAGCCCTCGGCGACGTAGACGAGCTGGACGGTGCCACCCTTGCCGATCTCCTTGCCGAGGCTGCGGGTGAAGCCCTCCAGTGCGCGCTGGGCGACCCGCTCAGCGCCCTTGAGCTGCTCGGGCGGGGTGCCGATCACGACCACGCGCGGGTTGTTCTCCAGGCTGCGCAGCACCGGGGTGAAGAACTCCTGGAGCGCGACCAGGTCGGCGGTCGAGGTGAGGCCGGTGGCATCGAAGACCAGCCCCTTGAACCGGTTGCCGGCCTGCGCCGTGTCGGTCGAGGTGATGTCCAGCTCGCCGAGGAGCCCGCCCAGCGACTCCGCCAGACGACCACGCCCGCCGACGAGGACGGTGCCCTTCACGAGCGGGGCACCGGCTGCGTACCGCTCGAGCTTGGCGGGGCTCGGCAGCCCGAGGTTCTTGACGAGGACCTTGCCGATCGCCGACTGGGTGAAGCTCTGGTACTTGTCGCTCATGGTCTCTCTGATCCTTCTGGACGTGGTCTCTGAGGCGTACGTTGGTATGTTACTGGCCAGTTGTAACTAGGCGTGTAACTCGGTGTCCACTTTTCGTGATCTCCCTGACATACCCTTCTCCAAAGCGCTTCATCAGACAAGGATGAACTCATGACCACCACTCGTCGTGTCGCCATCGTGGGCGGCAACCGCATTCCTTTCGCCCGCTCCAACGGTGCGTACGCGACCGCGTCCAACCAGGAGATGTTCACCGCCGTCCTCGACGGGCTCGCCGCTCGCTTCGGCCTCGAGGGCGAGCGCATCGGTGAGGTCGCCTCCGGCGCGGTGCTCAAGCACTCCCGCGACTTCAACCTGACCCGCGAGTCGGTGCTCGGCTCCAAGCTGGCGCCCGAGACGGCCGCCGTCGACCTGCAGCAGGCCTGCGGCACCGGCCTCCAGGCCGCGACCTACATCGCCAACAAGATCGCGCTCGGCCAGCTCGACTCCGGCATCGCGGGCGGCACCGACACCACCTCCGACGCGCCGATCGCGCTGGGCGAGAAGCTCCGCAAGGTCCTGCTCGAGGCCAACCGCGCCAAGACCAACATCGACCGGGTCAAGGCCTTCGCCAAGCTCCGCCCCGCCGACGTCATCCCCAACATCCCGGCCAACGTCGAGCCGCGCACCAAGCTCTCCATGGGTGAGCACGCCGCGCTGACCGCGCAGGAGTGGGGCATCACCCGCGAGGCCCAGGACGAGCTGGCCGCCGCCTCCCACCAGAAGCTCGCCGCAGCGTACGAGGCCGGCTGGTTCGAGGACCAGATCACCCCGTTCCGTGGTCTGGAGAAGGACAACAACCTCCGCCCGGGCTCGACCGTGGAGAAGCTCGCGACCCTCAAGCCCGTCTTCGGGGTCAAGGGCGAGAACCCGACCATGACGGCCGGCAACTCGACGCCGCTGACCGACGGCGCCTCCGCCGTGCTCTTCGCGAGCGAGGAGTGGGCTGCCGCCAAGAACCTGCCGGTGCTGGCGTACTTCGTCGACGCCGAGGTCGCCGCTGTCGACTACGTCGCCGGTGGCGAGGGCCTGCTGATGGCTCCCGCCTACGCCGTCCCGCGCCTCCTCGCCCGCAACGGCCTCACCTTCGACGACTTCGACTTCTTCGAGATCCACGAGGCGTTCGCCTCGCAGGTCCTCTCCACCCTCGCCGCCTGGGAGTCCCCGGACTTCTGCAAGGACAAGCTCGGCCTCGACGCCCCGCTCGGCACCGTCCCGCGCGAGAAGCTCAACGTCAAGGGCTCCAGCCTCGCCGCCGGCCACCCCTTCGCCGCCACCGGCGGCCGGATCATCAACAACCTCGCCAAGCTCCTCGACGAGAAGGGCTCGGGCCGCGGCCTCATCTCCGTCTGCGCCGCCGGCGGCCAGGGCGTCGTCGCCATCCTGGAGAAGTAGCCCGAGACGTCACGCCCGTCGGCCGAGTTGGCACCTGGTTGCCCACTCGGCCGACGCATGTGACGTCTCGCGCGCCGGAACTACCTTCTCGCGCGCCAGAACTGACGGCTCGGCCGACGTACGTGACGGCTCGGCGCTATTTGGCGGTGAGGGCCAGGGCGGATGTGACGAGGAAGTCGCGGACCTGGTCGGGGGAGACGGAGCCGACGGTGGGTACGCCGGGGGCGGACTCCGAGACGAGGATGCCGACGCGGGCGAGCTGGAGGGCGCCGAGGCCGGAGGCGTAGAGGGTGTTGGCGAGCAGGTTGGCATCCTTGACGTGGAGCTCGCCGGAGGCGGCACCGTCCTCGAAGACGGTGGTGAGGATGGTGAGGCAGCCGTTCATCGCCCGGCCCAGGCGGAACAGGGCGCTCTCGGAGAGCTCGTCGAGCAGGTCGGAGCCGCTGCGGCGCATCAGCGTCTGGGCGCAGTCGACGAAGGCGGGATGTTCGATCCCGTAGTCGACGAAGGTGCCGACGACGTCACGGACGACGTCGGTGGGTGCGCTGTCACCCTCGGTCGCGGAGAGCATCCGCTCGCGGAGCTCGTCGAGGTAGCCGACCAGGGTCAGTGCGAAGATCTCGTCCTTGCCGGTGAAGTGCCGGTAGACGATCGCGCGGTTGATGCCGACCGCCTTGGCGATGTCCTCGATCTGGGCGTCGCTCACTCCGCGCTCGTCGAAGAGCTTGCGGGTCGCGGCGACGATGTCTGCCTCGCGGGCACGGCGTCGGGCGGCGGCGGCCGAGCGGCGTCCGTCGGGCTCGGTGCCGCGGGCCGAAGCGGAGCCCGAGGGGGAGTGGGAACTGATTGATCGGCTGCTCACACGCACACTGTACGCGGCGTGCAACTCGGAGTTGCACTGTCAGTGTCAGTCCTCACAGTCCTCGCATCCGCCTAGTGGAGCAGTGCGCGCCGAGCGCCCGCGACGTCATCGGTGGTGACGTAGTCGACCCCCGCGACCGCGGCGCGGAGCACGGACGCGGTGTTGACCGCCGGCCAGGTGCCGACCTCGGCGCCCTGGTTGCGGTAGCGGTCCACGAGGGCGGCGTCGAGCAGCCGGGTGTGGAGGTGCACCTGGGTGAACTCGTCATCGTGGAGGTCCGCGGGATCGGGCTCGTCCTTGACGGCGACGGTCTCCATCCCGGTTCGCTCGAAGCCGGGGAAGTCGAAGTGGCTCGCGTCGAAGCTCATGAAGATCGCCTTGTCGCCGTGTCCCTTTCTGGAGACCCAGTCCGGGCGCAGCGAGACGACCTTGCGGTAGAGCGCGCGCATCTCGGCGGCACTCTCGCCCTTGAGCTCGACCACGAGCCGGACCCGGTGGCCGTAGAGCCTCTCGGCCACGTCGATGGCGTCGAAGGTCTCCTCGATGGTCGGCACGCGGACGCCGCGGAACTGCGGCCCCATCCACGAGCCGGCATCGAGCGACTGCACCTCGGCGAGGGTGAACTCCCGCGGGCTCGCCCTCCGGCGCTCGGGGAAGCGGTCCTCGACGTCGGTCGTACGCCTGAAGTCGCCGTCGTGCAGCAGCACCCACTCGCCGTCGGCCGTCGGCTGGAAGTCCATCTCGATGAAGTCGGCCCGCTGCCGCACGGCGCTGCGGAACGCGTCCAGGGTGTTCTCCGGATGGTTGAGCGAGTCGCCGCGCCAGGCCATCACCCCGACCGGCCTGCTCCCGAGGGCGTAGACGGCCGCCGAGGATCCCACGAACGCCGGCGCACCGTGATGCGCCCTGGCGACCGTCCGGAACCGCGTCTTCGCCACCTCCCGGGTCCTGAAGACGTACGTCGCATGGCCGGTCGGGCCGGTGGTGAGGTTGGCGACGTTCGTCCATCCGTTGCCGCTGTCGCGCTGGAGCGTGAGCACTCGGCCGGGGCGGGCCGGGGCGGCGAACAGGGTGAGCCGCACGGCGCTCCCGGCGCGCACCGACCTCGCCATGCTGGTCGTGACGGCCTGCGGCTGCCCGAAGAGCGTACGCGGCACCGTGGCCAGCTCCGGCCAGTTCCGCCCCTCCCGCTCGACGCCGGGGGCGAGGACCCGCCAGCGCATCCGCCACGAGGACTGGCTCACGACGAAGGAGTAGTGGCCGGTCTGGTCGGCGATCTGCTTCTGTACGCGTTGCCAGTCGCCGTCGTGGTAGCGCTCCAGCCAGACCACCCGGCTCACGCCGGGCCCGAGCGAGCCGCTCAGCGTGAACGACTCACCCAGAATCGGCCGGGAGACGCTGGCGCTCGGCGCGGCGACGGACTGGTCGGCGGAGGCGTCGGTGGCGGCGGGGGCCGGGTTGACGGCGGCGGACCCCACGATCATCGTCAGCGTCGCGAGAAGCGCAACGAGGCGGGCATAGGCGTGTGGGGGCACGCGCAGTGAGGTTAAAGGATCGTTCGGGGCCACCTGCACCCGGTATCCCGATCAGGTCACTGAAGATACATTCTGACGGCATCTATCGTGTCCGCCTCCGCCGGCGTCTTGTCCTCGCGGTAGCGCACCACCCGGGCGAACCGCAGCGCGACGCCGCCCGGATAGCGCGTCGAGCGCTGCACCCCGTCGAAGGCGATCTCGACCACCTGCTCGGGGCGGACCTTCACCTGCCAGTCGTCGGTGCCGCCGATGGCGAGCTCGGTGAAACGCTCGGTCTGCCAGGCCAGCATCTGGTCGGTCATGCCCTTGAACGTCTTGCCGATCATCACGAACTCGCCGTCGGCACCCCTGGCGCCGAGGTGGATGTTGGAGAGCCAGCCCTTGCGGCGTCCCGAGCCCCACTCGATGCCGATGACGACCAGATCGAGGGTGTGGACGGGTTTGACCTTGATCCAGCCCGAGCCTCGCCGCCCCGCCTCCCAGGGCAGGCCGACCCCCTTGACGACGACGCCCTCGTGGCCGGCGGCGAGCACGTCGGTGGCGAACCGCTCCGCCTCCTCGGTGTCCACGGTGACCAGCCGCGGCGCCCGATGCCGCTCGGGGACGACCCGGTCGAGCTCGGTGAGGCGCTGGTCGAGCGCGAGGTCGATGAGGTCGCGGCCGTCGACGTGGAGGATGTCGAAGAAGTACGGCGCGACGACCGTGTCCGCCGCCGATCGGGTCGCGGTGCGCGAGGCCGTCTCCTGGAACGGCCGCGGTCGACCATCCGGTCCGAGCGTCATGGCCTCGCCGTCCAGCACCAGCGTGTCGGCCGGGAAGGAGGCGACGATCTCAGCCACCTCGGGCAGCCGCGCGGTGATGTCCTCCAGGGTGCGGGTCGCGATGCGTACCTCCGAGCCCGACTTGTGGGCCTGGATCCTGATGCCGTCGAGCTTGGTGTCGACCACGACCGCCTCGCCCAGCTTGGCCATGGCCTCCTCGACCGAGCCCGCCGACGAGGCGAGCATCGGCAGCGCGGGCCGCCCCACGACCAGGCCGACCTCGGCGAGCGCCTCCTCGCCGTCGAAGGCGAGCCCCGCAACTACCACGGTCGAGCCCGCCAGCATCGCGGCGCGGCGTACGGCGGGCAACGGCACCCCGGCAGCCACCGCGATCGCCTCCTGCACGAGCGAGTCCAGTGCTCCTTGGCGTACCTCTCCGGTGATGACGCCTCGCAACCACACCTGCTCCGCTGCTGTCGCCGCGCCGAAGAGCGTCTCGGCCTCGGCGGCCCGGGCGACCTGCGAGCCCGAGCCCGCCAGCAGCGACATCCGCTCGAACGCCTCGTGCACGTCGCCGACCGTGAGGGTCGCCTCGGCCGCAGGGGAGGGGAGCGTGGTGAGCGAGCGCCACCCCAGCCCCGTACGCCGCTGCAGCAGCGTGCCGGCGAGGTAGGCGGTCACCACCGGCAGCTCGTCGCGCGTGGCCGCGCCGAGGCATTCCGCCAGCGCGGCGACCTTCGCCTTCCGTGACCGGGTCGCGGCGACGGCGTTCGAGGTGGAGACGATGTCGGCGAGCAGCATGTCTCCAGTGAACATCACGCCACCGACATCCGAGCCTTGCCCGGCGCTTGCGCCGGGCAAACGGGAGGAGGCCGAGCGCAGCGGATGAGCCCGCGAACCCGCGAAGCGGGTCGAGACCCACGTCGCGCGACGCGTTCAGCTGGCCCCCGGATCGCGCCCGAGAAGGCGCAGCGCGTCGCCCCAGGGGTCCTTGCCACTCTCGGCGAGCGGTGCGGCGAACACCGGCGTCCCGCCCGGGGTCGCGGCGATCTGCCGGGCCAGGTCGAGGACGAAGGTGACCGTGGCCTCGGCCGGGCGGTAGGTCTGCCCGAGTGCCGTGGCGACGTCCCAGGCGTGCACGGCGGCGTCGAGGAGCTGCATCCCCAGTGCGACTGTGACGGTCGGGCGGAAGCCGAACTCGGCGAGGTGCACGGTCGACTCCGGGTCGGCGGCACCGAACGCGTCCCGCACCCGGGTGGCCGAGTCCTGCCATCTCTGCGCGACGTCGTCGCCGGTGACCGCCACGGACTCGTACGCAGCCACCGGCGCGTCGCCGTCGGCGACCGCGGCGGCGAAGCCGAGGTTCTGTCCGATCATGTGGCCGAAGAGGTCGGCGAGGTCCCAGTCCGCACAGGGGGTGGGAACGGTCAGATCGCCGGCCGCAGCGGCGAGCGTGGTGGTGTCGTCGAGGGCGCGGCCGTAGGCGGCGAGCGTCTGTGAAAAAGTAAGCATTAGTAGATCGTAAGCACACGTAGACGATATGTCGAGCGGTTAGGATTCTGCGGTGGATCGACCCGAGCTCGGCTTCCTGCTGTCCCGTCTGATGCGCGAGGTGATGGCCCGTGAGAAGCCGATCCTCGACGCCGCTGGGCTGGAGATGTGGGACTACGCGGTACTGAGCTCGTTGGCCGACTCCGACGCGCCCACCCAGGCGCAGCTCGCCGCCACGACCGGCCGCGACAAGACCCGCCTGATCGGCAACCTGGACCGCCTCGAGACCCAGGGGATGGTCCAGCGCGAGCCCGACCCGGCCGACCGCCGCAACCGGATCGTGTCCCTGACCCCGGCCGGCGCTCGGGTCCTCCGCGGCTGCCGTGATGCGATCGAGGCCATGGAGACGGAGCTGTTGGCCGATCTCGACCCGGCCGACCGGATGGCGTTCGAGCGCGCCCTGACAGCTCTCGCCGACATCGGGCGCTGAGCCGCTCCGACCTATCCTCGCCCCATGCCGCTTGCCGTTGCCCGCTCCTGGATCGAGTCCGAGCTGCCCGCCCTGATGGCGCGTCGCCGCGTGCCGGCGGCCGCTGTCGGAGTGCTCCAGGACGGCCAGGTCATCGACCACGCCTACGGCATCCTCAACCTCGCGACCGGCGTGGAGGCGACCACCGACTCGCTCTTCCAGGTCGGCTCGATCACCAAGCTGTGGACCACCGACCTGGTGATGCAGCTCGTCGACGAGGGCCGGGTCGGCCTCGACGACGAGATCAGGCGTCACCTGCCGGGGTTCGCGGTCGCCGACGAGGAGGCGGCCGAGACGATCACGATCCGTCAGCTGCTCTCCCACACGGCCGGCTTCGAGGGCGACATCTTCACCGACCACGGGCCGGGCGATGACGCGGTCGAGCGGTTCGTCGCGTCGATGGGTGACCTGCCGCAGATCTTCGCCCCGGGGGAGCGGTTCTCCTACTCCAATGCGGGCTTCGCCGTGCTCGGGCGCCTGGTGGAGGTGCTGCGCGGCACCACCTGGGACCGGGCGCTCCAGGAGCGTCTCGCCGCCCCGTTGGGTCTCAGCCACATCGCCACCACGGCCTACGACGCGATCCGGTTCCGCGCGGCGATGGGTCACATCGACCCCGCTCCCGACCATGTCCTCCGACCGGGACCGGCGTGGGGGATGGCCCGGGCCAGCGGCCCGGTCGGCGCGATGCTGTCGATGCGCGTACGCGATCTGCTCGGTTTCGCCGCCATGCATCTCGCCGGCGGGGCGGCTCCTGACGGCACCCAAGTCGTCTCGGCGGCCTCGTGCGCCGAGACGGTCACCCGACAGGTCGACCATCCCGCATCGACCCGTTCCGACGCGCGCGGCCTGGGCTGGTCCCTCGACGACCTCAGTCAGGGAATCGTCGGCCACGACGGCCAGACGATCGGGCAGTCGGCCTTCTTCAGGATGGTGCCCGAGCACGGGCTGGCGGTCGCGCTGTTCACCAACGGCGGCGACACCTACGGGCTCTACCACGACGTCGTCGGCCACCTCCTCGACGACCTCGCGGGCGTCCGGATCGCGCCCGACCCGGTGCCACCGTCCGAGCCGCCCGCTGGCTTCGACGCCGGCCGGCTCCTCGGCACCTACCGCGCCCGCATCGTCGACTGGACGCTGCACCAGAGCTCCGACGGCCGGCTGTGGGTCGACGAGGTTCCCGGCCCTGAGGGGGTCGCCATCGGCGACGAGCCGCAGAGCTACGAGGTCCTTCCGTACGACACCGACCAGGTCGTCACCGCCGACGCCCTCCACGGCGCACACCGGGTCTTCGGCTTCACGGGCCGCGACCCTGCCGGCCGGGCGACCCATCTGACCACCAGCCGGGTCTTCCCGCGGGCTAACCTCGGGGCATGAGTCAGCAGAGGACGGTTCGCCCGGGCTACGCCGTGGGCCTCGCCTCGATGCTGCGGCCGCTTCGTCGTGGGCTGGGTGACCCGACGTACAAGATCCTCGGCGAGGACCACTGGCGAGCCGTCCGTACGCCGCAGGGCCCCGTCACGCTCAGGCTGCGCCAGCGCGACGCCGAGGTGGAGTCCGAGGCGTGGGGCGAGGGCGCGGAGTGGGCGCTGGAGCACGTGCCCGGACTGCTCGGAGCGGGCGACCGCCCGGAGGAGTTCCACACCGACGATCCGCTGCTCGCGGGCCTGCTGGAGCGGTTCGAGACGCCGCGCTTCGGACGTACGGGTCTGGTGATGGAGGCGCTGGTGCCCTCGATCATCGAGCAGAAGGTGACCAACAACGAGGCTTTCCGTGGCTTCGGCAACCTGGTCAGGCGCTTCGGTGAGGTCGCCCCGGGTCCGGGTGCCGACCACGGGCTGCGCCTGCAGCCGACTCCGGAGGCGCTGCGGACCATCCCGAGCTGGGACTGGCTGCGCCTGCCCGTCGACCCGGCCCGGTCCAAGGCCGTCCTCCAGGCCGCCCGGGTCGCGACGGCGGTCGAGCGCACCGCCGGTCTCCCGGGTGAGGAGGTCGAGCGGCGGCTCACCACCATCCCGGGCATCGGGGAGTGGACCGTCGCCGAGGTGCGGCAGCGGGCGCTCGGTGACCCCGACGCCGTCAGCTTCGGCGACTACCACCTCGCCAAGGACGTCGGCTGGGCGCTGACCAACCAGGCTTGGGACGACGACCGGCTACGCGACTATCTGGAGGCATTTCGGCCCCATCGTGCTCGTGTTGTCGCGCTGATCTATCGCGGGGCTGGGAAGCGGCCTCGGCGGGGGCCGAAGATGTCGCCGCGGACGCATCTGCCGCGTTGACTGCAGGCCCGCGGGTCAGAGCAGGGGTCGGAGAGGGGTGAGGACGAGCTCGGTGAACTTGCGGTGGATCTCGCGGGAGGCCCACTCGTCGGCGGTCAGCTCGATCGCGTTGGACTCGTCGCGGGAGAAGATCTCCTCCATCTGCTTGGCGACGTCTTGGTCGAAGATCTCCAGGTTGATCTCGTAGTTGCCGGTCAGCGAGAGCCGGTCGATGTTGGCGGTGCCGACGGTCGACCAGAAGCCGTCGACGGTGGCGGTCTTGGCGTGGATCATGGCGTCCTTGAACCGCAGGATCCGCACCCCCGAGCCGAGCAGCTGGGAGAAGTAGCCGCGCGAGATCCAGTCGACGACGATGTGGTTCGACTTCAGTGGCAGCAGGATGCGTACGTCGACGCCGCGCTGCGCAGCGGCCTTGAGCGCGTCCACGAAGTCCTCGTCGGGGACGAAGTAGGCGGTGGTCAGGTAGATGTTGCGGGAGGCCCGGTTGATCGCCTCCAGGTACATCGACCGGATCGGGAACATCCACAACCGGGGCACGTTGCGGTGGAACCGGAGATCGGGCTCCCACGACGGTGCGGTCTCGATGAGCAGCGGACCCTCGGCGGCGTTCGCGTGGGTCAGCGGGTGCGGTCGCCGCCGGTTGAGGTTCCAGAAGTCGGCGAACGCGCGCCGCAGGTCCCACACACCGGGGCCGGTGATGCGCACGTGCGTGTCGCGCCACTCGGTGGCGTACGCGGTCCCGATGTTGTAGCCACCGACGAACCCGACCGTGTCGTCGACGACCAGGATCTTGCGGTGGTCGCGGCCGTAGCGGGAGAGATCGAAGAAGCGCCACCCCGCCGCGTAGGTGGGGTAGCGCAGGACGTGCATCCCCTCGGGGAAGCGCTTGAACCGGGAGGGCACCACGAGGTTGGCGAGCTCGTCGAAGATGCAGTAGACGTCGACGCCTCGTTCGGTCGCCGAGGCCAGCGCCTGTTTGAACCGCTGACCGACCTCGTCGCCCTTCCAGATGTACGTCTCGAGGAAGATCTGCTTCTTGGCGCCGTCGATGGCGGCGATCATGTCCTCGTAGAGGTCGTTGCCGAAGGTGTAGGTGGTGACCGTGCCGTCGCCGACGCTGTTGGTCAGCGGTGGCGTCACCGGGAACGGCTTGCCCCTGAGGCCTCGCTTTCCTCGGCTGCGGTAGCCGTCGACGAGGCTCATCACGACGGCCAGCGCCACCGGCACGCCGAACACGGCGAGGAGCAGGCGGCGCAGGAACCTCATGACGCCCCCCGGCGACAGTTTCATCACAGTTCCCAATCTAACCGCCCCGGCGCGGCGAGACACACCGGTGCGGGCTTCTGGCCCCGCCGAGAGCCGCAGCGCGTGCGATCACGCTCATGACCAGCATGCGAGAGCCGGCCTTCTCCGGCCGCGGCGCAGGCATGGAGGATCCTGTGATCCGCGTCACCTACCGGCGGGTAAGTCGTTGGACCGGAATACCTCCCACCCTGTTCCCGGGCATGTCGCGGCGGGTCGTTGCCCTCAGAACTGAAACATGTTCTACTACAGGCTTGAAACGTGAGCCGAGTCACAAGACCACCCGAAAGGTGCAGGATGGCAGTGCAGTTCGCCTCGCTGGTCCGAGGCGTCGGCGGGATGGGCCTGATGACCGGAGAGGTCGTCAAGGGGACGTTCACGACCAAGTTCCAGATGCGCGAGTTCCTCGAGCAGGCCTGGTTCATCACGAGCGTCACGCTGCTGCCCGCGGTGCTGGTCTCGATCCCGTTCGGGGCGGTCATCTCGCTGCAGGTCGGCAACCTCGCCGGCCAGCTCGGAGCACAGTCGTTCGCGGGGGCGACGGCGGTGCTCGCGGTGGTCAGGGAGGCGGCGCCGATGGCGGCCGCGCTGATCATCGCCGGAGCGGCCGGGTCGGCGATCTGCTCCGACATGGGTTCGCGCAAGATCCGTGAGGAGATCGACGCGATGGAGGTGCTGGGCATCGACCCGGTGATCCGGCTGGTGATCCCGCGGGTCCTCGCGTGCCTGTTCGTCTCGGTGATGATCAACGGGATCGTGATCGCGACCGGCATCGGTGGCGGCTACTTCTTCACCGTGATCGTCCAGGGCGGCTCGGCCGGCGCGTTCCTGTCGAGCTTCACCGCGCTGGCGAGCCTTCCCGACCTCTACATCTCGATGGTCAAGTCGGCTCTGTTCGGGTTCCTGGCGGCGATCATCGGCGCCTACAACGGCCTCAACGCCCAGGGTGGTCCCAGCGGCGTCGGCCGAGCGGTCAACGAGGCCGTGATCATCGCGTTCATGATGCTGTTCGTCCTCAACTCCATCATGACCGCTGTCTACTTCCAGATCGTTCCTCAGGACGGGTTGTGATCCCCCGGTGACCAACACGCTCGCCCAGGTGGGCAACCAGATCGTCAAGGAGCAGCGCCAGGCCATCGAGGGCTACGGCGACCAGCTGCTCTTCTACGCCAAGGCGCTGGCCTGGGCTCCCCGCGCCGTGCGCCGCTACAAGCGGGAGATCCTCAACATCCTCGCCGAGGTCGCCTTCGGAGCCGGTGGCCTGACGATGATCGCCGGCACCGTCGGCGTGATCGCGTTCATGGCGTTCTTCGCCGGCTCCGAGGTCGGCATCCAGGGCTACGCCAGCCTGAGCCAGATCGGTGTCGCGAAGTTCTCCGCGTTCATCTCGGCCTTCTTCAACACCCGCGAGGTCGCGCCGCTGATCTCCTCGATCGCGCTGGCCGCGACGGTCGGCTGCGGCTACACCGCCCGCCTGGGCGCGATGCGCATCAGCGAGGAGATCGACGCGCTCGAGGCGATGGGCGTGCCGAGCCTGCCCTACCTGGTGACCACCCGAATGATCGCCGGGTTCCTGGCCGTCATCCCGCTCTACATCGTCGCGCTGTGCGCCTCCTACCTCAGCCCGCGCCTGATCACCACGCTGATGTACGGCCAGTCGGGCGGCACCTACGACCACTACTTCCTGGCGTTCCTGCCGCCGATCGACATCCTCTACAGCTTCCTCAAGCTGATCATCCTGGCGGTCGCGATCATCCTGATCCACTGCTACTACGGCTACACCGCCTCCGGCGGTCCCGCCGGCGTCGGCATCGCGGTCGGCAAGGCGATCCGTACGTCCATCGTCACGGTCGTCGTCGCGGACTTCTTCCTGAGCTTCGCGATCTGGGGCTCGACGACCACGGTCCGGATCACGGGGTGAGCGCCAGATGTTGATGGGCATCCAGCGCGACACCCGCGCCGAGCACACCAAGCTCTTCGTCTCCGGGATCGCCTTCACGGTGACCCTCGCCCTGCTGATCACGCTCTGCATCGCGATCTACCAGAAGGCGTTCGTGCAGTTCACCACCGTGAGCGTCGAGGCGGACAGGGCCGGCCTGCAGCTGCCTCGCTACGGCGACGTACGCATGCACGGCGTCATCGTCGGCCAGATCCGCGAGATCGACCAGGACGGCAAGAAGGCCGTCATCGAGCTCGGCCTGGAGCCGGAGCAGGCCGAGCAGATCCCCGCCAACGTCAGCGTCGCCATCAAGCCGACGACGCTGTTCGGGCAGAAGTACGTCGAGTTCATCGACCCCGAGGGGGAGCGCACCGGCGCCCTGAGCGACGGCACCGTGATCCCCGCCGACCGGGTCCGCACCAGCGTCGAGCTCGACGTGATCCTGGCCCGGCTCTTCCCGCTGCTGAAGTCGATCCGTCCCCAAGACCTCAACAGCACCCTGCACGCCCTCGCCACCGCGCTCTCCGGCAACGGGGAGAAGCTCGGCGAGACCTTGGTCCAGCTCAACGACTACCTCGAAGAGATGAACGTCCACCTCCCCACACTCGAACGCGATCTCGAGGACATGGCCGACGTCGCCGAGACCTACTCCATGGCCGCGCCCGACCTGGTCAAGGTCCTCGAGAACACCACGACCACCGCCAACACCATCACCGAGCAGCGCACCCGCCTCGGTGGCCTGCTGACCTCGGTGACCGGAGTCGCTGACACCTCCGAGAACCTGCTCGCCACGAACGAGAAGGCGATCAGGTACGAGACCGAGCTGGCCGTCCCGCTGCTCAAGCTGCTCTCCGACTACTCGCCGGAGTACACCTGCCTGCTGCGAGGCCTCGACGACTACACCGAGCTCCTAGCGACCGTCTTCCAGCAGAACCGCGTGCGCCAGACGATGGTCCTCGACGGCACCCAGAAGCCGGCGTACGGCCGCGACGACCGCCCCGAGTGGGGCGAGATCGGCCACGGCCCGTGGTGCGACGGCCTGCCGAACCCGAAGGTGCCGGCCGGCCCGAAGGAGCTGGAGAACGGCACCGAGGACGTCCCGTGGGCACCGGGGAACGGGGGTCTGCAGTGAACAAGCGCGATCTGAAGACCGCGGTGGCCGGGATCAAGCTGGTCATCTTCACCGTGCTCTCGATCCTCGTCACCGGCACCCTGGCCTCGATCATGGGCAACGTCGGCTTCGGCGACCGGGTGCCCTACCGTGCCGAGTTCACCACCGCCTCGGGCCTGAGCGAAGGGGACGACGTACGCGTCGCCGGCATCACCGTGGGCGAGGTGCTCGCCGTCGAGATCGAGGACGGCGACCACGCGATGGTCACCTTCCGGGTCGACAAGACGGTGCCGCTGACGACCGCCAGCGGCGCCCAGGTGCGCTACCTGAACCTGGTCGGCGACCGCTACCTGGCGCTGACCCAGGACGCCGGGCAGCAGGAGCCGGGATCGGAGAGCACCCCGCTGCGGCAGGGCCAGGCCATCGCGATGGCCAACACCACTCCCGCCCTCGACCTGACCGAGCTCTTCAACGGCTTCCAGCCGCTCTTCCAGGCGCTGCAGCCCAAGGACGTCAACAAGCTCTCGCTCAACCTGATCCGGGTGCTGCAGGGGGAGGGCGGCACCGTCGCCAGCCTCCTCTCGGAGACGGCCGAGCTGACCAGTGCGCTCGCCGAGCGCGACCAGCTGATCGGTGACGTGATCACCAACCTCTCCAAGACGCTCAACACCGTCAACGAGCACCACACCGAGCTGGCCGAGCTCATCCAGCAGCTCAGCGGCTGGATGAAGGACCTGGCGCGCGACAAGGAGGCGATCGGTGACTCGATCTCCTCGATCGGCGACCTCACCGACGAGCTGGCCGGGCTGCTCACCGACGTACGCCCGTTCCTCAAGGAGGACATCAAGCAGCTCAAGCGGGTGGTGGACATCCTCAACAAGCCGGGCAACCAGAAGCTGCTCGACAGGACGCTCGAGCGGCTCCCGGAGACCCTCGAGTCGCAGGCGCGGATCGGCAGCTACGGCTCCTGGTACAACTACTACCTCTGCGACCTCGACTTCTCGATCAAGCTGCCCTCGCTCGGTGAGCTGCTCGACAACTCGCCCGCCGTGAAGGCCATCCAGAAGCAGCTCGACAACGTGGCCTTCTACAGCCGGGCCGAGAGGTGCAAGCTCTGATGGCACACCACAGCGACACCCAGCTCAAGCGCACCGGCGTGATCACGATCGTGGCGATCGCGCTGGCGCTGACCGCGGCGTTCAACCTGCGCAAGCTCCCGTGGTTCGCCGGCACCACCTACCAGGCCGAGTTCTCCGACACCAGCGGCCTGCACGTGGGCAACCGGGTGGAGATCGCCGGCATCCGGGTCGGCCGGGTCAGCGACATCGAGATCGAGGGCGCCAAGGTGGTGGTCTCGTTCTCGGTCGAGGGCACCGAGATCGGCCATCGCAGCGAGGCGAAGATCGGGGTGCTCAACCTGCTGGGGGAGAAGTACCTCGACATCACCCCGCAGGGCGGCCGCACGCTCGAAGCCGGCTCGAAGATCCCGTTGGCCCGCACCAGCGCCGGCAGCGACATCGTCGGCACGTTCGGCGATCTCGCCGAGACGACCGAGGCGATCGACACCCAGCAGCTGGCCAAGGCGCTGACCACGATGTCGGGCACGCTCGACAAGGCTGGGCCCGAGGTACAGGGCGCCTTCCAGGGCATCGCCGCGCTCTCCCAGACGATCGCCGCCCGCGGCGACGAGCTCGAGTCGCTGCTCGAGGACGCCGAGAAGGTCGTCCAGCTCGTGAACCAGCGCAAGCAGGACATCATCAGCGTGATGGAGAACGGCGACCAGGTCTTCGCCGAGCTCATCCAGCGCCGCCAGGCGATCCACCAGCTGCTGGTCAACGCCACCGCCCTGGCCGAGCAGCTGCAGGCCTTGGTGAAGGAGAACCAGAAGCAGATCGGGCCCGCGCTGGACGCGCTCAACCAGGCGCTGAAGTTCCTCAACGCCCGCGACGAGGACCTGACCAAGACCATCCAGAACTACGGGCCGTACGCGTCGATCCTGATCAACATCATCGGCACCGGCCCCTGGTTCGACGCCTACCTCGCCAACCTGACCGGCATCGTGAGCGGCGAGTTCGTGCCCGGACGACGACCAGGGATCGTGCAATGACAAAGAACTTCTGGGGCCGAAAGTGGGCCGCGTTGCCCATCGCGCTGGTGGTGATGTGCGGGCTGTTGCTCGTCTCCGAGGTCGCCGCCCCCGACACCAAGCTGGTGACCGTCAGCTTCCCGCAGGCGGTGAGCATCTACGAGGGCTCCGACGTGGTCATCATGGGCGTCAAGGTCGGCAAGGTCGCCTCGCTCGAGCCGAAGGGCGACCACGTGGACGCGGTGATCGAGTACGAGAGCGACTACAAGCTCCCGAAGGACGTCAAGGCGGCGATCGTCACTCCGACGCTGGTCGCCGACCGGTTCGTGCAGCTGACCCCGGCCTACACCGGCGGGCCGGCCATGGCCGACGGCGGCGAGATCCCGATCGAGCGCACGGCGGTCCCGGTCGAGCTCGACCGCATCTACGCCAGCCTCTCCGAGCTCACCACCGCGCTGGGACCCAACGGCGCCAACAAGAACGGGGCACTGAGCGACGTCCTGCGCGAGGGCGCCGACGCCCTGGAGGGCAACGGCAAGATCGGCAACCAGGCGATCGCCGACATGTCCGAGGCGGCCCAGGTGCTCGGCGGCAACTCCGAGCAGCTCTTCAGCACCCTCTCCCAGCTCTCCGAGGTCACCCGGACGCTGGCCCGCAACGACGACACCACCGAGAAGTTCCTGACCGACCTCGGGACCGTCTCCACCCAGCTGGCCGGCGAGAGCGACGAGCTCGACCAGGCGCTCGCCGCGATCGCGCAGGCGGTCAAGGTGACGAAGTCCTTCGTGGAGAACAACCGCGACGCCCTGGTCGGCGACGTCAAGGAGCTCAACAAGACGCTCAACATCCTGGCCAAGGAGAAGGAGACGCTCGGCACCGTCATCGACCTGGCGCCGCTCGGTATCGGCAACCTGGCCGAATCCTTCGACCCGGCGTCGGGCTCGGTCGGCTTCCGGCTGCAGGTCGGGCCGATCGGGTCGGATCTGTCCAACATCCTCTGCATGGTCGTGGAGAACGACAAGATCCCCGGAGCCAAGGAGATCTGCGCACTGTTCAAGGCGCTGCTTCCGACCGGGTCGACCGCGCCGGCGGGCAAGGCGCTCACCGATGCCAGCGCCCCGACCGACCGCGACACCGCCACCGGGCTGCCGCTCGACACCGGCACCCCGGCCAAGCAGCCGGAGGTGGAGCCGGAGGTCGTCACCCAGGGCGGCATCACCGAGCTCAGCGGCTCGCTCCAGGAACTGATGTCGGGAGGCAAGAGATGAGGACGCGCGTCTTCCTGGCCATGGTCGGCCTCGTCGCGATGGCGAGCGGGTGCGGCGTACAGGCCTATGACCTGCCGCTTCCCGGCAAGGAGGTCGGCGAGGGCGACGGCTATGTCGTCACCGCGGAGTTCAACGACGTCGTCGACGTGGTGCCGCGCACCAAGGTGATGGCCAACGACGTTCCGATCGGCCAGGTCGACAAGGTCGAGCGGGAGGGCTGGCACGCGAAGGTCACCATGACCCTCCGCAAGAACATCGAGCTCCCTGCCGACGCGCTGGCCAACGTACGCCAGACCAGCCTGCTCGGGGAGAAGTACATCGCTCTGGTGGCGCCCGAGGGGTCCACCATCGCCAGCGCCGGCAGGCTGGGCGACGGCGCCACCATCGGGCTCGACCGCACCAACCGCAACCCCGAGGTCGAAGAGGTGCTCGGCGCGCTCTCCTTCCTGCTGGCAGGTGGCGGAGTCGGGCAGCTGAAGACGATCAGCGACGAGCTCAACACCATGATGGACGGGCGCACCGGCGACATGCGGGCGCTGCTGGGCAACCTGGAGACCACGGTCGCCTCGCTCAACCAGCAGAAGGGCTCGATCATCAGGGCGATGGAGCAGGTCGACCGGCTGACCCGCACCCTCAACAAGGAGTCCGAGAAGATCGAGGCGGCCATCGACTCCTTCGGCCCGGCGCTCCAGGTGCTCCGTCAGCAGCACGCCGACCTGCTGAAGATGATGAAGGCGCTCGACCGGCTCGGGGTCGTCGCGACGCGGGTGATCAACCAGAGCGGCGCCAACCTGACCACGGCGCTCGACGAGCTCGCCCCGACGCTGCGCGAGCTCGCCGACGCCGGTGACTCGCTGCCGCGCGGCCTGATGATGGCGGCCAGCTTCCCGTTCCCCGAGAACGCCTCCGGGCTGGCGATGGGTGACTACTCCAACGCGCTGTTCCACATGGACCTCGACCTCGGCAAGCTGGTCGGCAGCCTCACCAACGGCGAGTCCAGCGGCATCATCCCGCAGGTCTTCCAGATCTGCCTGTCCTACTCCAAGGGCTGCGAGGCGATCCAGCCGCTGGCCAAGGCGCTGTGCGACCTGACCAACCTGCAGCTGGTCTGCTCGGTGGTCGGCAAGGAGGACACGGCGGCGAAGCCGGGGGAGAAGACGCCGAAGCTGCCCGACATCTCCGACCTGCTGCCCAAGAGCTCCACCTCGACCAAGACGCCGGGGCTCAACGACCTGGTGCCGGAGATAGCCGAGGGCCTCTCGAGCCCGACCGAGACCGAGTCGCCCACGGCCGAGCCGACGACCGGGGGCCTGGCCGGCCTCCTCGGACTGCTGGGAGGCGGTAGCTGATGACACGGAGCGTCCGCAACAAGCTGGTCATCTTCCTCATCCTCGCCGCGGTCGGGATCTTCTACGTCTCGGCCGCCTACCTCGGCGTCGTCGACCGGGTCCTCGGCCGTCACGTGGACGTCTCGGTCGACCTGCCGGCCTCGGGTGGCCTCTACGAGGGCAGCGAGGTCAACTACCGCGGCGTCAGCATCGGCCGGGTCGCCTCGATGACCGTCACCGACGAAGGCGTACGCGCCGAGCTCGAGCTCGACCCCGGCACCGAGGTGCCGCGGGACGCCGAGGTGGAGGTCCACAACCTCTCGGCGGTGGGGGAGCAGTACATCAACTTCATCCCCGACTCGGCCGCCGGGCCCTACCTGGCCGAGGGCGACGTCGTGACCGCCGGCCCGGAGTCGATGCCCGGCACCACCGACGAGCTGCTCACCGAGCTGAACAGCTTCACCACCTCGATCAACGGCCAGGACCTGAGCACCGTCGTCGCCGAGCTCGGCACGCTGTTCCGCGGCAACGCCGAGAACCTGCGTACGCTGCTCGACTCGGGCTCCACCCTGGTCGACCAGGCCTCCGCCCACCAGAAGGAGACCGTGCGGCTGCTCAACACCAGCCAGACCGTGCTCCAGACGCAGAAGGAGCACAGCGGCGACATCCGCGAGTTCGCCGACGGGCTCGAGGAGGTCACCGCCACGCTGGACAAGCGCGACCCGGAGCTGCGCGAGATCCTGCAGGGCGGCGAGGCGACCGCGGTCCAGGTGCAGTCGCTGCTCGACGGTCTGCAGCCGCTCCTGCCGGTCTTCCTGGCCAACCTCAGCACCGTCAACGAGGTCCTCACCGCCCGGCTGCCCGCGATCGAGCAGACCCTGGTGACCTTCCCGCGCGTCGTGGCGACAGGGTGGACCGGGTCGCCCGGCGACGGCTACGGTCACCTGTCGATGGGCTTCGTCTACACCACACCGCCGTGCCAGGAGGGCTACAAGCCCGCCGACCAGTGGATCCCCGGCACCGTGATGGAGGACCAGCCGCTCTACCCGGCCAAGTGCACCGACGAGCGTGCCCAGCCCGGCTACCAGGGTGACAACCCGATCATGCAGCGCGGTGTCAACATGGTCCCCAAGCCCGAGGGCGTGGGGAAGTACGTCACGACCTACGACCCGAAGACCGGGCGCACCAAGCTCCCCGATGGAAAGACGGTCACGATGTCCACCCCGACCGATGACGGAGGCCTGGTCTCCGCCCTGTCCGACGACTCCTGGCGATCGATGATCCTGGGAGAGGAGTGAGCCAGATGCCATCCGACAACTCGCTCGACGTCAAGCTCTCCCTGGCCAGACTGGGGCGGCTCAACACCGTGCTCGCGGCGGTGGTCGTGATCCTGGTCGTGCTGGCCGCGGCAGTCTTCATCGGCGGCGCCCGGGTGCTGCCCTGGACGACGCCCGCCGAGGCCGCGGCCGCCGACTACGACGAGGTGAAGGCGGTCGCCGAGGACGGCGTGATCGCCTTCCTCGACGTCGACTACCGCGACATGGACCCGCGGATCCAGGCCGTCAAGGAGATCTCCACCGGCACCTTCGGCAAGGAGTACACCGCCATCGCCGAGCAGATCCGGCAGGCCGCGATCCCCGCCCAGACCATCTCGAAGGGCAAGGTCAAGCAGGTCGGCATCCGCGCGATCGGGTCGAAGAAGGCGGTCGTGCTGGTCGCCGTGGACTCGGTCGTCACCAGCAGCCAGACCGCTGAGCTGAAGAAGAGCGACACCTGCCCCTACGACGGTGCGCGGTGCTCGAAGTACCGCTTCAAGGTGTCGCTGGCCAAGACGAAGGACGGATGGCGCATGTCCGACCTGGCAGGAGTCAACTGATGACAGGCGTACGAGCGAACGGATCGGTCTCCACCGGCCAGAAGGAGTGCCCCTTCTGCGCGGAGACGATCAAGGCAGCCGCGATCAAGTGCCGTTACTGCGGCTCCGACCTGCTTCCTCCGGCCCACGACCAGGACCAGGACGTACGTGACGAGGTCGCTGCTGCGGAGGAGACGGAGGCCGGCGCGGCCGAGTCCGAGGACGTCGAGACCGACCCCGCAGAGCCTCAAGCTGAGGTTGAGGGTGAGGGTGAGACCGAGGAGAGCGCCGGGTTCGCCGAGCGGTGGCTGGGTGACGGTAGCCGGGTGCTGACGGCCGTTCTCGGCGTACTCGTCCTGGTCGCGGGCGGCCTGCTGTGGCTGGCCGTCGACCTGGCGTCGAAGGACGACGTGGCGCCGAGCGGGGAGCTGACCGCGGCCGGGTCCCGGGCGGCGATCATGGAGCACTCGGTCGGACTGGCGCAAACGGTGATGTCCTACCAGGCCGCCAGTGCGGAGAAGGACATCGCGGCGGCGAAGAAGCTGATGACGCCGGCGATGCAGAAGGACTACGAGAAGACGCTGCCCGGCGAGGACAAGCGCAAGGAGCAGGCCGACCTCGGCATCAAGGTCGACGCCGAGGTGGCGCCGCTCTCCGAGGAGGGTGCGAAGGCCGCCGAGGAGGGCAAGGCCTGCGTCGACGAGGACTGTGCCGCGTCCATCATCTCGGCCACCGAGGAGACCGCGCAGGTGCTGCTCTTCGTCAACCAGAGCGCGACCGCGCCGAAGACGAAGAACACCGTGGTCAGCCCGACCTGGGAGGTGCTGACGCTGGTCAAGGACGACGGCGGCTGGCTGATCTCCGAGATGAAGGCCGCCTCCTAGCTCCCGCCGTAGGGTCGCTTCAAGGGGGACGCCCGTTCCTGATATGGTAGAACGTGTTCTAGTTTGATGCTCTAGGAGGGCACATGGCCGGGTCCCGCCAGTCCGTACAGCTGACCGACGCCGAGATCGAGGACTTCCTCGGCTCGCAGATGAAGGTGCAGGTCGCGACCGTCGGTCCCGACGGCGCTCCACACCTGACCACGCTGTTCTACGTGCTCGACGAGGGCAAGATCGTCTTCTGGACCTACGGGTCCTCGCAGAAGGTCCGCAACCTGCGGCGTGACCCGCGGGTCACCTGCCTGGTCGAGGACGGCGTCGACTACTTCGAGCTGCGCGGGGTGAGCATCACCGGCAAGGCGCGGCTCGTCGAGGAGTACGACGAGATCAAGGGGATCGGGTTGCGGGTGATGACCCGGATGGCCGGCGGAGCCGACCTGGGTGAGCTCGGCGAGGACCTGGTCTCGAAGCAGGCGCACAAGCGCGTCGGCATCGTCATCGAGCCCGACAAGGTCGCAAGCTGGGACCACCGCAAGCTGGGCGCGCTGCCCGGCCAGGGCTCTGGTGAATGACGGCTCGACGACGGCGTGAGGACAAGGAGACGGACATGGCAAAGGTGATCGCGGACTTCGACCTGTGCGAGTCCAACGGGATGTGCGAGGCGTTCGCTCCCGACGTGTTCGAGATCGATGACGACGACTACCTGCAGATCGAGGACCCGACGGTGACCGACGAGAACCGCGGCCGCGTCGAGCAGGCCGTGGCCGGCTGCCCCAAGGCGGCCCTGAGGATCGAGGAGTAGCACCACGTGAGCGTTGACCTGGACGGAAAGACGGCGATCGTCACCGGCGCGGGCGCCGGTCTCGGGCGCGCCGAGGCGGTCGCCCTGGCCCGGGCGGGTGCCCGGGTGGTGCTCAACGACCTCCCGGGCGCTGCCGAGGAGGCGGCCGAGGAGATCCGCGGATTCGGCGGCGAGGCGGTGATCGCGGCCGGCGACGTGAGCGAGCGGGCCACCGCCGACGCGATGATGGCTGCTGCCGTCGACGGCCTCGGCGGGCTCGACATCGTGGTCAACAACGCGGGCATCACCCGCGACAAGATGCTCTTCAACATGTCCGACGAGGAGTTCGACCTCGTCGTACGCGTGCACCTCCGCGGCCACTTCCTGCTGACCCG
Organism: Nocardioides sp. NPDC127514; assembly: GCF_040302125.1. Classification (NCBI taxonomy): domain Bacteria; kingdom Bacillati; phylum Actinomycetota; class Actinomycetes; order Propionibacteriales; family Nocardioidaceae; genus Nocardioides; species Nocardioides sp. NPDC127514. Next base: position 56,862 of record NZ_JBEORF010000010.1, on the reverse strand, counting down.
CAACGCCTCGGCCCACTGGCGCTCGGTGGCGAAGTCGACGGGTGCACCGGTGGACGCCGCCGTCGTGAACACCTCCTCGGAGGCGTTCCTGTCCGGGCCTCCGGGACAGGCCAACTACGGCGCCGCGAAGGCCGGGATCACCGCGCTGACGATGTCGGCGGCGCGCTCGATGGGCCGTTCCGGCGTACGCGCCAACGCGATCTGCCCGCGGGCCGCGACCGCGATGACCGAGGGCGTGCTCTCGGGTGACTCCTACGGGCCCGAGCACGTCGCGCCGCTGGTCACCTACCTCGCCTCGCCGGCCGCCGCCGCGATCACCGGGCAGGTCTTCGTCGTCTACGGCGGGATGATCGCCGTGCTCGCGCCGCCCACGGTGGCCGAGCGCTTCGACAACGCCGCCTGGGACCTGGACTCGCTCGACAAGCAGGTCGGCGGCTGGTTCGCCGACCGCGACCCCGCGGCCGGGTTCTCGGCCGACTCGATCATGCAGCTCAAGCTGAAGGAGCAGTGATGGCACGTCTCGAGGGCAAGACCGCGATCGTCACCGGTGGTGCGCAGGGGCAGGGAGCCGCCATCGCGCGCGCCTTCGTGTCCGAGGGCGCGAAGGTGGTGATCGCCGACGTGGCCGACGAGCCCGGCAAGCTGCTCGCCGACGAGCTCGGCGACGCCGCGCTGTTCGTGCACCACGACGTGAGCTCGGAGGAGTCCTGGACCGCGCTGGTGGCGCAGACCGCCGAGACGTACGGCCCGGTCAACGTCCTGGCCAACAATGCCGGCATCCTGCGCTTCGGTGAGATCCTGACCCAGCCCGTCGAGGAGTTCGAGCTGCTGTGGCGGGTCAACACCCTCGGCTGCTTCCTCGGCATGCGCTCGGTGATCTCGACGATGAAGGAGAACGGCGGCGGCTCGATCATCAACGCCTCCTCGATCGAGGGCCTGGCCGGGATGGCGTTCGTGGCCGGCTACACCTCCACCAAGTTCGCCATCCGCGGCATGACCAAGGCCGCCGCGCTCGAGCTCGGCCCCAGCGGCATCCGGGTCAACTCCGTACATCCCGGCATGATCGACACCCCCATGACCCGCGGCGTCGGTGCCGACGATGCCGCCATGGAGTTTGGTGCCTCCAAGGTCGCCCTCAAGCGCGTCGGGCACCCCGAGGACATCGCCCCGCTGTACGTCTACCTCGCCTCCGACGAGTCCAGCTTCGTCACCGGCGCCGAGATCGCCATCGACGGAGGCGCCACCGCCACACACGCCTACGGCGGCTGACGGGCCGGAGGTCGGCTGCCCCGGCATGGGTGAGTCGGCCACACGAGGGGCACGTCTCCGGCATACTGCGACCCGAAGTTTTTCAGTCACCGGGGACGAACCGAAAGCCACCAGAACTTGTCTCGACGACGCAGTGCGTTCGCCACCACGGCCGTGGTCGCGGTCTTCGCCTGGTTCTACTCGTTCGCGTTGGCGGTCCCGATCGACACCGGAAGCGTGTCCGCGCTCTGGCAAGCGCGCGGACACGAGTGGTTCGGGGCGTTCCTGGCTCGGATGCTCGACGGCCTGTCCTTCCTCTGGGGATCGGTGATCCGTTACGAGTACGCCGTCGCGCCCGACTCCGCGTGGCCGGTGCTGGTCTTCGTCGTCCTCCTCTCCGTGTTGGTCTACGCGAGCCTCCGAACCGGAGCGGACGGCCCCTACGCGGTCGCGGGCCGGGTGCTGGGTGCGTCCCTGCTGGCGGGCGGGATGACGAACCTGTTCGTCATCCTCGGGGACGTCACGGCCTCCCCGGACGGGGCCGCGATGCTGTCGGGGATGGTGTGGTCGCTCCCGGACGACGGGATCTGGCTCGGCCTCGGCCTCGGACTGGTCGGTGGCGTGGTGGTGGCGCACGTGGTGGCGTTGGCCCAGCTCACGGCCGCTGCGATGGAACAGGGCGAACGTGACGACTCGCCTGCGCCGGTGGAGACGCCGAGGCTCAGCGCTGCGCAGGGACGAGCGCGAGCCGTTCGGGTCGCGATCTGGGGTGCGCTCCCGACGCTGGCTCTCGCGCTCGTCGGCGGCTTCGCCTGGGACTACGGTCCCGACGTCTACTCCGACGCCGCCGTCGGTGCGCGCCAGGCCTGGGTGCAGATGGTCTGGTTCGCCCATGCCAGCCTTGCCGCGCCCGATGACCCCTACTCGCTCGGTGGCACGTTCGACACGTTGATCTGGCTACCGCGCACGCTGAGCTCAGTCGTCCTGGTGGCACTCATCTGGCTCGCGATCCGTCTGATGATGGCGCGCTGGCAGCGCGGCGTCGAGCCGAGCGCGCTCGGTGTGGTCATGCGGTGCTGGGGCACGGTCGCGGTGCTCGCCGTGGTCGTCGGTCTCGTCGAAGGAGCCGTCTTCCCGGCTCCCGAGCTCGCGCTGCCTGCCTACACCCGGGCGTTCGACAACGTCGCCGACGCGCTTCGCTTCGCTGCCTGCTTCGGCTGGGCGACCGGAGTCGCCGTGGCGCTCGCGCTGCGGCTGTCCGGCGGATCCGTGTCTGAGCCGGAGCCGGCTGAGCGTCTACCCGAGGGGAGCATGGACCGATGACCAGGCAGAGGGCCGAGGAGCCCGAAGAGGCCGCGACGGAGGCACCGGCACCGGCCGGGGACGTACGCCGCCGGGGTGTGTTGCCGTGGACGGTGTCGCTGCTGAAGAAGCCGACCGCATGGGTCGTCGGCGTGGTCCTGGTCGCGCTGGGGGCGACGTTCGGCTCCGGCCTGCAGAATCTCTTCACCGGCCTCCTGCCCGAAGGGTGGAGCGATCCGGGCAAGGGCATCCACCTGGTGGACGTGCGCAGGCGGGAGATGAGCGGGCCGGTGCTGATCCCGGACGGTGCGAGCGCCGCGCCGTTCAAGAGCTTCGACCAGGCGCGCAGTGCGGTCAACGATCTCGACTGGCAGGCGAAGCACGAGTGGTACGCCGTGGAAAACGTGACCTGGGAGGTCACCCTGGTCGGCCGGCACAGTGAGGACGTGGTGATCACCGATCTGCGGCCGAAGCGTTCCAGGCCGTGCACGTCGATCCTGCGCCAGGGCACGGTCGTGGAAGACGTTCCCCAAGGTGGAGGGGGAGACAAGATCCTGCTTCGGACGGACCTGGGCGCGCCGGTGCCGGCGCTGACCTCCGAGGAGGACGGTTCGCCCTACTTCGCCAGCCGGACGGTGACCCTCTCCAAGGGGGAGACGGTGGTCATCCCGATCACGGCGTCGAGCTCGGGGCCGACCTGCCGCTGGGTGCTCGAGGTCGACTACGTCGACCACGGCAAGCGCGAGTCGATGATCATCAAGGCTCCCGGCGGCCGCGAGTTCGGGATCACCGGCACCCCCGAGGGGCATCCCTATCGGCTCAGCTGGATCCATGAGTGCGAGCGGGCGATGAGGCCCGAGGACTGGGCTGAGCGCAAGAAGGACAAGAACTACTGCCCGAGGTGATCCTCAGCGCAGCAGCAGGCGTACGGCTACGTCGATCGACTTCTCGACGTCCTTCTCGTCCATGCGGCCGGTGACCCAGGAGATGAGCGCGGAGAGCCATACGTCGGAGATGATCCGGATGATGGCGGCCTCCTCCTCGGTGACCTCGCCGTGGTCGGGGGTGCCGTGCATGGCGCGAGCGATGACGGTGGTCAGGCTGGTGCCGACCTCGTGGATCTCGCCGGTCACCGACTGATCGGCGAACATGAAGGCGCGGACCAGGGCCTCGGTGAGCTTGGGCTGCTTCTGCAGGGCGCGGGTGCGGCGGTTGAGGACGTACATGATCCGCTCGTGGGCGGTGTCGCCCGGCGTCGCGCGGACGGCGGAGCGGTCGACGTCCTTGGTGAACTCACGCGCCAGCGCGGAGACCAGCAGGTGGATCTTCGAGGGGAAGTAGCGGTAGAGGGTGCCGAGCGCGACCTCGGCCTGCTCGGCGACGGCGCGCATCTGCACGGCGTCGAAGCCGCCCTCGGCTGCCAGGGTGATCGTGGCGTCGAGGATGCGCCGACGGCGCTCTCGCTGGGCTGCGGAACCGCCGGTGGGTGCGGTGGCCGGCCTCGGGCCGTCGGTGTCGCGTGGCTCCGTGCTGACGGACGTCACTGTGGGTCCCCCTAGGACTATGACCGGATCTCGATCTGTGGCTCTCAGGCTAACCGCAACGGCGCCCGAGAGTGAAACACGTTCCTTCGTGAGTCTAGACTTGTAACACGTTCTACATCAGTCTCTATTCCTGAAGGCCGCAGAACCAGGCGGAAATAGTAGGAGGTCTCTGTGCCGATCGGCATCACCGACGAACACCAAGCCCTCAGCGAGAGCCTGCGGGACTGGGCCAAGGGGCTGGGTGGCATCGCGATCGCCCGCGCCGCCGAGGGCGCCGCATCCGCGGACTTCGACGAGGTGTGGCGAGGTGTCGAGGAGTACGGTGTTGCCGGCATCGCTGCGCCCGAACCGAACGGCGGTGGCGGGACGCTCCTGGATGCGGCCGTCGCGCTCGAGGCGTGCGCTCACGAGCTGCTGCCGGGGCCGCTGCTCGGCAGCACGGTCGCTGCCTTCCACGCGGGAGCGGCCGGGCTCGGCGACGTGGTCGCGGCCGTCACCGCCGGCGGCTGCGGGATCGCGCTCGGCCCGGACCTCGAGCTCGGCGACAGGCTCCGGGGAACGGTTCCTGTCGTCTACGACGGTGGCGGAGCCGCCCGGCTGCTGCTCGGTGCCCGCGGCGCCGAAGGCGAGGAGCGCTGGTTCTTCGTGGCGGCGGAGCAGGCGGACGTACGCCCTCAAGCGGGTCCCGATCTGACCAGGCGGGTCGCGGAGGTGCGGGTCGACATCGATGCCCGCGAGGCCGTCGAGGTTGCGGGCCTGCGTGCCGAAGCGGTGCGGCGTACGGCTCTCACGCTCGCTGCCGCGGAGGCCTCCGGGATCGCGCAGTGGTGCCTGACGACGGCCGTGGAGTACGCGAAGGTGCGCGAGCAGTTCGGGGCGCCGATCGGGTCGTTCCAGGCGATCAAGCACCTGTGCGCCCAGATGCTGGAGACCGCCGAGGCGGTGGCCGCTGCCGCGTGGGATGCGGCCGCGTCGGCCGAGGGCGGCGACGTCGACCAGTGGGCCTTCGCGGCCGAGGTGGCCGGCGTCACCGCGCTGGACGGTGCGGTCCGGGCGGCCCAGGACTGCATCCAGGTCCTCGGCGGCATCGGCTTCACCTTCGAGCACGACGCCCATCTCTACCTGCGCCGCGCGGTCGCCCTGCGGAGCCTCCTCGGTGGTGGCGACGCCCATGCGGTCGCGCTGGCGGAGCACGCCGTGGCCGGCATCCGCCGTTCGGTCCGTGTCGACCTCGACGGCAAGGACGACGCGATCCGTCCCCGAGTGCGAGAAGCCGTGGCCGCGATCGCGGCGCTTCCCGAGGCGGAGCGCCGGGACGCGCTCGTCGACGCGGCCCTTCTCGCGCCGCACTGGCCCGCTCCGTACGGGCTCGGCGCCGGTCCGGTCGAGCAGCTCGTCATCGACGAGGAGCTCGCCGCGGCCGGGGTCTCGCGCCCCGACATCAAGATCGCCGGGTGGGCCGTGCCGACCATCCTGAAGCACGGCACCGACGCCCAGCGCGAGCAGTTCGTCGACGCCTCGCTGCGCGGCCGGATCGTCTGGTGCCAGCTCTTCAGCGAGCCCGGCGCCGGCTCCGACCTGGCCTCGCTGGCGACCCGCGCCGAGCGGGTCGAGGGCGGCTGGCGGCTCACCGGCCAGAAGGTGTGGACCTCGCTCGCGGCCGACGCCGACTGGGCGATCTGCCTGGCGCGTACGAACTCCGACGTCCCCAAGCACAAGGGCATCACCTACTTCCTGGTGGACATGCGCAGCGAGGGGATCGACGTCCGTCCGCTGCGCGAGCTGACCGGTGACGCTCTCTTCAACGAGGTCTTCCTCGACGCTGTCTTCGTGCCCGACGAGCTCGTCGTCGGTGAGGTCGACGGCGGCTGGCGCCTGGCACGTACGACGCTGGCCAACGAGCGGGTCGCGATGGCCTCGACCAACCTCGGCGGCAGTGTCGAGCGCGCGGTGGTGCTCGCCGGCGGTCGCGGTGAGGCCGATCTCGCCAGGGTCGGCCATGCGGTCGCACTCTCCACGGTCTGCGCGCTGCTCGGCGTCCGCTCCACGCTCAAGGCGCTCGCCGGGCGAGGACCGGGCGCGGAGTCCTCGGTGGCCAAGCTCCTGACCGTACGCAACCGCCAGGACGCCTCCGAGCTCGTCGTCGACCTCCTCGGCCCGCTGGCGCTCACCGACGACCCGCAGGTCCGCGAGGACCTGCACCAGTCCCAGCTCACCCGCTGCCTCTCCATCGCCGGCGGCACCACCCAGGTGCTCCGCAACGTGGCAGCAGAGCATCTGCTCGGGCTCCCGCGCTGAACCGGTGTCAGCCGAGTCGGGCACCGGCCCGGTCACGATGCCAGAGCAGCCAGCGCTCGACGGCCGCCACAGCGTGGTGAGCCCGGATGCCGCCGAAGACGTCGAAGGCGTGCTGGGCGCCCGGCATCTCGACGTACGTCACCGTGGCCTCGGAAACCTCGCGCAGCCGAGCGACGAAGGCGAGGGCCTGGCGCTTGGAGACCAGAGTGTCGAGCGCCCCGTGGAGCACGAAGAAGTCGGGGGCGTCCTCGGTGATGTGGTGGATCGGTGAGGCCTGGCGGAAGTCCTCGATGGTGGCGCCCTCGGGCATGACCTTGTGGGTCCACAGCCCGTCGCGCACCCGAGCGGTGTAGCGGTCACCGTCGTCGCCGGCCACGTCGTAGACCCCGTAGAACGGTACGCAGGCCGCCACGCGTGTGTCCGCGCCCTCGAAACCGGGCTGGAACGGTGCGAAGCCGGGCGTCAGCGCGGCGAGCGCGGCCAGGTGGCCGCCCGCCGAACCGCCTGTGGCGACGACATAGTCGGGGTCGCCGCCGTAGTCGGCGATGTGGTCGTGCACCCACGCCAGGGCGCGTTTCACGTCGACGATCTGCGCTGGCCAGCGGTGCTTGGGGGCGAGCCGGTAGTTGATCGTCACGCAGACCCAGCCGTTGGCGGCGGCCATCCGGTTCATCAGCAGCTGTCCCTGCTGCTCCTTGGAGCCCAAGGTCCAGGCGCCGCCGTGCACGTGGAAGAGCACGGGCGCCCTGCTGACCTCGATTCCGGCCGGGCGGTAGATGTCCAGCCGGGCGCGGCTGCTGTCGCTGTCGGTGTACGCGATGTCACGGATCACCTCCACGGCCGGGTTCTTCATGCGGAACGGCCGGGCGAGCTGGGCGAGGTCGAGCGGCGTGCGTTCGCCCGGGGGCGCTCCGAGGGTCTCGGTGAGTGCCTGGTCGAGGAGGCCGCGTGCGGAGCCGGCGCGGTGGACGTTGAGCGCGAAGCCCGCCGCGGCGGCGCCCGCGAGTGCCAGCCCGAGCGGCGAGACCTTGCGCCGGGCCGCCGAGACGGCGGTGTCCGCGATGCCGAGCGCGAGCAGCTGCGGAGCCAGGTCGCCGGCGAGCCACCCGGCGGCGAAGGACCCGATGGCGCCGCGGGGACCGGTCCGGTCGACGGGTGGCCACAAGGCGTTGGCGGCGAGGCCGGCCAGCGCCGCCTGGCGGAGGGTGTGCGCACGGGGGAGTCGGGCCATGAAGCCGAGGTTAGCGGGCCATCGCGGGGCACACTGCTGACATGCAAACTAGAACACGTTACAGTTCGGTGCATGGGAGACGAGACACTCGATGCGGTACGCAGCGTGGTGGCCGAGGTCCTCGCCCGGGAGTCCGACCGCAGCGACTGGTCGGCCTGGGCGAGCGCCGGGCTGACCGCACTGCCGGTGCCAGAGGTGTTCGGCGGCGAAGGCTTCGGGCTCGGCGAGATCGCGGTGCTGCTGCGGGAGGCGGGGCGCCAGGCGGTCCGCGTGCCGGTCTGGGAGACCCTCGCCGTCGGTGCGCTGACGGTCGCCGGCCACGGGACGCCCGAGCAGCAGGACTCGATCCTGCCCAAGGTGGCGAGCGGCGAGACGCTGCTGACCCCGGCGTGGCTCGAGCCGGGACGACCCGAGACCCCGGTGGCGACCTTCCGTGACGGCGCCGTGAGCGGCCGCAAGACCGGGGTGACGTACGCCGCCGAGAGCTCGCGCCTCTTAGTCACCGCGACTGCCGCCGACACCGGGGAGCCGGTCGTGGTGCTCGTCGACCCGAGCGGTCCGGGCGTCACGCTGGCTGCCGCGAGCGTGTCCGGCGAGGTGCCCCAGCACACCGTCGTGCTCGAGGACGCGCCGGCAGAGCCGCTGGGCCCGGGGGCCTTCGAGGCTCTGACCGGTCTCGCGGCCGCTGGGTTGGCGGTGAGCGCCGCGGGCGTGCTCTCCGGCGCCCGGGACCTGACCGCCGGCTACGTGAAGAACCGGCAGCAGTTCGGCCGTGCCCTCGCCGAGTTCCAGGCGGTCGCGCTGCAGCTGGCCGATGTCTACGTCACCTCGCGCACGCTCGACCTCGCAGCCGACAACGCGATCGCCGCCATCGCGGACGGGCGAGCGGCCGCGGTCGACCTGAAGGTCGCCGCCTACTGGGCCAGCCAGGTCGCGCCGTACGCCTTCCGCACCTGCCACCATCTCCACGGCGGCATGGGTGTCGATGTGACCTACCCGCTGCTCGCGTACACGACCTGGGGCACCGACATCGCCCACCAGCTGAACACCTCGGCAGCCGACGTCCCGGTCGAGACCGCCGAGGCCAAGAACCTCGAGCTCACCGAGGCGCAGCGCTCGCTGAAGGCCGAGGTCAGGGCCTACTTCGCCGGCCTCTCGCACGAAGGCGAGCCTGGCGACCCCGGCCCCGAGGGCTCCTGGGACCGGCACGGCCCGACCTATCAGAAGCTCATCAAGCAGCTCGGCGACGACGGCTGGATGGGCGTCGGCTGGCCCAAGGAGTACGGCGGCCACGGCCTCGGCGAGGTCGAGCAGACGATCTTCGCCAACGAGGCGCAGTACGCCGACGTGCACCTGCCGGCGGTCACCCTGCAGACGGTCGGCCCTACGCTGATCCGCTACGGCACCGACAAGCAGAAGGAGATGTTCCTCAACCGGATCCTCGCCGGTGAGGTGCACTTCGCGATCGGCTACTCCGAGCCCGAGGCCGGCACCGATCTGGCCTCCCTGCGCACCACGGCCAGGCTCGACGGCGACCACTACGTCGTCAACGGCCAGAAGCTGTGGACCACCGGGGGCCATGCCGCCGACTACATCTGGCTGGCCGTGCGTACCGACCCGGACGCCCCCAAGCACAAGGGCATCTCGATCCTCATCGTCGACACCACCGACCCTGGCTTCTCCTGGACCCCGATCATCACCGCCGACGGCTCCCACCACGTCAACGCGACGTACTTCAACGACGTCCGCGTCCCCGCCGACATGCTGGTGGGGGAGGAGAACAAGGGTTGGAAGCTGATCACGACCCAGCTCAACCACGAGCGCGTCATGCTCGGCCCGGCCGGCCGGATCGAGGGTCTGCGCGACCGCGTCTTCCGCTGGGCACTGTCCCAGGGCATCACCGAGCGCCCGGAGGTGCGCGCGCTGATCGGGAAGACCACCGCCGTCTTCCGGGTCAACGAGCTGCTCAACTGGGAGGTTGCGCGCGCGGCCGAGAGCGGCGAGATCGAGGTCGCCGACGCGTCCTCTTCGAAGGTCTTCGCCGCCGACCAGGTCCAGCACCTGCTCGCCGACCTGATCGCACTCGTCCATCGCCATGGCGACCCCGGTGATCCCGCCACGAAGAGCCTGCTCGACTACCTCGACGCCCAGGCGAAGCGGAACCTCGTGCTCACCTTCGGCGGCGGCGTCCAGGAGGTCCAGCGCGAGCTGATCGCCATGTTCGGGCTCGGGATGCCGAGGGTGCCGCGATGAGCGAGCGTCAGCGAGCGACCGTCGGATCTGTCATCGGGCCGCGTCCGTATTATGGCGCTCGCGCTACGGAGGTGGCCCGATGACCGCCGAGAAGCAGACGCTGGTGGACGAGGCCGTCCACGAGAAGATCATGGCCGCCGCCGAGGAGATCACGGCATGGGGCGAGGCGGCCGAGCGCGACGCCCGCGACCTTGTCAACCAGCCCACGATCAACAACTGGCTCGAGGCGATGGGCCTGGAGTCCGAGCGGTTCCACCAGGGCGAGGCGCCGCCGTCGATGGCGCAGGTGTGGACGATGTACGGGCAGGGTGGTCGGCATCCCGACCGTGATCCGTTGCACGCGATGATGAACGTGCTCACCGACGCCGGCTTCCACGGCGTCCTCGGCACCAACTCCGAGCAGAGCTACGACCGCTACCTCCGCGTCGGTGAGCAGGTTCGCGTCACCACCGCGCTCGACTCGGTCGTCGGTCCGAAGCAGACCGGGATGGGCGTGGGCTACTTCGTCACCTCGAAGAGCACCTGGTACGTCGGCGAGGAGCGCGTGGCGACGATGCTGTTCCGCGTCCTCAAGTTCATCCCCAAGGCGACGGCATGAGCGGCCCGGTGCGGCCGGTGATCGGCCGGGACAACGCGTACTTCTTCGAGGGCACCGCCAAGCAGGAGCTCCGCATCCAGAGCTGCAACGCCTGCGGTGCCCTGCGGCACCCGCCCGGCCCAGCATGCCTGGCGTGCGACGCCTACGACCGTGGCTACGTCGTCGCGAGCGGCGAGGGGACGGTCTACTCGTTCACCGTCGTCCACGCCCCGAAGCTGCCCGGCAAGGAGCTGCCGCTGGTGGTCGCCCTGCTGGACCTGCCCGAGGGCGTACGCCTTGTGGCGGAGGTGACCGGCGTGCCACCTGAGGGCGACAAGAGCCTGCGGATCGGCGAACGCCTGGTCGTGGACTGGAACATCATCGACGAGGAGCTGACGCTCCCGATCTGGAGGCGACCGTGACGTTGCGGACCGGAGAGAAGCTGCCCGCCTGGGAGCTCCCGATCACCCCGACGCTGGTCGTCTCGACCGCGCTCGCGACCCGTGACTTTCAAGACGTGCACCACGACCGCGACCGTGCCCAGGCGGCCGGCTCGAAGGACATCTTCATGAACATCCTGACCTCGACTGCGCTGTGCGAGCGCTACGTCACCGACTGGGCAGGCACCGAGGTACAGATCAAGGGCATCGCGATCCGGCTGGGCGCCCCGGCCTACCCCTACGACACGCTGTCGTTCTCCGGTGAGGTCACCGAGGTGGCGGACGGCGTCGCCACCATCAAGGTCACCGGATCGGTCTCCCTCGGTGCCCATGTGACCGGGACCGTGAGGGTCGCCGCATGAAGGCCGGCGGCGGGGTAGTCCGGGAGCGAACTGCCCAAATACTCGCCGGTAATAGGCAGTTCGCTACCGGACTACCCCGATCGCGACCTCTGGAGAGCGCATGACCACCCTCAGCAACAGCGCCGCGATCGTCGGCATCGGGGCGACCGATTTCTCCAAGGAGTCCGGTCGTTCCGAGCTCCAGTTGAGCGTCGAGGCGACCAGAGCCGCGCTCGCGGACGCCGGCCTCACGCCCGCGGACGTCGACGGGCTGACCACGTTCACCATGGACACCAGCTCCGAGATCGCGCTGGCCCGCGAGCTCGGGCTCGGGGACCTGAGGTTCTTCTCGCGGATCAACTACGGCGGCGGAGCGGCCTGCGCGACGATCCAGCAGGCCGCGATGGCGGTCGCGACAGGTGTCGCCGACGTCGTGGTCGCCTACCGCGGCTTCAACGAGCGCTCGGGCCAGCGATTCGGTCAGGTGCAGCCCTGGGCCGCCCAGCAGGTCAACACCAACGGCATCGACAACGCCTGGACCTACCCGCTCGGCCTCTCGACCCCTGCGGCGACGGTCGCCATGCAGGCGCGGCGCTACATGCACGACTACGGCGTGACCAGCGAAGACTTCGGCGCCGTGGCCGTCGCCGACCGGCGCCACGCCGCGACCAACCCCGCCGCGTTCTTCTACCAGAAGCCGATCACGCTCGAGGACCACCAGGCGTCCCGGATGATCGCGGACCCGCTCCACCTGCTCGACTGCTGCCAGGAGTCCGACGGCGCCGTCGCGATCGTCGTCACCAGCCTCGAGCGGGCCCGCGACCTGCCGAACCCGCCGGTCACCATCGCCGCGGCCGCCCAGGGCAGCGCCGCCGACCAGTACGTGATGACCTCCTACTACCGCGACGAGATCGGCATCCCCGAGATGGGCGTCGCCGCCAAGGACCTCTGGCGCCAGTCCGGCCTCACCCCGGCCGACATCGACACCGCCGTCCTCTACGACCACTTCACCCCCTACGTACTCATGCAGCTCGAGGAGCTCGGCTTCTGCGGCAGGGGAGAGGCGAAGGACTTCGTACGCGACGGGGCCATCGAGCTCGGCGGACGACTGCCCGTCAACACCCACGGCGGCCAGCTCGGCGAGGCCTACCTGCACGGCATGAACGGAATCGCCGAGGGCGTACGCCAGGTGCGCGGCACCTCGGTGAACCAGGTCGCCGGCGCCGCCCATGTGCTCGTCACCGCAGGCACCGGCGTACCCACGAGCGGGCTGGTGCTCTCCAGCTAGTCGGTGATGTCGCCGGAATAGCCGTACGTCGTATCGTGCCAGGTGCCGTTGGCCGCACTGGTGGCGTGGAACTCGCTCCACGTGATGTTGGCGTTGGTGATGGGCGAGAAGTACATGGCGGGCGACGGCCGCGGCCCGGTGCAGGTGCCGGTTGCGTCGCACTGCCAGTCGAAGTCTGCGACGTGGCCGCTGAGCGGGTACTGGGGATTGAACTCGCCGGTCAACCGGAGGATGCGCAGGCCGTGGAAGGTGCCGGTGAGGCCCGCGCTGATCGTTCCGGTGCCGCCAGGGCTTACGCCCGCGAAGCTGGTCCAGGTGCCGTCGTACTCGATGCGGAAGCAGTAGTGCTTCTGACCGATCTTCCACACCTGGACATGCTGGAGATAGGTGTCGAGGGCCCAGACGTGGCCGTCGCTGGCGACGCCGTCGATACGCCAAGTTGACGATTCGGTGGTGCTGGCCGGTCTTCGACTGCGCTGAAATTTTGCGCAAGCTCTTGCAGCGAGAGAGGCGAGCGGGTTGACGTGTGACGGCGATCACCCTACGGTCGTGCTGCAAGATCTTGCAGCAAGATTCATATCCCCTACGCAGGAGGAACCATGGCCAGACAATTCCTCACGAAAAGGGCCATGGCTGCCGCACTTGCCCTCTCGGCGGGAGCTGCTGTCGCGCTCACGATCCCGGTCTCGGCCCCGGCGCAGGCCGCGCCACCGGGAGACAAGGACGTCACCGTGGTGATGTTCGAATGGAACTTCGCCTCGGTGGCCCGCGAATGCACCAGCACGCTGGGCCCGGCCGGCTACGGCTACGTCCAGGTGTCCCCGCCGCAGGAGCACATCCAAGGCTCGCAATGGTGGACGTCCTACCAGCCCGTCAGCTACAAGATCGCGAGCCGACTGGGTGACCGCACCGCCTTCAAGAACATGATCGACACCTGCCACGCCGCCGGCATGAAGGTCGTCGCCGACGCCGTCATCAACCACATGTCCGCGGGCTCCGGCACCGGCACCGGCGGCTCGTCCTACAGCAAGTACGACTACCCCGGCCTCTACTCCTCCTTCGACCTGGACAACTGCACCGCACAGATCAGCAACTACCAGGACCGCACCAACGTCCAGGAGTGCGAGCTGGTCGGCCTCGCCGATCTCGACACCGGCGAGGAGTACGTCCGCGGCAAGATCGCCGGCTACCTGAACGATCTGCTCTCGCTCGGCGTCGACGGCTTCCGGATCGACGCCGCCAAGCACATGGCCGCCTCCGACCTGGCCAACATCAAGTCCCGGCTGAGCAACCCCAACGTCTACTGGAAGCAGGAGGCCATCTACGGCGCGGGGGAGGCGGTCTCGCCCAGCGAGTACCTGGGCAACGGCGACGTCCAGGAGTTCCGCTACGCCCGCGATCTGAAGCGGGTCTTCAACAACGAGAACCTCGCCTACCTGAAGAACTACGGGGAGGGCTGGGGCTACATGTCCTCGGGCAGCTCGGCCGTCTTCGTCGACAACCACGACACCGAGCGCGGCGGCGACACGCTCAACTACAAGGACGGCGCCAACTACACCCTGGCCAACGTCTTCATGCTGGCCTGGCCCTACGGCTCGCCCGACATCCACTCCGGCTACGAGTGGAGCGACAAGGACGCCGGTCCGCCCAACGGCGGCGCCGTCAACGCCTGCTGGCAGGACGGCTGGAAGTGCCAGCACGCCTGGCCCGAGATCAAGAAGATGGTCGCCTTCCGAAACACCGCTCGCGGCCAGGCCGTCACCAACTGGTGGGACAACGGCGCCGACGCCATCGCCTTCGGGCGTGGCAGCAAGGCGTACGTCGCGATCAACCACGAGTCCTCGTCGCTGACCCGCACCTTCCAGACGTCGCTGGCAGCGGGCACCTACTGCGACGTACAGGCCAACAGGAGCGTCACCGTGAACGGCTCCGGCCAGTTCACCGCCACCCTCGGGGCCAACACCGCCCTCGCGCTGCACGTCGGCGCGACGACCTGCAGCTGACCCCGCCCTGCCGACCGTCCGGCGCCGACCCCCATGGGCGCCGGGCGGCCGGTCTCCACCGCATGCCCCCGCACAATCCAGAGAGGCCCTCACAGGTGAATCGAAGAAGTGGCGCACACGGCGCGCCCCGCTTGGCAGCGACCGTGGTCGCGACCGCACTGCTCGCCACGGTGCTGCAGACGGCCACGTCGACGCCGGCGACCGCCGCCGCCCCGAAGCCGCCGTCGGACGCCAAGCTGGCTGCCGAGCCGGCCCGTCACGAAGCGACCAAGGAGCAGTTCTACTTCGTGCTGCCCGACCGGTTCGCCAACGGCGAGACCGGCAACGACAAGGGCGGACTGACCGGCAGCCGTACCGAGACCGGGTTCGATCCGACCGACAAGGGCTTCTATCAGGGCGGTGACCTCCAGGGCCTCACCGAGCGGCTCGACTACATCAAGGGCCTCGGCACCACCGCCATCTGGATGGCGCCGATCTTCAAGAACAAGCCGGTCCAGGGAGAAGGCGCGAACGCCTCGGCCGGCTACCACGGCTACTGGATCACCGACTTCACCCAGGTCGACCCCCACTTCGGCACCAACGAGGACCTCGAGACGCTCATCGACGCGGCCCACGCCAAGGGCATGAAGGTCTTCTTCGACGTCATCACCAACCACACCGCCGACACCGTCGACTACGCCGAGAAGAAGTACGGCTACCGTCCCAAGGGCGCCTTCCCGTACCTGGATGCCGAGGGCCGTCCCTTCGACGACGCCGAGCCGGACTCGGACGCCGCGAAGGTCGATGAGGACTCGTTCCCCTACACCCCGGCCAACACCGGCGAGATGGTGCCGTCCTGGCTCAACGACCCGACGCTTTACCACAATCGCGGCGACTCCACCTGGGAGGGCGAGTCGACCACCTATGGCGACTTCAGCGGCCTGGACGACCTGTGGACCGAGCGCCCCGAGGTCGTCGAGGGGATGACGAAGATCTACCAGCGGTGGGTCCGCGACTTCGACATCGACGGCTTCCGCATCGACACCGTCAAGCACGTCGACCTGGACTTCTGGACCGAGTGGGCGACCGCCCTGGACGCGTACGCCGCCAAGCAGGGTCGTAAGGACTTCTTCATGTTCGGCGAGGTCTACTCCGCCGACAGCGACATCACCTCGCCGTACGTCACCCGCGGCCGCCTCGACGCCACCCTGGACTTCCCGTTCCAGGACGCGGCCCGTGCCTACGCCTCGTTGGGCGCTCCTGCTGACCGGCTCGCCGGAGTCTTCGCGGACGACTACAAGTACGCCACGGACAAGGCCAACGCCTACGAGCAGGTCACCTTCCTCGGCAACCACGACATGGGCCGGATCGGCACCTTCCTCGCCGCCGACCACCCCGACGCGACCGACGCCGAGCTCGTCCAGCGCGCCCGGCTCGCCAACGAGCTGATGTTCCTCTCCCGCGGCAACCCGGTCGTCTACTACGGCGACGAGCAGGGATTCACCGGCGCCGGCGGCGACAAGGACGCCCGCCAGACGCTGTTCGGCTCGAAGGTCGCCGACTATCTCGACGATGACCAGATCGGCACCGACCGCACGCATGCCGACGACGCGTACGACACCACCCACCCGCTCTATCGGACCATCGCCGCTCTGGCGAAACTGCGCAAGGACCACCCGGCGCTGACCGACGGCACCCAGCACGAGCTCTACGCCCGGGACTCCGTCTACGCGTTCTCGCGCACCGGAGAGGACCGCGAGTACGTGGTCGCGGTCAACAACACCGCCGAGGCGAAGACCGTCACCCTGTCCGTGGAGTCGGCCGCCTTCACGACGATCTACGGCGGCGATGCCACCGAGACCGCGGCCGACGGCGCGATCGAGGTGACCGTCCCGGCGCTCTCCTCGGTCGTCCTGCGCGCCGACGCGGAGCTCCCGAAGGCCACCGCGAAGCCCACCCTGTCGCTGACCGCGCCGGACCCCGGCGCCACCGGCACGGTCACCCTCTCCGCGGACCCGGGGGAGACCGACGGAGCCCGCGTCGTCTTCGCCGCCCAGGTCGGCAACGGCACGTGGCGCACGCTCGGCTCGGTCGACCACGCCCCGTACAAGATCACCCAGTACGTCCCCGACACCGTCGCCGCCGGCACAGCGCTGCGCTACAAGGCGGTGGTGGTCGACCGCGACGGGCGCACCGCGAGCGACCTGGCCGAGACCACGGCCGGACAGGCACGCGAGGCCGAGAACCCGAGCGCCGTCGACCGCGACTACGCGGTCGTGCACTACCGGCGGGCCGACGGCGACTACACCGGCTGGAGCCTACGGGCCGGGGACCAGAGCGGCGAGTTCGTCGGCCGCGACGCCTACGGCGCCTTCGCCTGGATCAAGCTGCCCGACGGTGCGTCCTCGGTGACGTACACGGTCGAGAAGGACGGCGCCGCCGACGGCGGCGAGCGGACGATCGATCTCGCCGAGACCGGCGAGGTCTGGGTCGAGGCCGGCGGTGACGGCCAGCAGACCACCAGGCCCGACGGCGTCTACCCGGTACCCGACACGTCCAAGGCGGTCATCCACCTGCACCGCGCCGACGGGAACTACGACGGCTGGGGCCTGCACACCTGGACCGGTGCCGCTCAGCCGACCGAATGGTCCAAGCCGCTGCAGCCCACCGGCGAGGACGCCTACGGCGTCACTTTCGAGGTGCCGCTGGTCGACGGCGCCACCTCGCTCAACTACATCGTCCACAAGGGCGACGAGAAGGACATTCCCAACGACCGCTCGCTCGACCTGACCACGTACGGCCACGAGGTGTGGTTGAACTCCGGCGACACCGGCTACCTGCTGCCGTCGGTCGGCTCGGCACCCGAGCTCGACCTGTCCAAGGCGCACGCACAGTGGATCGACGAGACAACCGTGGTGCTGCCCAAGGAGATGGCGAGCGGCTCGGCGCTGTCCACGCAGCTGGTCTACGACCGTGACGGCGGCATCACCGTGGAGGACGGTGCGCTGAGCAGCGAGGGCCGCTGGCTGCGGCTGCAGAACGCGTCGCTGACCGATGAGCAGAAGGCGGAGTTCCCGCACCTGCGGGACTACGCCGCCTTCACCGTGGATCCCCGCGATCGTGACCGGATCCGGGAAGCGCTCGGGGGCCAGCTGCTGCTCACCCAGCGCATCGGAAACGGCGCCCTGGTCACGGGCACCGGCGTGCAGACGCAGGGGATCCTCGACGACCTCTACGCCGCGAAGGCCGAGAAGGCGTCGCTCGGACCGGTGTTCAAGGACGGCAGGGTCACCCTGTCGGTGTGGGCGCCGACCGCCCAGGAGGTGAAGCTCGAGCTCGGTACGAAGAAGGTCTCGATGCGCCGTGACGACGCCAGCGGCGTCTGGTCGGCGACCGGCTCCGCCACGGCGTGGCGCGGCAAGGAGTACCGCTACGCCGTGACCGTGTGGGCGCCGAGCGTGCAGAAGCTCGTCACGAACAACGTCACCGACCCCTACTCGGTCGCGCTCACCGCCGACTCCGAGCGCAGCCTCGTCGTCGACCTCGGCGACAGGTCGCTCGCGCCGAAGGGCTGGACGACCCTGAAGAAGCCGAAGGCCGTGGCGATGAAGGACGCCCAGATCCAGGAGCTCCACATCCGCGACTTCTCCGTCGAGGACGAGACCAGCGACCATCCGGGTGGCTACCTCGCCTTCGCCGACGAGGACAGCGACGGGGTCAGGCACCTGCGCAAGCTGGCCGAGGCCGGTACGTCGTACGTCCACCTGCTGCCGGCCTTCGACATCGCCACGATCCCGGAGAGGAGGAGCGACCAGACCACGCCCGACTGCGACCTGGCGTCCTACGCGCCGGACAGCGACGAGCAGCAGGAGTGTGTCGCCGCGGCAGCGGCGAAGGATGCCTACAACTGGGGCTACGACCCCTACCACTACACCGTCCCGGAGGGCTCCTACGCCACCGATCCGGACGGCACCGACCGGACGGTCGAGTTCCGGCAGATGGTGAAGTCGCTCAACGAGGACGGGCTGCGGGTCGTGATGGACGTGGTCTACAACCACACCACCAGCAGCGGCCAGGCGAAGACCTCCGTGCTCGACAAGATCGTGCCCGGCTACTACCAGCGGCTCCTCGCCGACGGCTCCGTCGCCAACTCCACCTGCTGCTCCAACACCGCCCCCGAGAACACGATGATGGGCAAGCTGGTCGTCGACTCGATCGTGACCTGGGCCAAGGAGTACAAGGTCGACGGCTTCCGCTTCGACCTGATGGGGCACCACCCCAAGGCCAACATCCTGGCCGTCCGCAAGGCCCTGGACACCCTCACGCTCGAGAAGGACGGCGTCGACGGGAAGAAGATCATCCTCTACGGCGAGGGCTGGAACTTCGGCGAGATCGCCGACGACGCCCGCTTCGTGCAGGCCACCCAGAAGAACATGGCCGGCACCGGCATCGCCACCTTCAGTGACCGCGCCAGAGATGCCGTACGCGGCGGCGGCCCGTTCGACGCCGACCCGGGCGTCCAGGGCTTCGCGAGCGGCCTCTACACCGACCCCAACTCCTCGGCCGCCAACGGCACCGAGGCGGAGCAACGGGCGCGGCTGCTGCACTACCAGGACCTGATCAAGGTCGGGCTGTCCGGCAACCTCGCCGACTACTCGTTCACCGACACCGCGGGCAACCGGGTGAAGGGCTCGCAGGTCGACTACAACGGCTCGCCGGCCGGCTACGCGGAGGCGCCTGGAGACGCGCTCGCCTACGCCGACGCCCACGACAACGAATCGCTCTACGACGCGCTCACCTTCAAGCTGCCCGCCTCGACCAGCACCGCGGACCGCTCGCGGATGCAGGTGCTCGCCATGGCCACGGCCGCGCTCTCCCAGGGTCCGGCGCTGTCCCAGGCCGGCACCGACCTGCTCCGCTCGAAGTCGTTGGACCGCAACTCCTACGACTCCGGCGACTGGTTCAACGCCATCCACTGGGACTGCGACGCCGGCAACGGCTTCGGTCGCGGTCTGCCGCCGGCGGCTGACAACGAGGACAAGTGGCCTTTCGCCAAGCCGCTGCTGGCCTCGACCTCGGCGCCGGGCTGCTCGGAGATCGATGGTGCCTCGGCCGCCTACCAGGACCTGCTGAGGATCCGTACGGACGAGCCGGCCTTCCACCTGTCCACCACCGGTCAGGTCCAGGAGAAGCTCGCGTTCCCGCTCTCGGGGAAGGACGAGACGCCGGGTGTGATCACCATGCGCCTCGGTGACCTCGTGGTCGTCTTCAACGCGACCACGACGACGCGGCAGCAGACGGTGAAGGACGCCGAGGGTGCCGGCTACCGCCTGCACCCGATCCAGGCCGAGGGATCGGACGAGGTCGTGAAGACGGCCACGTTCGATGCGGGCTCGGGCACCTTCACGGTGCCTGCCCGGACGGTGGCGGTCTTCACCCGCTGAGCGGGACGATCGACCCTGGAACGTACGCGGCCCCGGCTCATCGAGCCGGGGCCTGCGGCTTCCTGGTCGGGAAGCTCGGCGTCAGGATCAGGAAGGGCTGTTGCCGGCGATTGCGCCGACCACCACGAGCGTGATGACAACCAGGGCGGCGATGACCATGAGGCCGGCCGGGCTCCGGAAGTCGAACATGGGGATTCCTTTCGGCTAGTTCGGCGACAGGCGTCGAGTGGGGACGATGGCCTGCGGACGCGTCGGGAGGGCCACACCGGCGATGCCCGTGGCGTCGCGTATACATAACCAGCCCGGCTCACGACGCGCGTAGGGTACAAAGTCCCAATTTTTACCGAAGCCATTCACCTCTGAAGAGATATGTGATATGGCAACAGTCCGCTTGATACGCGTCCGCAAAGACTAGCCGGAACCCGGCGCCGCCCGGCGATCGGTCTCGCCGGACGCGCCGAGGTTGTGAGGCCCGTCACCCGTGGCGGTCAGTCCAGCCCGGCGGCATGCCGCCCGGCGCGCCGGCCGAAGTAGGAGCCGTCGCCGAGCTGCATGCCGGAGGCGTAGCCCTTGGCGTCCTGGGCGAGGTTGGCGGCACAGGCTCCGGCGGCGTACAGGCCCGCGATCGCGGAGCCGTCCTCGCGGCGTACCTCTCCTTCGACGGTGGTCGCCAGACCACCCATGGTGAACCCCGCGTACATCGCCTTGCCGAGGGAGAGGTCGTAGGCGCCCCACGGGCCGGTGTCCTGCGGCTCGGTCCACTCCGGCGCCTTGTCGAGCTCGGGATCCACGCCGTTGGCGGCATGGGTGTTGTAGGAGGTCAGCGTCGCGTTCAGGGCGTCGAAGGGTACGCCCAGGCCGGCCGCCATCTCCTCGACCGTCTCCCAGCCGTCGATGAACGGGCACAGCGGCATCTTCGGGTGCTCGATGTGCGCCGAGTCGACGATCAGGAACGCCGCCGAGTCCGGCTGCTCCATGACGAAGGCGGCCGTACGTGCGTGGTAGGAGTCCTCGGCCACGAACCGCTTGCCGTGCTTGTTGACGATGATCCCGGTGAGCAGGATCGAGGGCGGGTAGAACGGTGCGGTCTGGAACGGCTCGTCCATGAACCGCCAGCGGCCGCCCGCGGAAGCGCCCAGGCGCAGTCCGAGGCCGTCGTCGTAGGTGGAGGCCAGCGGGAAGAGCTTCTCGCCGAGCCGGGGTGTGTGCTCGGCGACCATGTCGGCGTTGCCGACGAAGCCGCCGGCGGCGAGGATCACCGCCTTGGCCCGGATCGCGCCACGCTCCTCGAACCGGCGCCAGGCCAGGCCGACGATCCGGTCGCCCTCCATCACCAGGTTGGTGGCACCGGTCTCGTAGCGGACCACCGCCGACGTCTCGGCCAGCCGGTCCGCCATCCGGTCGACCACCAGCTTGGCGCCGCCGGTGTCACCCGGGACCGGCACCTTGTGGCCGCGCGGCGCCGGGACGGCGAGGTCGCGGAAGGGGTGGACCTTCTCGTTGCCGGTGTACATCAGCCCCTCGGTGCCGGGCTGGATGACGGCCTTGCCCGGCCAGAAGGTGCGCTCGAACTCGAAGCCGAGCGCCTCGAGCCAGTCGAAGTGCTCCACCGAGTCGTCGCAGTAGGCCCGGATCTTGTCGTCCTCGGGCTCCTTGGAGACGGCGTGGATGTACTTGAACATCTCCTCGGCGGAGTCCTCGATCCCGGTCGCCTTCTGCACTGCGGTGCCGCCGCCGAGGTAGAAGTGGCCTCCGGCCATCGCCGAGGTGCCACCGGGCTCTGCGGCCCGCTCCAGGAGGATCGTGCGGGCACCCGCCCGGACCGCCTCCAGCGCCGCGGCCCCGCCCGCCACGCCGAAGCCGACCACGATCACGTCGGTCTCCTCCGACCAGCCACCGAAGCGCTCCTCGACGTCGGCAGGGGAGAGTACGTCGGGCAGTGCCGTGCCGCTCATCGCGCCTCCAGAAAGCAGTCGGCGAGGACCGGGGCGCCGTCACGGGCAGGATTGTCGGAGGAGATCGTGGCTTTGATCAGGATCTTCGGCTCTTCGTCCCACGCCTCGATGGAGATCGTCTCGCCGGGGAAAACGATCCCGGCGAAGCGGGCGCCGAACCCGGCGACCCTGGTGGCGTCCCCGTCCAGGAGCAGTGCGGTAGCCTCGCGCAGCACGATCCCGTAGGAGCACAGCCCGTGCAGGATCGGCTTCGGGAAGCCCGCCTTCGCGGCGAACGCGGGGTCGGCGTGCAGCGGGTTGCGGTCGCCGCACAGCCGGTAGAGCAGCGCCTGCTGCTCGGTGACGTCGTACGCACCCACAGCATCCGGCGCGCGGTCGGGAACCGGCAGCGACATCGACGGCCCGCGCTCGCCGCCGAAGCCACCCTCGCCGCGTACGAAGATCGAGCTCCTGACCGTCCACAACGGATCGCCGGACGGGGTCGTGGCGACACCCTCCTGGACGATGACGGCGGCCTTGCCCTTGTCCCAGACCTCGGCGATCCGGGTGGAGATGACCGCTTCTCCCGAGGTGGGGATCGGGCCGTCGACGCGGATCTCCTGGGAGCCGTGGAGCACCGATGCCAGGTCGATGTCGCAGCCCGGCAGGTCGAGTGAGGGCGGCTCGGTGACGTGGAAGGTCGGCGCCACGACCCCGAAGGACGGCAGCACCGTCAGGGCGTCCGAGTCCAGCGTGTAGCGCAGCGCAGCCGGGTCGGTCGCGTCACCGGGACGTGATCCCGCGCCGATGCCGAGGTGGTAGAGCAGCACGTCGGACGAGGTCCACGAGAACGACTGGGACGGAAGCTCCGCGCCGATGGCCTTGGTCGGGTCGATGGGCATCAGTTGCCCTCCTCGGGTGAGACAGCCTTCACCGCGCAGTCCTCGGCGGCCAGATAGCCGAAGACCAGGGCGGGGCCGATGGTGGCGCCGGGGCCGGCGTAGGTGCGGCCCATCACGGCGGAGGAGACGTTTCCGGCGGCGTACAGGCCCTCGATCACGGAGCCATCGGGTCGCAGGACCCGGGCCCGCTTGTCGGTGACCAGACCTCCCTTGGTGCCGAGGTCGCCGGGAGCCATCTTGACGGCGTAGAACGGCGCCTGGTCGATGACGTTGAGCGAGCAGTTCGGCTTGACGGTGGGGTCGGAGTAGTACTTGTCGTAGGTCGACTCGCCGCGGTGGAAGTCCTCGTCCACGCCGGACTCGGCGAAGCCGTTGAACCGGGCCAGCGTCTCGCGCAGGCCGTCGACCGGCACCTCGATCTTCTCGGCCAGCGCCTCCACCGTGGCGGCCTTCACCACGACGCCGCTCTTGAGCCAGCGGCCCGGGAACGGCTGCCCGGGGCCGAGGCCGGCGAAGATGTAGCGGTTGCGGTAGCGCTGGTCGAAGACCAGCCAGGCCGGGACGTGCGAGATGCCGGTCTCCTGGCCCTTGTAGATCTCGTGTACGGCCTCGACATAGGGGAGCGCCTCGTTCATGAACCGCTTGCCGGCACCGTTGACGATGATTGACCCCGGCAGGTTGCGCTCGGCGAGCGCGAACCACGGCCGCCCGGGGAACGGGATCGTCGGACCCCACCAGGACTCGTCCATCAGGTCGGTGTCCGCACCGGCCGCGATCCCGGCCAGGATCCCGCCGCCGGTGTTGGAGAAGGCACCGGTGGTCCACTCGACCGAGGTCGGGGCGGGCAGGTACTTCTCTCGCATCTCCAGGTTGCGCTCGAAGCCTCCGGAGCCGAGGATCACGCCACGCCGCGCCCGGATCACCGTCGTCGGACCGTCCTCGCCGCGGCGCACCTCGACGCCGACGACCCGGCCGCCCTCGGTGACCAGGCCGACCAGCTCGGTCTCGTAGCGGACCTCGACGCCGGCATCGATGAGGCCCTTGCGCAGGCCGATCGCGAGCGCCGCGCCCATGGCGTACATCTTCTTCCCGAGGAGTCCGGCGAGGATCCGCGCGACCGCGATCTTGACCATCGTGATCGGGCCCCTGATCGTGCGCATGCCGAGGCTGATCTTGCGGAAGTCGGCCTGGGTCACGACCATGTTGGCCGGCGACTTCGTATAGGGCGGATGCAGCCGCGAGAGCTCCTCGCCGATTACCCGGGCATCGAGTGGAGCCGGCTCGACGGAGCGGCCGGCGCCGCGACCGCCGGGGGCCTCGGGGTGGTAGTCGGCGTAGTCGGGGACCCAGTTGAACCGCACCGGCGTCATCTCGCAGACGAAGGAGAGCACCTCCGGGCCGCGGTCCAGGAACGTCTCGCGCCGCTCGCTCGGCACGACGTCTCCGACGATCGACTCGAGGTAGAGGCTGGCGGCCTCGGGGGAGTCCTTCTGGTGGGCCGCCTCGAGGGCGTGGTTGCGCGGGATCCAGACCCCGCCGCCCGAGCGGGACGTCGACCCGCCGAAGTAGGCGCTCTTCTCGATGACGACGGTCTCGAGCCCGTGGCGGCGGGCGGCCGCGAGCGCGGCGGTCATTCCGGCGCCTCCGGCGCCCACGACCACGACGTCGTACGTCTCGTCGGTCTGTCCCATGGTGCTCCCTCAGCTTCGACTGTCCCAGAACTGAAACACGTTCTACCATAGACGACAGTCGACGAAACATGCCCGGGGACTCGACAAAACTGAAACGTGTTCTAGTATTGATCCATCGGCAGCGCACGAACCGCGCCGTCCGAGGACATTGGGACACCATGCAGGAAGGCAGAGCGGTGAGCGAACCGACACAGCGCCCCCACAAGGACGCACAGACCGTCAGGGACGGGGTGCAGGACCTGCTGCCCACGATCAGGGAGCGCGCCGAGGAGACCGAGCGTCTCCGGGTCGTGCCCGAGTCGAGCGTCAAGGAGCTGGAGGAGGTCGGCTTCTTCAAGCTGCTGCAGCCGGCCCGGTTCGGCGGTCTCGAGGCGGACCCGGTCGACTTCTACACCTGTGTGCGCGACATCGCCTCGGCGTGCGGATCGACGGGCTGGGTCTCCAGCGTCCTGGGTGTCCACCCCTGGCAGATCGCACTCTTCGACGACGAGGCCCAGCAGGCGGTCTGGGGCGAGGACCCCGACACCCGGGTCTCCTCGTCCTACGCGCCGATGGGCAAGGCGGCGATCACCGAGGGCGGCTTCACGCTCTCCGGCCGGTGGTCGTTCTCCTCCGGCTGTGCCCATGCCACCTGGGTGCTGCTCGGCGGCCTCGTCTTCAGCGACGAGGGCCAGGTGGTCGACTTCCGTACGTTCCTGGTGCCGCGCGAGCGCTACGAGATCGTCGACGTCTGGAACGTCGTCGGCCTGGCCGGCACCGGCTCCAACGACATCGTGGTCGACGACGTCTTCATCCCGGAGACCTTCACCCTCTCGATGGCCGAGACCGGACGCTGCAAGGGTCCCGGGCAGGCGGTCAACACCGGTGACCTCTACAAGCTGCAGTTCCACTCGCTCTTCACCACCACGATCACCACGCCGATCATCGGCATGGCCCGCGGCGCCTACGAGGAGCACGTGACCATGCAGCAGAACCGGGTCCGCGCCTCCTACGGTGAGAAGGCATCCCTCGACCCCTTCGCCGCCGTGCGCGTGGCGACCGCCTCCTCCGACATCGACGCCGCCTGGGCGCTGCTGATGGCCAACATCCGCGAGCAGCAGACCTACGTCGCCCGCGGCGAGAAGATCCCGATCACCCAGCGGCTGCGGATCCGCCGCGACCAGGTCCTCGGCACCCAGCGCGCGATCGACGCGATCGACCTGCTCTTCGAGGCCTCCGGTGGCCGGGCGCTGGCCAACGGCACTCCGCTCCAGCGCGCCTGGCGCGACGCCCACGCGGGCCGTGTCCACGCCGCCAACGATCCCGAGCGGGCGCTGCAGATGTACGGCGCCTCCGAGTTCGGGCACAAGGTCGACCCGGGGATGTACTGATGGCACTGGTGAAAGAGGACGTCGCTCACGACGTCGCGATCAAGACCGAGGCCGCCGGCGAGATCTCGCTGCGCTACTACGACCTGCGTGCAGGTGGCGACGACCGCCTACCGCTGGTGATGCTTCACGGCGGGGGTCCCGGGGCCTCGTCGTGGTCCAACTTCGGCTCGGCGCTCGAGGGCTTCGCGGCCGACTTCCGCACGATCCTGGTCGACCAGCCGGGTTTCGGCGCCTCCGACAAGCCGGAGGTGGTGGGCAACTACTACCGCTTCGCCGGCGACGCGGTGATCGCGCTGCTCGACGAGCTGGGCCTGGAGAAGGTGCACCTGCTGGGCAACTCGCTCGGCGGCGGGACGGCCATGCGGATCGCGCTGACCTATCCCGACCGGGTGGGGCGGCTGGTGCTGATGGGGCCGGGCGGGCTCTCGCTCAACCTCTTCCATGCCGATCCCACCGAGGGCGTACAGCGCCTGATGGACTTCTCCGGCGACCCGACCCGGGAGGCGCTCAAGGCGTTCATCTCGACCATGGTCGTCGATCAGAAGCTGGTGACCGACGAGCTGGTCGAGGAGCGGTTCGCCGACGCCACTGCGCCCGGCGCGCGCGAGGCGATGGCGTCGATGGGGTGGTCGTTCTACAACCCCGAGACCGCCGAGGACGGCATGCTGTGGCGCGAGGCGCACCGGCTCAAGCACCACACCCTGCTCACCTGGGGTCGTGAGGACCGGGTCAACCCGCTCGACGGAGCGTTCCCCGCCCTGAAGCTGATTCCGAAGGCGCAGCTGCATGTCTTTCCGCGCTGCGGGCACTGGGCACAGATCGAGGCCGCCGACGAGTTCCGCGAGATTGCGGTCGCGTTTCTCAAACGGCACAGCCTGAAGAGGCACAAGGAGCGTACGAAGTGATCGACATCAAGTCCATGGGCTACGTACGCGTCACCAGCACCGACCTGGAGGCGTGGCGTACGTTCGCCGGCAAGGTCCTCGGGCTGATCGAGGCGAAGGGCCCGAACCAGGAGCACCTCTACTACCGCATCGACGAGGTCTCGGCGCGGCTGGTGATCGAGCCGGGCGAGGTGGACCAGCTCAGCTGCG
The DNA here is from genome assembly GCF_040302125.1 of Nocardioides sp. NPDC127514. Classification (NCBI taxonomy): domain Bacteria; kingdom Bacillati; phylum Actinomycetota; class Actinomycetes; order Propionibacteriales; family Nocardioidaceae; genus Nocardioides; species Nocardioides sp. NPDC127514. Next base: position 29,923 of record NZ_JBEORF010000010.1, on the reverse strand, counting down.
TCGGCTGGGAGGTCGCCGACCACACCGCGCTGGCGCAGGCCCGGGAGCACCTGGAGAAGTCCGGGGTCGAGGTGGAGGAGGGGTCCCCCGAGGAGCTCGCCGAGCGGCGGGTGCAGGAGATGCTGCGCTTCCGCGACCCCTTCGACAACGTCTTCGAGCTCTTCCACGGCATCACCTACGAGCGACGCCCCGCGGTCTCGCCCTACGGTCACACCTTCGTGACCGGCGAGCAGGGGATGGGTCACGTGGTGATCCCGGTCTCCGACGACGTCGAGGCGCTGGAGTTCTACCGCGACACGCTCGGGTTCCGGCTGCGCGACTCGATGAGCATGCCCGGCGAGTTCGCGGGCAAGGAGCCCGGCACCAAGATCTGGCTGCGCTTCCTCGGGATCAACCCGCGTCACCACTCGCTGGCGTTCCTGCCGTTCCCCAACGACTCCAAGTGCGTCCACATCATGCTCGAGGTCGACAAGCTCGACGACGTCGGCCGGGCGCTGGAGCGGGTGAAGAAGTACGGCGCGAAGCTCTCGGCGACGCTCGGGCGGCACATGAACGACGAGATGGTCTCCTTCTACGTGAAGTCGCCGGGCGGCTTCGACATCGAGTTCGGCACCGAGGGCCTGCAGGTCGACGACCAGAAGTGGGTCGCCCGGGAGTCCACGGCCGTCTCGTACTGGGGTCACGACTTCGGCGTAGGCCAGTGATCGGGTATGCGTATAGAGGTGCCTGATGGGATGTCTCCCGATGCCGCCGAGAGCTGGCCGCATCCGGAGCTGATCGAGTCCTTCCACGGTCGCTTCGACTTCGAAGCGCCACCGTCGCCACCGGAGACCCCTGCCGACGCGGAGGCGGACGCCCGGTTCCGTACGGTGCTGGGCCGGTTCGCCTCCGGGGTCACCGTGATCGCGGCGCAGACCGCGGAAGGCCCGGTCGGGATGACCTGCCAGTCGTTCTCCTCGGTGTCGCTGCGGCCGCCGCTGATCCTCTTCGCGCCGACCAAGTCATCCCGGGCCTGGGCCCGGATCCGTCGCGCGGGGCACTTCTCGGTAAACATCCTCGCCGCCGGCCAGGAGGCCGTCTCGAACCAGTTCGCCTCGCGTGCCGCGGACAAGTACGCCGACATCTCCTGGACCCCGTCGGCCCACCACGGCGACCCGCATCTCGACGGGGCCGTCGGCTATCTCGACTGCGCGGTCCACTCGGTCCACGAGGAGGGCGACCACTATCTCGTCGTCGGCCGCGTCCTGGACCTCGAGGAGGGCTCCGCCACCGAGCCGCTGCTGTTCTTCCGCAGCAACTACCGGGAGCTTGACTGACAGGTCCCCGCCATGGTTCAGCTTTTGCTGAATACATGTTTCGATGTACTGTCGCGGCATGGTCACCGCCACCGCCTCGTCCCTGGACGCGCTTGCCCGGTTCGGGCACGCCCTCTCCGACGCCACCCGAGCCCGGGTCCTGATGCAGCTGCGCGAGGGGCCGGCCTATCCGGCCGAGCTGTCCGAGTCGCTGGGCGTGACCCGTCAGTCGATGTCGAACCACCTGGCCTGCCTGCGCGGCTGCGGCCTGGTCGTCGCCGTCCCCGAGGGCAGGCGGACCCGCTACGAGCTCGCCGACGGTCGCCTCGCGCATGCGCTGGCTGACCTGCACGACCTGATCCTGGTCACCGACCCGGAAGCGTGCCGCGACTCCGCCGAGCAGGGCTGCTGCTGATGGGCCACGGACACGGGCACGGGCACGGGCACGGGCACGGGGCAGCTGTGGGCCACGCCGGCGGCAGGCACCGGTGGCGGCTGGCCGTCACCTTCGCCATGGTGGCGGCGTTCCTGATCGTCGAGCTCGTCGCAGGCCTGTGGTCGGGGTCGTTGGCACTGATCTCCGACGCCGGTCACATGACCGCGGACGTCGTCGCGCTGGGCGCGGCGCTGGTCGCGACCCGGATCGCCACCCGCGCCGACACCACCGGTCGCCGCACCTACGGCTCCTACCGGGTCGAGGTGTTCGCCTCCGGCCTGACCGTCCTGGTGATGCTCGGGGTCGCGGTCTACGTCGTGCTCGAGGCGATCGGCCGCATCGGCGAGGGCTCCGAGGTCCAGACCGGTGCGATGCTCGTGGTCGGCGCGATCGGCCTGGCCATCAACCTGGTCTCGATGCTGCTCCTGCGCGCGGGCGCGAGCGAGTCGCTCAACCTCAAGGGCGCCTACTTCGAGGTCGTCGCCGACGCCGCCGGAAGCGTCGGCGTCATCGCGGCCGGGCTGCTGGTCGCCGCCACCGGGCAGCCGTTGTGGGACACCGCCGTCGCCGTCGCGATCGGGGTCTTCGTCGCCGTACGCGCTGTCGCGCTGGGCCGTCAGGTCCTGGCGGTCCTCGGCCAGCACGTCCCCGAGGGCATGGAGATCGACCAGATCGTCGCCGACCTCGAAGCGGTCCCGGGCGTGGAGAACGTCCACGACCTGCACGTGTGGACGTTGACCTCCGGGATGCACGTCGCCACCGCGCATCTCGTCCTGGATGCGGGCACCGATGCCCAAACCGTGCTGGCCGAGGCGCAGACCGCGCTCGCCACCCGGCACCAGATCGAGCACGCCACCCTGCAGACCGAGACCGCCCCGACCCGGCAGTGCCATGAGGTGACCTGGTGAGCTCCGAGCTGCCGATCCACGTCATCGGCCGACGCGAGGATGTCTCGCCGCCGGTCTCAGGCCCCGATCCGTCCCGCAGGGCTGTCCTGGTGCGACGGGTCCGCCTCCTGGTCGCCTTCACCATCGCCTACAACGTGATCGAGGCCGTGGTGGCGATCGCGGCCGGAGCGATCGCCGGCTCGGCGGCGCTGCTCGGCTTCGGTCTCGACTCGGTCATCGAGGTCTCCTCCGCCCTCGCGGTCGCCTGGCAGTTCGCGGGCCGTGATCCCGAGGCCCGCGAGAAGACCGCGCTGCGGATCATCGCCTTCTCCTTCTTCGGCCTGGCCGCCTTCGTCTCCTACGACGCGGTCACGGCGCTGGTGGCCGGCCATGCCGCCGACCACTCCGGTCTCGGCATCGGCATCGCCGCGCTGAGCCTGCTCGTCATGCCCGCCGCCTCCTGGATCCAGCGCCGTACCGGCAACGAGCTCGGCTCCCACTCCGCCGTGGCCGACTCCAAGCAGACGCTGCTGTGCACCTACATGTCCGCCGCACTGCTTCTGGGGCTGCTCGCCAACAGCGCCCTGGGCTGGTGGTGGGCGGATTCGGCAGCCGCGCTCGTCATCGCCGCGCTGGCGGTGGGGGAGGGCGTCAACGCCTGGCGCGGCGACGTCTGCTGCTCACCGGCCGGGGCGCGCCTCGACGACAACGAGGGCTGCGACGGCGGCTGCGCCTGCTGCTGACCGGGTGTCCGACGCGGCGCTCACAGCTCGCCGAGACGTCTGATCGCGGCGGCTTCGTCGGGATCCGGCTCGGTCTCGTCGAGGAATGCCCGAGTGACTTCGACCGCGACGTCGGGGGCGAGGCGCTTGAGGCTCATCGCCAAGACGTTGGCGTCGTTCCACAGGCGCGCGTTGCGGGCGATCCAGGGCTCCCAGGCGAGGGCGGCGCGTACGCCGGGGACCTTGTTGGCGGCGATCGCCGTGCCGGTTCCGGTCCAGCACATCACCACGCCGACGTCGGCGCGGCCCTCGACGACCGCCCGGCCGATGCCGGCGCCGAGGTCGGGCCAGGAGTCGGTCTCGATGATCTCGACGTCGCCACGCTCCCGCAGCTCGGCGAGCACGGCCGTGGTCGTCTCGTTCTCGTCGTCGCTTCCGAAGGCGATCCGCATGGTGCCGAACCTACCGCCGTTCTCAGGCGTGCGTCGCCGGTCCGCCGGGTCCGGTCAGCCTCGCGCTGGGCTGGTCCTTCAAGCTGGTGGTGAGCTCCCAGGTGCGCTGGTAGCCGGTGTGGGCGATGCGCCAGCCGAGCGGCGTACGGGTGTAGCGGTCCTCGTAGAAGGCGGCGCCCTCGAGGGCGAACTCGTAGGCGGGGGCGAAGACCTTGTCGTAGAGGTACCAGCGGCCGGTGGCAGCGTCTCCGTCGACCGCGATCTCGGGGTGATGGAGGTGGTGCATCGTGATGATCTCCGCGGGCAGGTTGGTCCGCATGTAGTCGACCAGCTCGGCGGGCGAGGTGAACGAGAGCCCGGCGTAGTCGGCGGTGGCGTCATCGCTGAAGCAGGTGGCGAACTCGTCCCACTGCTTGGTGTCGAGGAGGCGTACGTAGCGGTACTTGAGCTGCTCGATCTCGCTGATGTCACTCATGGGCCGATCATAGTAGAACGTGTTCTATTATGGGTGGTGTCTACGTGAGCTGTGCGGTGACGTTCGACCGTCGGTCGGCCGTACGTCATGACGAAGACCGCCGCCGAGGTGCAGGATCGCGGTGTGGACGGGATGGTCGAGCTGCGCGAGCGGCGGGCGGCGCTGTTGGCGAACCGCCACCTGACCTGGGTGTTCGGAGCGGACGACCCGGGTGTGGTGGTGCATGAGGCGTGGGCCGGCGAGATCCGGCTCCGGGTCCACGTCCCGCGAGCCCGCTCGGCCGCGCTGCGGCCGATCGTGCTGGCCTTTCATGGCGGTGGCTGGTGCTGGGGATCGCCCGAGCAGTCGCGCTGGATGGCCGGCCGGATCGCGGCTCGCACCGGGGCGATCGTGGTCGCGCCGGCCTACCGGCTCGCCCCGGAGCATCCCTATCCGGCGGCGGTCGAGGACTGCTGGGCCGTGCTGGCGTGGGTCGTAGAGAACGCCGACGAGCTCGGCGCCGATCCGACGAGGATCGCCGTGCTGGGCGACAGCGCCGGCGGCACCCTGGCCGCGGTCCTGGCGCTTCGCGCCCGGAACGAGGGTGAGTCTCGGATCCGTGGCCAGGTGCTGATCTATCCGCTCGTCGATCTCGTCGGTCTGCGTGGCCCGGGGCTGGGCGGGATCGTGGAGCACTACCTCGGCAACGACGTGTCGCTCGCCGAGGAGTGGTCGGTCTCGCCGCTGCGGGCGCGGTCCCATGCGGGTCTGCCGCCCGCCCTGGTGCTCACCGCGCGGTTCGACCCGATGCGCTCGCACGCCGAGCGCTACGCCGACGCGCTGCGTACGGCTGGGGTGGAGGTCGCCGTTCATTGCCCGCGGCTGGCGACCCATGCCTATCTCACGCTGCCGGGCATCTCGCCGGCCTCGCGAGCCGGCCTGGCGCGGATCGTCGGCTTCCTGCGCGAGCGGCTGGGCTGATCAGCCGAGGTCGAGCCTGCCCGCGAGCTTGTCGAGGTAGGTGAGCACGCCGGCCGGCTCGGTGTCGGGTACGCCCCAGATCAGCTCGTCGGCCACCGACCACTCGGCCAGGTCGTCGGGTGTGGGTCGCTTCGCGACGAGGACGCGGACCTCGGGCTTGCCCTCGCGGCCCGCCGACTCCCACTCGTCCTGCAGCGTCTTCACCTTGTCGCCGATGTCGGCCTCGGTCGGGGTCGACATCCAGCCCTCCGCGTTGCGGGCGATCCAGCGCAGCGTCTTGGGGCCGCCGCCGGCGCCGACGATCGTCGGGATCCGGCCCTGTGGTGGCTTCGGGTAGGCCCACGACGGGCCGAAGGAGACGAACTCGCCCGCATAGGCCGCCTCCTCCTCGGTCCACAGCGCCCGCATCGCCTCCAGGTACTCCTTCAGCGCGGTGCGCTTGCGGTCGCCCGGGATGCCGTGGTCGGCGAGCTCGTCGGTGTTCCAGCCGAACCCGACCCCCAGCGAGACCCGGCCGCCGGAGAGGTGGTCGAGGGTCGCGATCGTCTTGGCGAGCGTGATCGGGTCGGACTCGACCGGCAGTGCGACGGCGGTGGAGAGCCCGATCCGCGAGGTCACCGCGGCGCAGGTACCGAGCGTGACCCAGGGGTCGAGCGTACGCAGGTAGCGGTCGTCGGGGAGCTCGGTGCCGCCGGTGGGGTGCAGGGCGTCGCGGCGCACCGGGATGTGGGTGTGCTCGGGTACGTAGAAGGTGTCGAAGCCGCGCTCCTCGGCGGCGGAGGCGAGCTCGGCGGGCGCGATGCCGCGGTCCGAGGTGAACAGGACGATGCCGTGGCGCATGACACAACAGTAGAACGTGTTCTAGTCTTTGCGGAAGGGATCGCCGGGAGAGAGAAGTGAACATGGAAGCCGACTACATCGTCGTAGGCGCCGGGAGTGCGGGCTGCGCCACCGCTCGCCGGCTGGCCGAGAGCGGCGCCAGCGTGATCGTGATCGAGGCGGGCACCAAGGACACCGCCTTCGGGATCAAGAACCTCCTCGAGCTCCCCGGCGCGGTCGCCGCGATGCTCTCCACGCCACAGCTGAAGAAGCTGGTCGACTGGGGCTACAAGTCGGTCCCGCAGAGCGCCGCCCTCGACCGGGTCATCCCGATGACCCGCGGCAAGGTGCTGGGCGGCTCATCCTCGATCAACGGCATGCTCTGGGTGCGCGGCAACCGCCAGAACTTCGACGACTGGGCGGCCGACGGCGCGACCGGATGGTCCTACGACGACGTGCTGCCGGCGTTCAAGCGGATGGAGGACTTCGAGGGCGGCGGCGACGAGTTCCGCGGCCAGGGCGGGGCGGTGAAGGTGCGCTACCAGAAGGACCTCACGCCGGCGACGCAGAGCTGGCTCGACGAGGCACCCAAGCGGCTCGGGGTCAGCGCCCTCGACGACTACAACGGCAAGGAGCAGGAGGGCGTCGGCGTCGTCCAGCTCAGCGCCTCCGAGGGGCGCCGCTACTCGGCCTCGAAGGCCTACCTGCGCGAGCAGCCGCTGGACAACCTGCTGATCCTGACCAAGGCCCAGGTCACCCGCGTACGCATCGAGGGCTCGCGCGCCACCGGTGTCGAGGTCGTCGGCGCCGACGGCGACAAGCAGACCATCCGGGCGAGCCGCGAGGTCATCGTCGCCGCCGGCGTCTACGGCTCGCCACACCTGCTGATGCTCTCCGGAATCGGTCATTCCGACCACCTCCGCGACCACGGCATCCAGGTCCACGCCGACCTTCCCGTCGGCGACAACTTCCACGACCACCTCTTCGTGCCGGTCTCGTTCCGGATGGACTCGGCCCTGCGACGGCCCACGCCCGCCTACTTCGCCGCCGGGTTCGCGAAGTCGCGGCTCACCCGCAAGGGCTGGGCGGCCGGCTCGCAGTTCGAGGCCTTCGGCTTCGTACGCAGCGCCCTGGCCGGCCAGGTCCCCGACCTGCAGCTGCACGTCCTCTACTGGGTCTACCCGTTCCCGAACCAGGACGGCGAGAAGGCCATCCGGCCGCCGACGAGCAAGCCCGGCCTGTGCATCCTGCCGACGCTGATCTACCCCGAGAGCCGGGGCACCGTACGCCTGGCCAGCGCCGACCCGCTCGCGCACCCGCTGCTCGACCCGGCGTACCTGACCTCGGGCAAGGACACCGAGGTGCTCCTCGACGGGATCGCGAAGGTGCGCGAGATGATGGTCGGTCTCGGGGACAACCAGGGCGAGATCTCGCCCGGCCCGTCGTACTCCACCCCGGAGGCGACCCGTGAGCTGCTGCCCAACATCGTGCACAGCGTCTACCACGGCGTCGGCACCTGCCGGATGGGGTCGGACGAGCGCGCCGTGGTCGACCCGTCGCTGCGGGTGCTGGGCATCGACGGCCTGCGCGTCGCCGACGCGAGCGTGATGCCCTCGATCACCGGCGGCAACACCAACGCGCCCTCGATCATGATCGGCGAGCGTGCCGCCGACCTGATCCTAGGCCGATAGGAGACCCCCCATGTCCGACCTGCTGCTGAGCCAGGACCGCGCCCGCGTCCGTACGCTCACCCTCAACCGTCCCGACCAGCTCAACGCGTTCAGCCAGGCGCTCTACGTCGCCCTGGCCGAGGCGCTGCGCGAGGCCGACGAGGACCCGGAGGTGGCCGTCGTGCTGCTGACCGGGAACGGCCGCGCCTTCTCGGCGGGCACCGATCTCGTCGAGATGAAGGAGACCGCCTCGGGTGGCGACGAGAGCGCCGCCCACGGCTTCATCGGCCTGGTCGACTCGCTGGCGGCGTTCTCCAAGCCGCTGGTCGTCGCCGTCAACGGACTGGGTCTGGGGATCGGCGTGACGCTCCTGGGCTTCGCCGACCTCGTCCTCGCCTCGGCGAAGGCGAGGTTCAAGACACCGTTCACGACGCTCGGGGTCGCGCCGGAGGCCGCCTCCAGCTTCCTGTTCCCGCGGCTGATCGGACGCCAGAACGCCGCCTGGATGCTGATGTCGGGGGAGTGGTTCGGTGCCGAGGAGGCGCACGAGATGGGGCTCGTGTGGCGGGTCACCGAGCCCGAGGAGCTCCTCGAGGTCGCCTGGGACCACGCCGCCATGCTCGCCGCGAGACCGATCAGCAGCCTGGTCGCGGTCAAGGAGACGATGACCGCGTCGCTGCGCCCCGGGATCGAAGCCGCCCGGGAGCTCGAGAACGCCAAGTTCGCCGAGCTGCTCGGCGGACCCGCCAACATCGAGGCGCTCGTCGCCTTCGCCGAGGGCCGCGAGCCCGACTTCACCAGGCTTCCGCCCGGGGCCTGAGCGGGCTCAGCGCGCTCGGTGGGCTCCGGGGGCTCGCTGGTCGAAGCTCCCGTACCGGTCGCTGCCGTCGAGATGGTATTTGCGCTCCATCTCGGTCAGGTCGTCCTCGATCTGGCGGCCGCGGCGCCGGTCGAGGAGCGCGGCGATCAGGGTCAGGACACCCCAGAAAAGGATCATCCCGATCACGACCGCGACGATGGTGCCGTTCATCTAGGTTTCAGCTCCTTCGTGGGTCTATCTGCTCGTGCTGCGGTCCGCCCGGCCCGGGCTCGGCGCTGAGCACGATGTAGTCGACGATGTCGATCCCGGGGTCGTGCTCCCTGATGACCTCGAGGACCGTCGCGCGACGCTCCTCGGAGGCCACCTCGCCGGAGACGACGAGGTGGTCACCGCGTACCTGGAGCCGGATGCCCAGCTCGTGCGTGCGCGGGTCGGTCGCGATCGCGCGCTCGAGATCTCGCGTCTGCTGCTCGTTCATGCCGACCTCCTGGGGACGACGTCGTAGACACGGAACGCCGCCTGGATGACGGGCTGGGCGACGTTGCGTACGGGCACCCCGGCCGGGGTGAGACCCTTCTCGCGTCCGGCGTGGGCGTGGCCGTGGAGGGCCAGGTCCACTCCCGTCTCGTCGATCGCCTCACCGAGCCGGTAGTTGCCGAGGAACGGCCAGATCTCCTTCGGCTCGCCTACGAGGGTGTCGTCGACGGGCGCGAAGTGGGACAGGGCGACGGTCACGTCGGGCCCGTCGCCGAGGTCGTCGAGGGCCTTGCGCAGCACATCTGCGGTCTCGATGCCGTGGCCTGTGAACGCCTTCATCTGCGGCTCTCCGAAGTCAGCGGCGGAGCGGCCGAGGAAGCCGAGACAGAAGCCCTTGACGCCGGCGACGCCGAGCAGGCCGGCACTGGTCTCGATGGTGGTCGAGGTGCCCTCGAGCACCGTTATCCCGTGGTCCTCCAGGAGTCGCGTGATGTCCCCTTCGGCTCCAGAGTGATAGTCGTGGTTGCCGAGCACGACGAGGACCGGTACGTCGGCGGCGTCGAACTCGTCGGCGAACGCCTCTGCCTCCTCGACCGTCCCGTGCTGGGTGAGGTCTCCGGCGACCAGCAGCGCATCGGCCTCCTCGGAGATGTCCGTGAGCAGCGGCGCGTAGCGGCCGCGCAGGTCGTCGGCCAGATGTACGTCACCGACTGCTGCCACGCGAATCGGGTCAGCCATCGTCGCCTCCCATACTGCTTCCGTCCATGATGGCGAGCGCGTCGAGCAGACAGATCGCGGTCTGCGCGAAGGGGCTCCGCTTCGCCTCCTGTCGCACCAGCCGCCAGTCGATCTGCTCGCGCAGGGCGCGGGCGGCGCCGAGAATCGGGGAGAGGTCGCAGGCGTGCTCGCTCAGGGCCAGCATCCGCGAGATGAGCAGGTCGGTCCCGGACATGACAGGCATGGTGACGGAGTCGACCGGCAGGTCGGTGCACCGAGCCAGCAGCTCGTCGTCGACGGGGCCTGTCGGGAGCCGGTGGATCAGGTCGACGACCACGGTGTCGCGCCCGACCTTGACCAGCCAGTCCTCCGGGGCGCCGACCGGATCCATCCCGTTCAGTACCAGCGCGCGCACGGCGTCCTCGACGCACTCCTCGGGGAGTACGAAGTCCACGTCGTGGGTGCTCTCCGGCCCGCCTCGGGTCCAGACCGCGTACCCGCCGGCGAGTGCGAACGGGACCTCGGCGGCCTTCAGGGTCGCACCGACCAGCTTGAGGACGTCGCGTTGTCGCTGGAGCTCCACGCCCAGCACGTCTGTTCTCGACATGTTGGTGCGGTACCCCGATTCGACCGCGTTCACCCCTTGCCCGAAACGAGAACGTGTTCTAATCTGGACACGTGTCCAGCGCAACGAGCACCCGCCAGGCGGAGACGGTCGAGCGAGTGTTCGCGGCAGGTCTGGCGGAGCTGCGGCAGGTCGGGCACGAGGCGCTGACCGTCCGTTCGGTCGCCGCCCGGGCCGGGGTCTCCCCGGCCACTGCCTACACCTACCTCGCCTCGAAGAACCATCTCTTCGCCGAGCTCTTCTGGCGCCACCTGGCCGTGACGCCGGCGGTCGAGGAGACCGGGTCCCGCGTGGAGCGGGTGCAGGCAGCCGTACGCAGCCTGACGACCCGGATCGCTGAGGAGCCTGCGCTCGCCGCGGCCGTCACGCCGGCGCTGCTGGGCAGCGATGCCGATGTCGAGCGGCTGCGGCTGCGGATCGGAGCCGAGTTCGCCGCCCGGTTCGAGGCGGCGCTCGGCGACGGTGCGGCCGAGGCCGAGCGGGAAGCCCTGCTGCTCGCCTTCTCCGGCGCGCTGCTGCAGGCGGGCATGGGCCTGATGACCTACGACGAGATGGCCGACCGGCTCGCCCCAGTCGTCGCCGTGATCGTCGGGAAAGAGTGAGATGACCAGCGCCACGACCGAGATCTTCGACCCCTACGACTACGACTTCCACGAGGACCCCTACCCGGTCTATGCCCGGCTGCGGGACGAGGCGCCGCTCTACTACAACGCCTCCGACGACTTCTGGGCACTCTCCCGGCATGCCGACGTGCACGCCGCTATCAAGGACGACGTCACCTTCTCCAACCGCATGGGGGTCTCGCTCGACGCCAGCGCCTGGAACGCCGACGCCCACCGGGTGATGTCCTTCCTGGCCCTGGACGGCAAGGAGCAGACCCGGCTGCGCAAGCTGGTCTCGGCGGGCTTCACGCCGCGCCGCGTACGCGAGCTCACCCCGCAGATCCAGGCGCTCGCCGACCACTACCTCGACGCGCTGGTCGCGGCCTGCGCCGAGACCGGCGAGGCGGACTGGATCGCGGAGCTCGCCGGCAAGCTCCCGATGGACGTCATCTCGGAGATGATGGGCGTCCCCGTCGCCGACCGCGACGAGGTGCGCCGCCTGGCCGACCTGGTGGTGCACCGGGAGGACGGCGTACGCGACGTGCCGGAGGCCGGGATGACGGCCGCGCTCGAGCTGATCGGCTACTACGCCGAGATGGTCGCGCAGCGGCGCAAGCAGCCCAGCGACGACCTCACCTCGGCACTCGTCGAGGCCGAGGTCGACGGCGACCGGCTGCTCGACCACGAGGTGATCGCGTTCCTGTTCCTGATGGTCGTGGCCGGCAACGAGACCACCACCAAGCTGCTCGGCAACGCGCTCTTCCACCTCGGCGCCCACCCCTCGCAGCTCGCCGAGGTCTTCGCCGAACCCGAGGACACCGCGCCGGTGGGCTCGTGGATCGAGGAGACCCTGCGGCACGACACCTCCAGCCAGATGCTGGCGCGCTACGTCGCCGAGGACGTCGAGCTCCACGGCCAGGTCGTCCCGGCCGGGTCGAAGCTGCTCGTCCTGCTCGGCTCGGCCAACCGCGACGAGCGCGTCTTCACCGCCCCGGACGTCTTCGACATCCATCGCCCGTCCGACGAGCTCGGCAGGATCATGAGCTTCGGCGTCGGCCGGCACTTCTGCCTCGGCGCCAACCTGGCCCGGCTCGAGGCCCGGGTCGTGCTGGCGGAGCTGGTGCGGCGTACGACCGGGTTCGAGGTCCATCGCGAGCGCGCGGTCCGGGTCCACTCGACCAGCGTGCGCGGGTTCGCCGAGCTGCCGGTCACCTTCACCTGGAGGGCGCGATGAGCGGGGCGGATGCTCACCGAGGCAACTCGGTCGGCAGCCACCGACTTCGTGGAGTTCCGCGAGGTCAGCACGCATTCGCCGAGCTACCTCGGTCAGCATCCCTGGAGGACGCATGAAGTACGCACAGCCCGACCGCCGTCCGGCCGTGATCACCGGCGCCTCCTCCGGGATCGGCGCGGAGACCGCGAAGGCGCTGGCGACCGCGGGTCTCCCGGTCGCGCTCGGCGCCCGGCGGCTCGACCGGGTCGAGGAGATCGCCGCCGCGATCCGCGCCGACGGGGGAGAGGCGGTCGCCCACCCACTCGACGTGACCTCGGACGAGTCGGTCGCCGAGTTCGCCGCGAAGGCGGTCGCCGACCTGGGCGAGATCGAGGTCGTGGTCAGCAACGCCGGCGTCACCCATCCGGGAGCGACCGTCGACGTCTCCACGGAGACCTTCGGCGGCCAGGTCGACATCAACCTGCTCGGCGCCCACCGGATCCTGCGCGCCTTCGGGCCCGGGATGATCGAGCGGCAGCGCGGCGACCTGGTCTTCCTCTCCTCCGACGTGGCGGTCAGGCCGCGACCGTTCATGGGGGCGTACGCAGCCTCCAAGTGGGGTCTGGAAGGCATGGTCAACGCGCTCCAGATGGAGCTCGAGGGCACCGGGGTCCGGGCCTCGATCGTGCGACCCGGTCCCACCCACTCCGACATCGGCAACGAGTGGCCCGCCGAGCTCGGCGGGTTCGTGCTGGAGCAGTGGGTCAGGTGGGGCCTCGCCCGCCATCCGCACTTCCTCAAGGCCCGGGCGCTGGCCGACGCGATCACGTCGGTCGTGACCGCCAAGCGCGGAGTCCACATCAGCACCATCGACGTCAACCCCGAAGCCCCTGTACAGGAGCCACGATGACGATCCCCACCGTCTCCACCGTCCTGGACGACCAGGACCCGAGCGTCCCCGAGATCATCCGCGGCACCGGGCACCTGCCCGAGATGCGGGTCGACCCGATCTTGCTGTTCTCCCGCGTCCGCGAGGAGTGCGGCGACCTCGGGCGCTTTCGCCTCGCCGACAAGGACGTCGTCCTGGTCACCGGTGCCGAGGCCAACGAGGCGTTCTTCCGAGCGCCCGACGACGTGCTCGACCAGGCGGCGGCGTACCCGTTCATGACGCCGATCTTCGGCAAGGGCGTCGTCTTCGACGCCTCTCCGGAGGAGCGGCAGCAGATGCTGAAGAACCAGGCGCTGCGCGGCGACATGATGCGCGGGCACGCACAGACGATCGAGGCCGAGATCCGCCGGATGATCGCCGGCTGGGGCGAGGAGGGGGAGATCGACCTCCTCGACTTCTTCGCCGAGCTGACCATCTACACCACCTCGGCGTGCCTGGTCGGGAAGCCGTTCCGTGAGGAGCTCGACTCGTCCTTCGCCCAGCACTATCACGAGCTCGAGCACGGCACGGACGCGATCGCGTACGTCGACGCCTACGCCGACATCGAGAGCTTCCGGATGCGCGATGCCGCCCGCGACAAGCTCGTCGCGCTGGTGCAGGCGATCATCGACAAGCGGATCGCGCGGGGCAAGGTCGCTCGTGAGGAGCGCGACCTCCTCGACGTCCTCATCTCGATCGACATGGACACCGACACCATCACCGGCGTCTTCATCTCGATGATGTTCGCCGGCCACCACACCTCCTCCGGCACCGCGTCGTGGGCGATGATCGAGCTGCTGCGGAACCCGTCGGTGATGGCGGACGTCGTCGGCGAGCTGGACGAGCTCTACGCGGACGGCAGCGAGGTGTCCTTCCAGGCGCTGCGCTCGATCCCGGTGCTCGAGGCCGCCTTGAAGGAGACGCTGCGGCTGCACCCTCCGCTGATCATCCTGATGCGGCTGGTGCGCGAGGACTTCGAGCTGCTCGGCGAGACCATCCCCGCCGGCACCCTGCTCGCCGCCTCGCCACGGGTCTCCAACCGGATCGAGGCCGACTTCCCGAAGGCGGACTCCTTCGACCCGAGCCGCTACATCGACCCGCGCCAGGAGGACATGCAGAACCGTTGGACCTGGATCCCGTTCGGCGCCGGCAAGCACCGCTGCGTCGGCAACGCGTTCGCGATGATGCAGATGAAGGCGATCTTCTCGGTCATCCTGCGCGACTACTCGTTCGAGGCGGCGCAGCCGCTGGAGTCGTACGCCGACGACTTCACCAAGATGGTGATCCAGCTCCAGCAGCCCTGCCGTGTGCGCTACCGGCGGCGGCCCGTGGGTGGTGGCGGAGCATGAAGCTGACAGCCGACCCCGGGCTCTGCCAGGGGCATCAGGAGTGCCTCGCCGAGGCCCCGGAGCTCTTCGCCTTCGACGACGACAGCTACCAGGTCGTCGTACGCATCACCGAACCGTCCGGCGGTCAGCTCGATGCCGCGCGTGCGGCCGTGAAGTACTGCCCCGCTTTCGCTCTCACCCTGGAGGACTGAATGGACCGCGCCGAGATCGAGGGGTTCTGGGCCCACTGGCTCGACCTCAACCGGAAGGCGGAGGCCGACGGCAACTGGTCGCCGCTCGCCGACGTGTACGCCGAGGACGCGACGTACGGCTGGATGTACACCCCCGACGAGCACTTCATGGCCGTTGGCCGCGAGCAGATCCGGGAGTGGGCGCTCGGCACCGAGATGGCCGGGCTCGAGGGCTGGCACTACGACTACCAGGCGACGGTCATCGACGACGTCAACGCGATGGTGATCGGCTTCTGGCGGCAGCGGGCCGGGATCGTCGACGACGCGACCGGCGAGGAGTACGAGATCCTCGGCATCGGTGGCTCCTGGTTCGGGGTCGCACCGCGGCCCGACGGCGACGGGCTGGAGTTCGCCTGGCAGCGGGACTGGTTCGACCTGGGGTCCACCGCGACCACCTTCCTCGACATCGTCAAGGCGAAGAAGGCCACCGCCGGGCTGCTGGAGCGGATGTCGCTGAACGGCATCGAGCAGCCCGGCCACTACCGCCTCGCCGACCTGCCCTCGACCGTCTGGCCGCCGCCCGTCGCGGCCGGGAACTTCGTGACCCAGGAGCCCGTGTGACGACCCGAAACCCCACCAACCCGCCCGCCCAGCAGCTCGTCGACGGCAAGCTCGGCGCGGCCGCATCCGGCGAGACCTACGCGATCCTCAACCCCGCCACGGGGCAGGAGATCGGGCGCGCGCCCGACTCGACGGCCGAGGACATGGACGCCGCCATCGCCGCCGCCCGCAAGGCGTTCGACGAGACCGACTGGTCGACCGACGTGGCGCTGCGGATCCGGTGCCTGCGCCAGCTCCACCAGGCGCTCCTCGACAACGCCGAGGCGCTGCGCGAGCTGACCACTGCCGAGGTCGGCGCGCCCGCGTTCCTGGTCGCCGGGCCGCAGTTCGACACCCCGGTCGAGACGTTGAAGTGGACGATCGACCTCGCCGAGTCCTTCGAGTGGGAACGCGACCTCGGGGTCGGGGTGACGATGGGCATCTCCTCGCGGCGGACCGTGCGGCGCGAGGCCGTCGGCGTCGTCGCCGCGATCACGCCGTGGAACTTCCCCAACCAGATCAACCTGGCCAAGATCGGCCCGGCGCTGGCGGCGGGCAACACGGTGATCCTCAAGCCCGCCCCGGACACGCCATGGCTGGCCGCGGAGCTGGGCCGGCTGGCGGCCGAGCACACCGATCTCCCGCCGGGCGTCTTCAACGTCGTCACCCCGCGCGACAACCGGGTGGCCGCGATGCTGGCCGAGGACCCGCGGGTCGACCTGGTCTCCTTCACCGGGTCGACGGCCACCGGGCGGGCGATCATGGCGGCCGCCGCGCCCAGCCTGAAGAAGGTCTTCCTCGAGCTCGGCGGCAAGTCCGCGGCGATCGTCCTCGACGACGCCGACATCGCCTCGGCCGCCTCGATGGCGGCTTTCTCGGTGGCCGTTCACGCAGGTCAGGGCTGCGCCCTGACCACCCGGCTGCTGGTGCCTCGGGAGTCCTACGACGCGGCCGTCGAGGCGGCCGCCGGGACGATGTCGTCGCTCGGCGCGGGCGATCCGGCCGATGCCGGCACGATCTGCGGCCCGGTGATCTCCGCGGTCCAGCGCGACCGGATCCTCGGCTACCTCGCGCTCGCCGAGGAGGAAGGTGGCCGCATCGCCACCGGCGGAGCCGTCGCGGTCCAGGACGGCGACCTCGCCGGCGGCTTCTGGATCCAGCCCACCGTCGTCGCCGGCCTCGACAACACCGCCCGCGTCGCCCGCGAGGAGATCTTCGGCCCCGTGCTCACGGTGATCCCGCACGACGGCGACGACGATGCCGTACGCATCGCCAACGACTCGCCCTACGGCCTCTCCGGCGCCGTGGAGTCCGGGTCGCTGGAGCGCGCGAAGTCGGTGGCAGCGCGGATCCGCACCGGCACCATCGGCGTCAATGGGGGCCAGTGGTTCGGCCCCGACGCGCCGTTCGGCGGCTACAAGCAGTCCGGCCTCGGCCGGGAGATGGGCGTCGAAGGCTTCGAGGAGTACCTCGAGACCAAGCTGATCGCTGAGCCCGCATGAATCCGACCCGGCTCATCCTGACGAAAACCGACGCCGAGTCGGCTCGTCATGACGCGCCGACTCGGCAGGGACTGATGTCAGGATGCGCCGACTCGGCGCGGGAGAGGACGGACGGATGAGGTTCGAGAACAAGGTCATCGTCGTCACCGGGGCGGCGCAGGGGATCGGCGAGGCGTACGCCAAGGGGTTCGCCGCCGAGGGCGCCGCCGTCGTCGTCGCCGACCTGAACGAGGAGAAGGGGCAGCAGGTCGCCAAGGAGATCGAGGCGGCCGGCGGCGTCGCCCGGTTCGTACGCTGCGACGTCTCCGACCACGCGTCGGCGGCCGCGCTGGTGGCCGAGACGACCGAGGCGTACGGCGGGATCGACGGGCTGGTCAACAACGCCGCGATCTACGGCGACATGGCCTTCGACCTGCTGATCACCGTCGACTGGGACTACTACGAGAAGTTCATGAGCGTGAACCTCAACGGCGCGCTGGTGATGACCCGCGCCGTCTACCCGGCGATGCAGAAGCGGGGCGGCGGGGCGATCGTCAACCAGTCCTCCACCGCGGCCTACCTCTACTCCGGCTTCTACGGGCTGGCCAAGGTCGGCATCAACGGGCTGACCCAGCAGCTCGCCCACGAGCTCGGCGGGATGAACATCCGGGTCAACGCGATCGCGCCGGGGCCGACCGACACCGAGGCGACCCGGGTCCAGGCTGGCGACGCGGCGAGAGAGATGACGAAGGGCATGGCGATCAAGCGCCTCGGCACCACCGAGGACATGGTCGGGACCGCGAAGTTCCTCCTCTCCGAGGACTCCGCGTGGATCTCCGGCCAGATCATCGCCGTCGACGGCGGCGGGACGTTCCGGCTGTGACCGCGGCGCCCAGGACACGTGCGGGGTTCGTCGGCCTCGGCAACATCGGCAAGCCGATGGCGCTCCAGCTCGCCCACAGCGACGGGATCGAGCTGTGGGTGCACGACATCGCCGAGGAGCCCGTCGCCGAGCTCGGTGGGGCCGGTGCGAAGGCGGCGGGCTCGGTCGCTGAGCTGGCTTCCGCCGTCGACGTACTCAGCGTGATGGTGCGCGACGACGACCAGGTGCGCCAGGTGCTCGCCGAGGTGCTCACGTCCGTCGGTGACCGTCCGGGGCACGACCCGCTGACGGTCCTGGTGCACTCGACCGTCGCCCCGGAGACGCCGGCCGAGCTGGCCGCGACCGCCGAGCCGCACGGGGTGAACGTGCTCGACGCCCCCGTCTCCGGCGGCCCGATGGGAGCCGCCGAAGGCACCCTGGCCATCCTCGTGGGCGGCAGCCCGGAGGCGTACGCAGCGGCCGGCCCGGTCCTGACCGCGATGGGCTCCAAGGTGGTCCATGCTGGCCCGGTCGGCGCCGGGACGAGGTTCAAGCTGGCCCGCAACCTGCTCCACTTCGCCTCCTTCACCGCCGCCACCGAGGCCCAGCGGCTCGCCGAGGCGGCGGGTCTCGACCTGGTGGCGCTCGGCGACGTCGTACGCCACACCGACGCGATCACCGGTGGACCGGGCGCGATCCTCTACCGCGACACCACCGCCCCGATTGCTCCCGACGACTTCTGGCACGGCGTCTTCGGCCACGTCGTGGCGCTGGGGGAGAAGGATCTCGGCTTCGCGATCGAGCTCGCCGAGGAGCTCGACGTCGAGGTGCCGCTCGCCCGACTCGCCCTCGACCGGCTGGCACCCGGGCTCGGGCTCCCCAAGGACTGAACGAGGAACACGGAATCATGAACGACGACACCGACAAGTTCGCCGACCTTCCCGAGAAGCGCGCCCGAGGCCTGCGCAAGATGGAGGAGGTCTACGGCTTCGACATGGCCGACGGCGAGGGCGACTTCTTCGGCTACACCGCCGACCATCTCTTCGGGGACATCTGGCAGCGCCCGGGCCTGACCACCCGCGACCGCCGGCTCCTGCTGATCGGCCTGCTCGCCGGCCAGGGTGCCGCGGACGTGCTCGGGATCCAGATCCCCGCGGCGTACGCCAACGGCGAGCTCTCCGAGGACGAGCTGCGCGAGATCGTGGTGTTCCTGAGTCACTACGCGGGCTGGCCGAACGGTGCCAGGATGAACACGGTGGTCGAGGAGACCATCGGGAAGGCCCGGAGGAAGGCTCAGCGCTCATGACGTACGTCATCACCCAGTCGTGCTGCAACGACGCCTCCTGCGTGGAGGTCTGCCCCGTCGACTGCATCCACCCCGCGCCCGACGAGCCGGGCTTCGGTGCCGCCGAGATGCTCTACGTCCACCCCGACGAGTGCATCGACTGCGGAGCCTGCGAGGACGCCTGCCCGGTCAACGCGATCTACCCGGACTACGAGGTCCCGGACGCGTTCGCGCCCTACGTCGACATCAACGCTGCCTTCTTCGAGTTCACCGGCGAGCAGGAGGAGCCCGCGCCGCTGCCGCCGTTGGGCCCGAAGATCCCCGGCGGGCCGCTCAAGGTGGCCGTGGTCGGGGCCGGCCCGGCCGGTTGGTACGTCGCCGAAGAGCTCGCCGCCACCCGCCGCTGCGACGTCGAGATCACCGTCATCGACCGGCTCGCGACCCCCTACGGTCTGGTCCGCTACGGCGTCGCCCCGGACCACCTGGACACCAAGGAGATCGTCTCCGGCTTCGCGAAGACGGCACGCCACCGCCGGGTACGGACGCGCTACAACGTCGAGATCGGGCGCGATGTCACCCACGAGGAGCTGCTCGGCGCCCACCACGCGGTCGTCTACACCACCGGCGCCGGTGAGGGCCGCAGTCTCGGCCTGCCGGGGGAGGAGCTGCCGGGCTCGACCTCGGCGGCGGAGCTCGTCGGCTGGTACAACGGCCATCCCGACCGAGCCGATCTCACCTTCCCGCTCGCGCACGAGCGGGCCGTCGTCATCGGCAACGGCAACGTCGCCCTCGACCTGGCCCGGCTGCTGCTGGCCGACGAGGCTGCCCTGACCGCCTCCGACCTGGCTCCGGTCGCGCTCGCGGCCCTGGCGGCCAGCGGCATCCGCGAGGTCGTCGTCACCGCCCGGCGGGGTGCCGAGCACGCCGCCTTCACCAGCCCCGAGCTGCGGGCACTGGCCGACGACCCGGGTATCGACGTCGTCGTCGACGAGGCGGACCTGACCGCCCTGCCGACCGAGGCCGACACGACCGAACGCAACGCCGCCACCTTCGGGGCGCTCCAGAAGGCCGACCTGCTCCGCGACCTGGCCACCCGGCCGCGTACCGACGCCGCGAAGCGGCTCGTCCTCCGCTTCGGCCTCACGCCCACCGAGATCCTCGGCACGGAGACCGTCGCCGGGGTGCGCTTCGACAACGGCGAGGAGCTCGAGGCCGGGCTGGTGGTCCGGGCCACGGGCTACCGCTCCGCAGGGGTCGACGGCGTCCCGAACGAGGCGGGCACCGGCCGCTTCCCTAACGAGGCCGGCCGGGTGATCGGGGCCGAGGCCACCTACACCGCGGGCTGGGCGAAGCGTGGTCCCAGCGGCGTGATCGGCACCAACCGCGCCTGCGCCGCCGAGACCGTACGCACCCTCCTGGACGACTACGCCGCCGGCGCGCTCACCGACCCTGCGGGCGAGTCCCTCGACGACCTCCTGGCGGCGCGCGGCGTGATCGTGGTCGACCAGACCGGCTGGAACACGCTCGACACCCACGAGTGCGAGTCCGGCAAGGAGATCGGTCGACCGCGCGCGAAGGTGACCGACCGGGAGGAGCAGGTCCGCATCGCGGCTCTGGCCCGAGTCTGACCTCGCCCCCAGCCGAGTCGGCGCATCCTGACAGAAAACAACGCCGAGTCGGCGCGTCATGACGAGCCGACTCGGCAGGAATTTCGGTCAGGACGAGCCGACTCGGCGTTCGGTTTGACCGGTGCCCGTTGGGCAGGTCTGCGAGAGTGGGTGAAAACCGATTCCTCGGGGAAAGGCACTCCATGTCAGGCAGCGACTACAAGGACTGGAACCAGTCGATCATCGATGAGTTCCGCTCGAACGACGGCAACGTCACCTCGGTGCCGTTCGGGCGCGGGCTCGTACTCGTGCACCACACCGGCGCCAGGACCGGCACCGAGAGGGTCTCGCCGGTGGCCAACCTCCACCCGGATCCCGACACCTGGCTGATCGCCGCCTCCAAGGCCGGCGCGCCCGAGAACCCGGCGTGGTACCACAACCTGCTGGCCCACCCGGAGACCAAGATCGAGACGCCCGACGAAGGGGTCGTCGAGGTCGAGGTGACCGAGTTGACCGGCGCCGAGCGCGACGCCGCCTGGGATCGCTTCAAGGCGATGAGTCCGGGTTTCGGCGAGTACGAGGCGAAGACCGACCGGGTCATCCCGGTCCTCGCGCTCCACCGCCGCTGAACCTCAGACCGGTGTGATCGGCAGCGACCGGCGCGGCTCGAACGCGAAGTCCGCGCCGGTGCTGAACCTCACCACCGTGACCTCGTCGGCCTCGGGAGCGGGTTCGGTGCGGCGTACGATCTCGACCCGCCAACCGTCGTCGACGGCGTCTCCAACGGACCGGACCTCGACGTCGAGGTGAGCGTCGAGCGCCTGCACCGCGACCCGGAGCGGAATGAACCATTCCGGTCCGATCAGGGACACCCAGGCACCGTCCTCGTCGGCCGCCGAAGGGCGGACGGTCATCGCGTCGGCCTCCACCTCGACCGAGACGTACGCAGCGGGGTTGAGCATCGGATGGAGCGCGAGCAGCCGCAGCGCGCCCTTGGTGTCCGGCGGCAGCGAGAGCGCCCGGGCGAGGCGCGCGCCGGCGATGCCGGCGACCCCGACCAGCTGCTTGCGGCGGATCTCCAGGAGCTGCTCGGGCGAGGTCACCCGGGACTCCAGCGCGAGAGTGAAGCCGCGGTCGAGCAGCGCCATCTGCAGGCACACCTCGTCGGCGATGCGGACCAGCGCCGAATGGGAGAAACCGGCCAGGTCGAGGTCGGAGACCAGCGGCCCGGCGTAGTCGGCCGAGCCGTCCTCGGACGGATCGATCGGCGCGAGCTCGAGCCCGGCCGCGCGCGAGCGCTCGTTGACGGCCAGCTCGGGGATCGCCACCGCCTCCGGGTGGGCGTCGTCGATGGTCACCGTCCAGCGGCAGTGGGGCATCCGGTCGGCCGGGGTCCGAGGCGGCCGGTGCACCGGGCGCACCTGGGCCCGGGGGTGGGTCGCGATGGCGGTGGCGTCGAACGTCGGATCCTCGATGTCGTGGCACATCCCGCGGACGTACTCCTCGCCCATCGGCTCCACGTCCATCAGAGCGCCGCAGTGGTCGAGGTGGAACTCGCCGTGGCGGGCGTCGTGGACGGTGTAGCGGAAGTCCATGAACTGCGGGGGCGCGCCGATGTCGAGCTGGAGGCCCTTGAAGATCGTCGGTACGTCGCCCTGCCCAGCCACCGCCGGCGCGTAGCCCAGCGCGGCCTGCATCCGCCGGGTGTAGATCGGCGAGGCGGCGGCCCACTCGACGATCGCGATCCGGAGCATCTCCTCGCGCCCGAAGGCGGAGATGCACCACGCCATCCCGGAGCGGTCGATCAGCTGGCCGATCAGGAGGAGCTCGCGGACGACCTCGGCGAGCTCCTCCCGGGCCAGCTCGGCATAGCGGGAGGCGGGAGTCAACGGATGTGGAGCTTCCGCATCCAGCGCAGCGACGCCTGCATCTGCTTGGCGTAGTCGTCGAAGGTCTGCTTGCCCTGCGGCCCCATGACCTGCTTCTTCAGCGTGGCGACGTTCTGGGTCTCGGTGTACTTCAGCAGTCCCTGGTCGCCGTGACGAGCCCCGACACCGGACTGCTTCATGCCGCCCGACGGGGTCGACTTCGAGGCGTACGCGGTGGCGAGGCCGTCGTTGATGTTGACGTTGCCCGACTCGATCCGCGCCGCGACCTCTTGGGCGCGCTTGAAGTTCGTGGTCCACACCGAGGCGTTGAGCCCGTAGTCGGTGTCGTTGGCCAGCTCGATCGCCTCCTCCAGGGTCGAGTAGCGGTGCAGCGAGACCACCGGCCCGAACGTCTCCGTCACCCCGTGGAGCATCTCCTTCGTGGTGCCCTCCAAGATGGTGGGCTCGAAGAAGGTCGGCCCGATGTCGGGACGTGCCTTGCCACCGGTCAGCACGGTGGCGCCCTTGGCGACCGCGTCCTCGACGTGCGACTGCACCCGCGCCAGATGGTCGGGGGAGACCAGCGCCCCGAGGTCGGGTCCGAAGGCGTACGCCGCCTCGATCCGCATCCCCTCGACGGCGGCCACGAACTTGTCGCGGAACTCGTCGTACATCGCCTCGGGGATGTAGATCCGCTCGATGTGCATGCAGATCTGGCCGGTGTTGCCGAAGACGGCGAACATCGAGCCGCCCACGGTCTCGTCGATGTCGGCGTCGTCGAGGACGATCATCGGGTTCTTGCCGCCGAGCTCGAGGCAGGCGCCGATCAGGTTGCGGCCCGCCTGCTCGCCGATCACCCGGCCGGTCGCGGTCGAGCCGGTGAACATCGCGTAGTCGACGTTGTCCAGCATCGTCGGGCCCACGTCCGGACCCTCGCCGCAGACCACCTGGAACAGGCCCTTCGGCAGGCCCGCCTCCTCGAGCAGCGATATCCCGAACAGCGGCGAGAGCGCCGTCTTGTTGTCCGGCTTGAGCAGCACCGCGTTGCCGGCCATGAGTGCCGGGATCGCGTCGGAGAGACCGGTCGCGAACGGGAAGTTCCACGGCGCGATGATCCCGACCAGGCCCCGCGGCGGGTGGCGCTCGATCGAGCTGGACAGCACCGGCATCACGCCCGGGCGCTTCTTGTCCTTGAGCAGCTTCGGCGCCCGCTTGAGGTAGTGCGAGATCACCATCGGCGGGTCGCAGACCTCTTCGAACGCGATCCGGCGGGCCTTGCCCGACTCGGCCTGGATGAGGTCGGCGATCTTGTGCTGGTTGCGCAGGATCAGCTCGTGGGCGCGCTTGAAGACGGCTAGCCGCTCCCGGAGCGGGGTCGCCGCCCACGCCTGCTGGGCGGCCCGGCCGGCTTCGGCGGCCCGCTCCACGTCTGCCGGTGAGGACTGCGGCAGCGCCACCAGCACCTCACCGGTGTAGACCTCGGTCAGCTTCCAGGACGCACCCGTCGAGGACGGGACCCGGGAGACCAGCTCGGCCAGCAGCTCCTCGGTGATCCAGTCGGGGCGGCGTACGTCTGCTGTCTTCGCGGTGTCAGTGCTCATGTCTGCTTCCGATCAGCGGTTGTCGAGGACGGCTCTACAGATTTTCGTCAAGGACGAAGGTTGCGCAACGGTCACCGATCATGACCGCGGGAGCGTTGGTGTTGCCGCCGATGATCGACGGCATGATCGAGGCGTCGGCGACGCGGAGGCCGTCGATGCCGCGTACGCGCAGCTGCGGGTCGACCACGGCCCGCTCGTCGACGCCCATCCGGCAGGAACCCACACCGTGGTAGATCGAGGTCGCCCGGTTGGTGACCTCGTCCTTCATCGCCTCGGCGTCGATCGCCTTGCCGGGATGGATCTCCGACTTGACCTGGTCGCCGAAGGCCGGGGAGGCCATGATCTCGCGGATCATCTCCACGCCCTCGAGCAGGACGCGCTTGTCGTCGGGCTCGGCGAGGTAGTTGAAGTCGATCAGCGGCTCGGCGGTCGGGTCCGCGTTACGCAGCCGCAGCGTCCCGCGCGAGCGCGGGTAGATGAGCGACGACATCACCGTCAGGGCCGCTCGAGGGTCGACCTCGTGACGGATCGGCGCGTCCTGGTTGGGGGAGGGATAGGCCCAGGGGAGCACGTGCAGCTGTAGGTCGGGTACGTCGGTGGCCAGCGAGGTGCGGACGAAGCCGACCGTCTCGAAGACGGTGTGGCCCAGGATCGACCTGCCGACCGTCTGCTCCTTGAGGACCGCCTTGCCGAAGTAGCCGGCGGTGCCGTGGTGCAGCGCGGTCGGCATCTCCCAGGTGGTCGGCACGAACATGTGGTCGTGCAGGTTGTCGCCGACCGGCAGCTCGTGGATCGCGGTGATCCCGTGCTCGGCGAGGTGGGCGGAATGACCGATTCCGGAGAGCATCAGCAGCTGCGCGGAGCCGAAGACACCGGCGGAGACGATGACCTCCTGGGTCGCCGAGATCGTCTTCGGACCCTGTCTGGTGAGGATCTCGACGCCCCTCGCCCGGCCGTTCTCGATCACGATCCTCGAGACGTGCACCTGGGTGAGCGTGGTCAGGCTCGGCAGCTGCTGGTCGTGGAGGTAGCCCCGCGAGGCCGAGTAGCGCAGCCCGTCGATCGCGCTCTGCTGGAACGTCGCGACGCCCTCCTGCTCGGCGCCGTTGTAGTCGTCGAGCACCTTCACGTCGAGGGTCTCGGCGGCGGCGCGCTGGAAGGAGAGCGACGCCTCGGTCGGCCGCGGGTGCTTCATGACCTTGATCGGCCCACCCGTGCCGCGGTAGTCGGAGCCACCGCCCTCGTAGTCCTCGACCCGCCGGTACGCCTCGTTGACCGAGTCCGCGTCCCAGCCGGTGTTGCCCTCGGCCGCCCAGGCGTCGTAGTTGGCCCGGTTGCCCCGGACCCACAGCAGGCCGTTGATGGAGGAGGAGCCGCCGAGCACCTTGCCGCGGGGCTGGGGGAGCTCGCGGTTGCGGGCGTGCTGCTGGGGGACCGTGTGGTAGCCCCAGTCGACGAGCTTCTTCAGCCGAGGCTCGGCGTGCATCGGGCCGATCATGCCTGGCTTGGTCACCAGGTAGTTGCGCCTGTCGTTCTTCCCGGCCTCGAGCAGGATGACCGACTTCCCTGCCGCCGCCAGGCGGCCGGCGACGGCACAGCCGGCGGAGCCGGCGCCGACGACGACGTACTCGGCCTCGGTGACCTTCTCCCGAGCCATAGGTCAGATCCTCTCGATGATCGTGGCGGTCGCCTGAGCGCCACCGGCGCACATCGAGACCAGGGCGGTGCTCGCGTCGCGACGCTCGAGCTCGTGCAGCGCGGCGGTGAGCAGCCGGGTGCCGGTGGAGCCGACGGGGTGGCCGAGCGCGATCGCGCCGCCGTTGACGTTGATCTTCTCCTCGGGGACCTGGTGCACCGCGGCCCACGACATGACCACGCCGGCGAAGGCCTCGTTGACCTCGGCGATGTCGATGTCACCGATCGTCATCCCGGTGTCCTTCAGCGCCTTCTCGGTCGCCTGGACGGGCCCGTCGAGGTGGTAGTACGGATCCGAGCCGACCAGGTTGGACGTCACGATCCGCGCCCGAGCCTTCAGGCCCAGCGAGGCGGCGACCGCGGAGTCCATGAGCAGCAGCGCCGAGGCGCCGTCGGAGATCTGCGAGGAGGTGCCGGCGGTGTGGGTGCCGCCCTCGAGCACCGGGCTGAGCCCGGCCAGCTTCTCGAGCGAGGTGTCGCGGATGCCCTGGTCCTCGGTGACGGTGCGAATCTCTCCGGTGGCCTTGCCCTCGTCGTCGAGCATGGGGGCTTCGACGGCGAAGATCTGGCTCTTGAAGTGCCCGGCGCCGCGCGCCTGGCGCGCCTTGACCTGCGACCACAGCCCGAACTCGTCGACCTCGTTGCGGGAGAACCCGCGGTTCTTCACGATCCGGTCGGCGCCCTCGAACTGGTTGGGCAGATCGATGTTCCAGTCTTCGGGACGCGGATCGCCGGCGCCCTTGGGCACGTTGGCGCCCAGCGGGATGCGTGACATCGACTCGATGCCGCAGGCGATGCCGACCTTGATCTGGTCGGAGGCGATCATCGCGTTGATCAGGTGGGTGGCCTGCTGGGCCGAGGAGCACTGCGCGTCGATGACGGTGGAGCCGGTGTGGATCGGCAGGCCTGCGTGGAGCCAGGCGCGGCGGACCATGTTGTTGGACTGCTCGCCGGCCTGGGAGACGCAGCCGCCGATGACCTGATCCACCAGGTCAGGGTCGAGACCTGCGCGCTTGAGCACCTCGACCTGGGCGGCGCCGAGCAGAACGCCCGGGTGCAGGCCCGCGAGCCAGCCCTTGCGCTTGCCGATGGGGGTACGGACGGCTTCGACGATGACGGGCGTGCCCATGGAACCTCGCTCTTCGGGGGTTTCGACAAGTCGCTGGTGCGCGGGCGCGCACCGTCACGCCTGATGACGTGACACCGGTTACACTCGATTGTTCCAAATTAGAACGTGTTCTCGTTTGGCGCAACCCTTGTGTGATCCCGGGCACTGTGTGAACATAAACTAGAACGTGTTACAGAAAAGACCTCGAAGGAGCACACCCGTGACCGCTCTCCCCGTGGATTTCGATCCGACTGATCCCGTGCTCAACGAGGAGCGCGTCCCGCTCCAGGAGTTCATGGAGCTGCGGCGTACGGCTCCGGTCTTCTGGATCGAGCAGAAGCCCGAGGCGCGAGCAGGGTTCCTCGACACCGGCTTCTGGGCGGTCAGCAAGCACGAGGACATCCTCGCCGTCTCCAAGGACAGCGAGAACTTCAGCACCAACGAGAACGGCGTCATCATCCGGTTCGCGCCGGACATGACCCGCGAGCAGGTCGAGCTGCAGCGCGCCATGCTGATCCACCATGACGCTCCCGACCACACCAAGCTGCGTCAGATCATCAGCCGTGGCTTCACCCCGCGTGCGATCAACGCTCTCAAGGACCGTCTGGTCGAGCGGGCCAACAGCATCGTCGACGACGCGCTGGCCAAGGGGGAGGGCGACTTCGTCGCCGAGGTCGCCGCCGAGCTCCCGCTCCAGGCGATCGCCGAGCTGCTCGGCGTCCCGCAGGAGGACCGGCGCAAGCTCTTCGACTGGTCCAACCAGATGCTCGCCTACGACGACCCGGACTACAACGCGGACCCCGAGGCCGCCTCGATCGAGATCCTGACGTACGCGATGACGCTGGCCGCCGAGCGCAAGGCGGACCCCAAGGACGACATCATCTCCAAGCTCGTCAACGCCGAGCTGGAGGGCGGCGCGCTGGGCGATGACGAGTTCGGCTTCTTCGTCATTCTGCTCGCCGTCGCCGGAAACGAGACCACCCGCAACGCGATCTCCCACGGCATGCAGGCCTTCTTCGAGAACCCCGACCAGTGGGAGCTGTGGAAGAACGAGCGCCCCGACACGATGGTCGACGAGGTGATCCGCTGGGCAACCCCGGTGACCGTCTTCCACCGCACCGCGATCAACGACGTCGAGGTCGGCGGTCAGCTCGTCAAGGCCGGGCAGCGCGTCGGGCTCTACTACGCCTCGGGCAACCACGACGAGGACGTCTTCGACGACCCCGACACCTTCGACATCACCCGCGAGCACAACCCCCACCTCGCCTTCGGCGGCCACGGCGCCCACTACTGCATCGGTGCCAACCTGGCCCGGATGGAGGTGCGGATCATGTTCGACGTGATCGCCGACCGGATGCCCGACCTGAAGCCCAACGGCGCCCCGCGCCGGCTGCGTCACGCCTGGATCAACGGCATCAAGGAGCTCCCGGTCACCTACGCCTGATCGCCAGGCACGACGACATTGGAGAAGTGGGGCCGGCGGAACGGATAGCCCGCCGGCACCCACTTCCTCAGCGCTTCGTAGACCATCTCGTAGAGCCCCTGCTCGTACGCCTCGGTGGTCACCCACCAGCTGACGTCGACGTCGTACGTCGCCAGCTCCTCGCTCAGCTCCTGCCGTACGCCCAGTGGGTAGAGGTAGGCGCACCCGACGTAGCCGAGCCCAGCGGTCTCCAGGACGTAGGAGAACGACTTGTTCTCCTTCCACTCGCCCTCGTGCCAGACCAGGTCGATGTAGTCGTCCTCCTCCGACGTCGGCCCCTCCGGCCACCCGCCACCCCGGGTCGCGTTGATGAGCTCCCGGTCGGCGTTGATGGCGCGTACGTCATCGACCAGGCAGTCGCGCGACAGCGGCCGCGCCGTCAGCTCGCCGTGCGTGAGCACCTTCGGCGCCTCGAAGCCTTCGGGGACGACGAGCAGCTTGCTCAGTCCTGCGTAGCTCATCGCGCTCACCCCAGCTCCCCGGCGAGCTGCTTGGCAAGCGTGGAGTCGGTGACGGCGCAGGTGTGGCACTCCATGGCACCGCACGCTATCGGAGGCCGTGGTTGAGATGGACAGAACGGGAGTGGCGCGTCAGCGCATCGTCACGACGATCTTGCCCTGGTTGTCGCCGCTCGCGAGACGCGCGTACGCCGCCAACGCCTCGCTCAGCGGGAACGTGCTGTCGATG
Organism: Nocardioides sp. NPDC127514; assembly: GCF_040302125.1. Taxonomy (NCBI): domain Bacteria; kingdom Bacillati; phylum Actinomycetota; class Actinomycetes; order Propionibacteriales; family Nocardioidaceae; genus Nocardioides; species Nocardioides sp. NPDC127514. The sequence continues at coordinate 1,029 of NZ_JBEORF010000010.1, read as the reverse complement.
ACGGGCGTGACGACGTCGCTCGTCACCAGCGCGGTGATCGCCTCGAGGTCTGCGCGCGACTGGGGCACGACGAGTACGCCGACGACCTTGCCGGTCCGTGCTTTTGACGAGCGGGCGGGCGGGCAGAGCGGCGAGCAGGATCCGGGTCGAGCCGCCGACCATCCGGTAGGTGCCGCCCGGGCGCAGGGCGCGGTGGACGCGGAAGGGGGAGCGGTGAGCGACCAGGTCGACGATCAGGTCGTAGCGTTCGCGGTGGTCGGCGTGATCGGCCCAGTCCTCGGCCTCGAAGTCGACGGTGGTGCTCGCGCCGATCCGGTGCATGAAGTCGGCCTTGTCGGCCCGGTCGACGGCGGTGACCTCGGCGCCCCGGGCTTTGGCCAGCCCGACGACGAGCGGTCCGCCCGCGCCGCCTGCGCCGTTGACCAGCACTCGGTCGCCGGGATGCACTCGTCCTTCGATGGCGCGCCAGGCGATGCAACCGGCCTGCGGGATGGAGGCGGCTTCGACGTACGTCAGACCCGCCGGCTTGCGCGCGAGCAGCCGCGGCTTCGTGGCGACGTACTCGGCCAGCCCGCCGCGGTAGCCGGCCAGCTCCCCGAAGACCTCGTCGCCGACGGCGAACTCGCTCACCTCGTGCCCTACGGCTGAGACCACACCCGCGATGTCGGACCCCGGCACCGGTCGCCGGGGTCTGCGCAGGCCGCCGACGCGCGAGTAGAACGGCGAGCCGGCGAGGTTCTCCCGGTCGGACCCGTTCAGTGAGCAGGCATGGACCTCGACCAGCACCTCGTCGGCAGTCGGCTCGGGCACCGGGAGATCAGCCAACTCGACCGCGTCGCGCCCACCGTACGTTCTCTGGGTCAGCGCCAGCATCGCTGCCTCCTGTCTCGCGGGGCAACGCTAGCGCTCCGGCCGGAAGCCGACATCCGGTTTCGCCGATCCCCGTCGAGTCGGCTCGTCATGACGAGCCCGGTCGAGCAGGTGCCGCTCGAGTCCCTCGAGCTCTCGGCCCTGTCGGCGGTCCACGAC
>NZ_JBEORF010000009.1:0-177102 GCF_040302125.1 Nocardioides sp. NPDC127514 | reverse complement strand
AATACCCGGTCCCATCCCGAACCCGGAAGTCAAGCCCTTCAGCGCCGATGGTACTGCAACCGAGAGGCTGTGGGAGAGTAGGACGCCGCCGGACATATCTTTGCGCAGGGCCACCTCTTAGGAGGTGGCCCTGCTGCCATTTGTGCCCATTGTCGAGGTGATTATGAGGCCTCTTCGCGCCACGCCCGGTTGACGTGGGCAGCGGCGCGAGGTCCAATGTCATAGTTGCAGTCCGTACCAACAACACCTCGAACAAGGAGTTCCCATGGTCAAGAAGCTGCTCATCGCCGCCGTCGTTGCCGCGGGTCTCGGCGTGGCCATCAAGCTGGTCACCAGCCGCTGATCCAGAGCTTCTCCAGCTGCCCGGTGCCCTCGAGGTGCCGGGCAGCTGTCATTTGGTGCCCTGGGACGCTTCCTCGTCCGGAGCGACCGTGGCAGCAGGAGCGATGGGCTCTTCCTTCGGGACGTCGACCTCAGCCAGCGAGCGGCGAGCGCCGGGGATGGCGAGGATGCCGCCGACCATGAGGAAGAGCAGCACGCCGGCGAGGACGAGCAGGGACTCGACCGAGAACTGGTCTGCGAGCGGGCCGAAGACCACCATGGAGAGCGGCATGGCAACGGACATGACGATGCCGACGATGCCGAAGACCCGTCCCTGCATCTCTGGTTCGACGCGCTCCTGAAGGATCGTGAACGCAGGTGCGCTCAGCGCCGAGAAGGCCACCCCGATCAGCAGACCGAAGACGAAGAAGACCCACATGTTCGTGGAGACTCCGAGCCCGACGACGAACAGTCCGATGAGGACGACGGAGCCGACCATCAAGCGCATGCGGTGAATGATCTTGGGTCCGAACGCGGCCATGGCGGCACCGCCGGCCAGCATGCCGAAGCCCCAGAACAGCTCGTTCGCGGTGAGCTTCCAGACCTCGTCGCCGAAGGTACGCGTGACCATGAGCGGGGTGAGGTAGGAGGGAGCTCCGACCATCACCATGACCAGGGTGAAGAGCACGAGGATCCAACGAACGTGGGCATGAGCCGAGACGTACTTGAGGCCGGCGCGGAGGTCGCCGAAGTAGGAGACCTTCCCCTGGTCGGGGCGTACGAGACGGGCGACCGGGACGAGGGCCAGGAGGCCGACACCGATGAGGGCTGTGATCGCGTCGATGAAGAAGACGGCGACGATGTCCATGCTGGCGTAGATCACCGCGGCGAGTGCCGGCGCGAGGAGCGTCATCGCGGACTGGATGGTCTGGAAGGCGCCGTTGATCCGGAGCAGCTGGGACTCCGGCGCGATCTGCGGGATCATCGCGGTGACGGCAGGCATCTGGATGCCGGCGAAGACGGAGCGGATGGCCAGGGCGAGATAGATGATCCAGAGGTCGTCGATCCCGCTGACCATCAGGCTGGCCAGGATCAGGGTGGCGACCGCGATGGTCGCGTCGGAGCCCATGATCAGGAACTTGCGGTGATGTCGGTCGGCCCAGACGCCGCCGAAGATCGACATGAACGCCTGCGGGAGCATGCCGAAGACGAGGCTCAGCATCAGCACCGACCCGGAGCGGGTCTCGATGGTGAGGTGCCACATCACGGCGTACATCACCAGCATCGAGCCGAGCAGGGAGACCGTTTGGCCGGCGAGGAAGATCGCTGCGTTGCGCCTCCAGCCGGGAAGCTCGTCGGCGGGCATGCCGACCAGCCTTTACCCGGACGCGGAACGCGTCAACCGACTTTGGTCTCCGCGGCTACGCCAGGATCAGCGGCGGGCCGTGGTGGCTCGAACGGGCGAGCACGTCGCCGTCGAGGCTGAGCGCGGGACCGTCGGTGCGGACGTCCCAGCCCGAGGCCGTCTGCGCCGGCGGGACGCCTTCCATGCTGACGTGGGCGAGGGGCAGGCGCCCACGCGCGTCGGCGACGGCAGCGCGTACGCCGGTGCGTACCTCGATCGGCCAGTACTGCTCGGTGATCGACTGCCAGACGACCGTGAGGACATCGGTGTCGGTCGGGTCGGTGAGCTGTTCCTTCAGCCAGGTGTCGGCCGAACCGACATCGACCACGGGTGGGTCGCCGGCCGCGGCCCGCAGGGCACCGGCGAGCCGGGCGTGACGATCGACCTGATGCGGCCATACGAACGAGGTCAGGTACTCGCGGCCGGCCGCGGTGGAGACATCGACCGGGGCGAGGTCGCAGCCACGGCGCGCCACGACCTCGAACGGAACCGGACGCACCCCGGCGCTCTGGGTGTCGATCGCCAGCGGGCTGTCCGTGGGCCCGTACGCCCAGTCCTCGCCATGGAAGTGGTAGCGGTCGACGAGCAGGTTGAGCCCCGCCGAAGCGCCCGGCTCGAGCAGCCGGATGCGATGCAGGCCGGTGCGGCGTACGGCCTCGAAGATGCCGACGAGGAGGCAGGCTGAGCGGCCGACCTCGTTGGTCTGGGGCGCCACCTCCAGGCCTGCACGGAGCTCGTCGACGTGTGCCGCGACCACCTCCTCGAACACCGGCCACGCGGCGACGTAGGCGTCGTCGCCTCCGAGGTTGGGATAGAAGCGCTCGAGCTCGGGAGCATCGCCGCGGAGGACGATGCGGTGGAGAGCCGCCAGGAGGCGCAGCTGCACGGCATCCGCGCGGGAGGCGTCGAGGTGATCCCGGCAGATCTCCGCGATGGGACCACCCGCATCGAGGTCGTCCGCGAACCGGTTGAGCAGCCAGCCGTAGAGGTGCTCCTCGTGGCCGAAGTGGTCGCGGAAGAGCTCGGAGAGAGTCGCCATGGGCACATCCAAGCACTGACGCGCACTAGGCAACATAGGTAAGGTAACCCTTACTTACAGGGAATGGAGCTTGGCATGGGATTCGACGACGGTCGGAAGCTGAAGGGCGTGTACGCGGCCGAGGTGCTGCACAACAAGCAGGTCACGCCGCACATGGTGCGGCTCACCTTGGGAGGCGATGACCTGCGGCGCTTCCCGAAGCGCGGCTTCGACCAGTGGTTCCGGCTCTTCCTGCCGCGACCGAACGGAGAAGCCACCAACTTCGACGCGGTGCCCGAGAAACTCGGGACGATCGACTACCTGAAGTACCTGAGGCATGGCGACCGGCCGCCGCTGCGCAACTACACCGTGCGCGAGCACCGGCCCGACCTCGGTGAGATCGACGTCGACTTCGTCGTGCACGGGGATCTCGGGATCGCCGGCCCGTGGGCGCGTACCGCGCAGCCCGGCGAGCGGGTCGTGCTCATGGATCAGGGCACGGGGTTCGACTACGCTCCGGACGCGTCGTTCCACCTGCTCGTCGGGGACGAGTCGGCCCTCCCGGCGATCGTCGGGATCCTTCGAGACATGCCGCGCGACGCGCGCGGCCTGGCGATCATCGAGATCCCGGACATGGCCGACGTCCAGGACGTCTCCGGGCCCGAGGGAGTCGAGGTGCGATGGCTGGCTCGAGGTGACTCCGCCGGACAGCCCGGGGCGCTGGCTGTCGCCGAGGTGAAGGCGTTCAAGCCCGAGGCGCCGGCCACGCTCTCGGCGTACCTCGTCGGTGAGCGGACGATCCCGGCCGAGGGGCGTCGCCATCTGGTGTCGCTCGGGGTGCCCAAGTCGCGGATCACCTTCGTCGGCTACTGGCGGATCGGCAAGGCGCAGGCCTAGCTACTTGATCTCGATGCTGGCGAGGGCGCGTTCGTAGAGCTTCGGTGCAACCTTCGCGTCAGGCATGCTCCAGCCCTCATATCCCAAGGCGAATACGACGTCCTGGTTCTTGTCGATGACAGCGGCCCATCCGGTCCCCGTATTCGTTTCGTGCTTGATGGGGAAGCGTCCGCGGATGGCTGGCCAGCCGTCCACAGAGGCAGTTCTGCTCGCTGCGACCTCCCCGCCCAAGGCTTTGGCGCCGCCGGACAGACCCCGGGTGAGATCGAAGGGGATGCCCGGATTGAGGTCGAGCACGGTGATTCCCAGCCGGTCTCCCGATTCCAGGTCGATCGTGTACGTGGTCTGAGTCATGTTGTCGTGCTTCTCGACCTCCTTCTCGGGCTCGATGTCCGGAAAGGTGATCGTGAAGTACTCGGTGTCGAAGGTCTTGAGAGTGTCCTCTGGCGACAGGGTCGGTGTTGGACTGGGAGTAGGCGTCTCGACCGCCGTGGTGCTCGGGCTCGGCGTCACGCTGACCTTGGCGGCCGTATCGGTGGGGGCGCCGCAGGACGAGAGAAGGAAGATCGCGACGACGGACGTCGCGACGTGAATGGAGCGCATCGGGTGAAGATAACCGCTCGTCGGTGCGTACGTCTCCAGATGACGAAAGAGGCGGCGAGCCTGTGTCTCGCCGCCTCCTCGTTCGGGTGTCGCCGGGGCTGCTCTAGCCCAACAGGTCCTGGATGGAGGTGCGGATCTGGTCGAAGGCGAGCCAGGCGAAGAGCAGGGCGCAGATGATGAGGCCGATGTTGGAGACCCACTTGTTGCGCCACTCCGCAGGGGTGTGGCCGGTGTTGAGGAGCCAGAGCAGAGTGACCGCCAGGAACGGCATGAAGAAGGCGCCCAGGACTCCGTAGATCAAGATCAGCCAGGTGGGCTCGTCGGCGAGCAGGAGCCAGATCATCGGGGGGAAGGTGAGCCAGAGGATGTAGGAGCGGTACCAGATGCCGCCGCTCTTGGCCTCGGGCTCGTCGGCCTTTCCACGAATGGTCCCCATGAAGTCCGCGAACATCAGGCTGACGCCGTTCCAGACGCCGACGAGCGAGGACATCGCCGCGGCCCAGAAGCCGATCAGGAAGAGCTTGCCGAACCAGTCGCCGTAGCGGTCGGCGAGCACCTTGGACAGGTCGAGCATGCCCTGGTCACCGGTGCCGATGGCGATGTTGGCCGAGTAGAGCAGCTCGGCGCCGACGATGAGGGTGGCGACCACGAAGATGCCGGTCACGACGTACGCCGTGGTGTTGTCGATCCGCATCACGCGCATGAACTGCGGCGTGTGCCAGCCCTTCTCCCGCAGCCAGTAGCCGTAGGCGGCCAGGGTGATCGTGCCGCCGACGCCGCCGGCGACCGAGAGGATGTTGACCAGGGAGCCTTCGGGGATCGTCGGGACCAGGCCGACGAGGAGGTCGGGGAGGTTGGGCAGGGTGACGAGCGCCGCGCCGACCATCGTGACGAACATGATGCCGACCAGGACCGCGAGGAACTTCTCGAAGAGGCCGTAGCGGCCGGCCCACACGATGGCGAGACCGATCAGGCCGGACAGGATGCCCCAGACCTTCACCGACGCGAACGAGAACAGCGCGGCCAGGGCCAGGCCGGTGCCGGCCATCGCGGCGGCACCGTAGATGAAGCCCCAGATCACGATGTAGGGGCCGAAGTAGATCGTCGTCCAGATGCCCAGGCGCCGCCAGCCCTGGAAGATCGTCTCGCCGGTCGCCAGGCTGTAGCGTCCGGCGCCCTCGACCAGGACCACCTTCAGGACACATCCGACCACCACGGCCCACAGCAGGGCGTAGCCGTACTTGCTGCCGGCGATCAGGGTGGCGACCAGGTCGGCGGCGCCGACACCGGTCGCGGCCACGACGAGGCCGGGACCCAGGATCCGCCAACGTGGGGTCTGAGTGGTCTCTGGCGTCGCTGCTTGTGACATGGGCGACAGGTATACCCCGTTTTAGGGAAGATCAGCGACTTTTTGCCGAAGGACGGCACGCTCGCGGTCGTTCGTGCACATCTCTGCCGCCCGCTCCAGCTCCTTGCGTGCCTCGACGGTCCGGCCCAGCCGCCGCAGCAGCTCCCCGCGTACGGTCGGGAGGAGGTGGGTGTGGTCGAGCCGCTTGTCCTCGGCGATCCGGTCGACGATCTCCAGGGCTCGCAGCGGTCCGTGGGCCATCGCCACAGCCACGGCACGGTTGAGGTCGACGATCGGGTTGGGCGCGATACGGCCCAGCGCCTCGTAGAGGACGATGATCCGCTCCCAGTCGGTGGTCTCGACCGAGTCGGCGACCGCGTGGGTGGCGGCGATCGCGGCCTGGAGCCCGTAGGGACCGAGGCCCCGTGGGGTCGCCTGCTCGAGGGCGGCCACGCCGCGGCGTACGGCACCTTGGTCCCATCGGGTGCGGTCCTGGTCCTCGAGGAGGACCGGGTCGCCGGCGGCATCGGTGCGCGCCGGGAAGCGGGAGGCGGTCAGCTCCATGAGCGCGAGCAGTCCGTATGCCTCCGGCTCGTCGGGCAGCACGCCGATCAGCACCCGGGTCAGTCTCCGCGCCTCGCGGGCGAGGTCGGTGCGGATCAGATCCTCGCCGGAGGTGGCGGTGGAGCCCTCGGTGAAGATCAGGTAGAGGACGTTGAGCACGCCGGCCAGACGCTGCCGGCGCTCGTCGGGCGAGGGCACCTCGAACGGGACCTTCGCGGCCGCGATCGTCTTCTTGGCGCGGGTGATCCGGGCCTGGATCGTCGGCACTGGCACCAGGAACGCCCGGGCGATCTCCTCGCTGCTGAGGCCGCCGACGACCCTGAGGGTGAGCGCCACCCGGGCCTCCTTGGACAGCACCGGGTGACAGGAGACGAACATCAGCGCGAGAACGTCGTCATCGATCCGCTCGATGTCCAGGTCGGCGTCGTACGCCTCGTCCTGGTCGTGGGCGATCGCCTCGTACTTCTCGCGCTGGACCCCGGCGCGGCGGATCGTGTCGATCGCCCTCCGCTTGGCGGTGGTCATCAGCCAGCCGACCGGGTTGGCCGGCTGGCCGTCGCGTGGCCAGGAGACCAGCGCCTCCGCGAGGGCCTCCTGGGCAGCGTCCTCGGCGAGGGCGAAGTCGCCGGTGTAGCGCGCGAGCGCGCCGACGATGCGGGCGGACTCGATGCGCCAGATCGCCTCGACGGCGCGCGTCGCGTCACTCATCGGTGTCTCCTCGGATGGTCGCGGTCCTCAGAGCTGCCCGGTCTTGGTGCGCCAGTCGAGCTCCTTCTGGATCCAGGGGTTGTCCTGCGGAAACTCGTCGATCGTCGGCACCCGGCGGATCTCGACGGCGGACCCGGGGAAGCCACCGATCCGCTTGGCCCACTCGACCGCCTCCTCCTTCGAGCCGACCGAGATCAGGTAGAAGCCCCCGAAGAGCTCCTTGGTCTCGCCGTAGGGACCGTCGGTGACCACCGGTGCCTCCTCGGCGTCGGTGTAGGTGACGACCGTGTGCTCCTCCGGGTCCAGCCCCTCCATCGCGAGCAGTACGCCCGACTTGATGAGCTCGTCGTTGAGCTTGCCCATCTTCTCGAGCATCTGCTCGAAGGGGATGGCGGCCATCGCGGCGTTCTGCTTGTCCTCGTCGATGGTGCGCCAGATCAGCATGTACTTCGGCATCTCGGTTTCTCCTGTGTCGGTCGGGCCGTCTTGCCGGCCCGTTCACCCCTTGGTCGAACGAGGTCTACGCGGGATCGACAACGCTGCCAAGAATATTTTCGAAGGGGAGTTTCGCTCGTGGGTAGGTTGGGGTTGTGAAGATCTCGCTGTGGCCCAGTCCCGCCGTTCCCACTGCCGACATCCTTGCCGAGGCACAGGCGGCTGACCAGGCAGGTTGGTACGGCGTCTGGTTCGCCGACCACTACATGCCCAACACCGGCTCCGAGGACATCGACGACGGGCCGATGCACGAGGTCTGGGGGGTCCTCCCGGCACTGGCCGCGACCACCGAGAACGTACGCATCGGGCCTCTGGTCTCCCCGACGACGATCCATCACCCGGCGCTGCTCGCGAACCGGTCCGCGACGATCGACCACATCGCCGGCGGGCGGTTCGTGCTCGGCATGGGTGCCGGCTGGCAGATCAACGAGCACAAGGCGTACGGCATCGACCTGCCGAGCGCGAAGGTGCTGGTCGACCGGTTCGAGGAGGCGATCGAGATCACCCGGTCGCTGCTCGACAAGCCGCGTACGACCTTCGAGGGGACCCACTTCCAGCTCACCGATGCTCCCTGCGAGCCGAAGCCGGTGGCCTCGCCGCTGCCGATCCTGGTCGGCGCCAAGGGCCCGCGGATGCTGCGCGTCGTCGCCCGGCACGCCGACGAGTGGAACACCTGGGGCACGCCCGAGAGCGCCGGCGCGGTGCGGGCCAAGCTCCTGGAGGCGTGCGAGCAGGTCGGCCGCGACCCCGCGACGATGAAGACGACCACCAACCTCATGCTCGACCTCGACGGTGCGAACCCGGGCTTCGCCCGGACGCAGACCGGCTCGGCCGGTGAGCTGCAGGACCTGATCGGCCGCTACGTCGAGGCCGGGTTCGACGAGTTCATCCTGCCGACCTGGAACCTCGGCGAGACCGGTGCCGAGCGGATCGAGCGCGCGGCACAGCTCAAGGCCGAGGTGCTCGACCCCGCGCTCTAGCTGCTCGGGCGCGCGAGGATCGCACTGTTGATCACGTCTGTTCCCGGAGCGTCGACCTCGGGGTTGGCCTCGGCGACCACGTTCAGGCCGGCGAGGGCCGGCGGGCCGACCTGCGGGTAGAGCAGCGTACGCAGCCCCCGGGCGCTCCGCGCCAGGACGAGGCCGCCCGGCGCCAGAGAGGTGACCGCCTTGCCGAGCACCTCGGCCTTGGCGGCATCGTCGGACCCGACCAGGCCGGCGAGGAGCACGACGTCGACGGGGTGCGGTGGCGTGGCGGCGGAGGCCTCGGCGTGCTCGAACGTCACGCCGACGGCGTCCAGGCGTCCGAACGCGGCGGAGGAGAGCCGGATCGCCTCGGCGTCGTGGTCGACGCAGTGCACCGCGATGCCCTGGTCGGCCAGACAGAGCGCGGTCAGCGGGAGTGGCCCCGAGCCGAGGAGCAGCACGTGCCGTGGGGCGGTGCCCTGGCGGCGTACGGCCTCCAGCTCCATCTCCACGAGGAGCCGGTAGTTCTCGCGGTAGGGGAAGCGGCCGAACGCCGTCGCGGGGTCGGGGGCGCGCGCGATCCGGTCGGCCCAGACCCGCTCGAGCGCGTGCTCGCCGGCGGACGCGACCGATCGGAAGAGGGCCGGTGAACGCGACGGCGGCAGCGCGGCCAGCACCGCGTCGGCCTCCGGCTCGGGCACGCTGAGCACCGCGGTCACCAACCGGTTGAAGAGCGCGTTGACGACGATCCCGGGCTCCAGCGACGGCTGGTCGAGGAGGTCGTCGAGGGTGGAGACGAGACGTTCGTCGATGGCTTCGAACGTTCCCGGATTCACAACCGGTCACCCTTCCACATCGGCGACGGCAACTGCACGGTGTTCCGCCAGGCGCCCGCTCCGCGGCACGGAAGTCGCCTCACCCGTATCGCACGCGTCGGCGGCTCGCTTCTGGGACGATGTAGAACTACGCCACTCGGCTCCGACGTATCCCCGAAAGCACGCCTACGGAAGGCGCCGACGAAAGGGAAGAGCCATGAAGTACGTCATCCTGATCCACTCCAACCCGCAGCCGTGGGGTCACCCGACGGGTGACTTCATCCCCGAGTTCCAGTCGCTGCCGCAGGCCTCCAGGGAGAAGCTCAACGCGGCCTTCGAGGGGATCATGGAGGAGCTCTCGGCCAACGGCGAGCTCATCGGCGGGCAGGCGCTCGCGGATCCGGCCTCGGCCAAGCTCTACCGCTGGGAGGCCGGCGAGCCGATCGCCACCGACGGCCCCTACTCCGAGGCGAAGGAGCATCTGGCCGGCTTCTTCCTGATCGACGTCGAGTCCCAAGAGCGAGCCGAAGAGGTCGTACGCCGCTTCAGCGGCCCCGGTGAGACGGTCGAGCTGCGGCCGGTGGCAACCTACTGACATGACGGTGACGGGAGTCGAGGACGTGTGGCGGCAGGAGTCCGCCCACGTCCTCGGCGCCCTGCTGCGGGTCCATCCCGACCTCCCCGACTGCGAGGACGCCGCCCAGGAGGCGCTGATCGCCGCCAGCCAGAAGTGGCCCTGCGACGGGCTTCCGGCCGACCCGAGGGCATGGCTGATCCGGGTGGCTCATCGGCGGCTGATCGACCAGATGCGCGCGGACACGGCTCGGACACGGCGCGAGGTCGCCGACGGGATCGCCCGGCGGCTCGACGAGCCGGACCCGGAGGCGGTGGAGATCGGCTCGGCCTACGACGACTCGCTGCGGCTGATGATGATGTGCGCCCATCCCGCGTTGCGCCGTCCCTCCCAAGTGGCGATCACGCTGCGGTGCGTGGGCGGTCTGACGACGTCGGAGATCGCTGCTGCGTACCTGGTTCCGGAGGCGACGATGGGGCAGCGGCTCAGCCGGGCGCGGGCGACGCTGAAGGACGAGGAGTTCTGCTCGCCGGCGCCTGACGAGCTGCCCGAGCGGATCGCCTGCGTGCTCGACGTCTGCCACCTGATCTTCAACGAGGGCCACACCCGCACCAGCGGTCCGGAGCTTCAGGGCATCGAGCTCACCGAGGAGGCGATCCGGCTGACCCGGATCGTGCGCGGCGTGCTTCCGGAGCACGACGAGGCCACCGGCCTGCTTGCTCTCATGCTGCTGACCCAGGCCCGATCGTGCGGTCGTGTGGATCACCTCGGCGACCTGATCCCGCTCAAGGACCAGGACCGCTCGCAGTGGGACCAGGAGCTGATCCGCGAAGGTGTGGCACTGCTGGAGGACGTACTCCCCGAGGGTCCGGTGGGGCGCTACCAGCTGCAGGCGGCGATCGCCGCGGTCCATGCCGAGGCGGAGTCGTACGAGGCCACCGACTGGCTCCAGATCAACCTGCTCTACGGGATGCTCGCGCAGGTCGCGCCCTCGCCGGCGGTCACGCTCAACCGTGCTGTCGCCGTGGCGATGAGTCTCGGCCCCGAGCACGGGATCGAGATCGTACGAGACCTGCTGGAGCATCCGGCGATGCAGCGCCACCATCGCGCCCACGCCGTGCTGGCGCACCTGCTCGAGCAGTCCGGTGATGTGGCGACGGCTCGGGAGCACTACGTGCTGGCGGCCCGGCTGACCCAGAGCGTGCCGGAGCAGCGCTACCTGAACCGCCGGGTCGAGTCACTCGACCAGGCGTGACGGCTCGCAGCTGACGGATCACATCTGTACGGCACCATCGATGACGAGGATGATCCCGAAGATCGCGAACAGCGCGGCGGCGCCGTACTTGATCACGTTCTCGGGGAGCTTGCGGCCGAGGAGGGCGCCCACACCGATCGCGAGCGCGTCGGCGGCGACCATCCCGACCGTGGAGCCGATCCAGGTGCCGAGCCAGCCCTCCTGAGTGGCCAGGGTGATCGTCGCGAGCATCGTCTTGTCGCCGAGCTCGGCCAGGAAGAACGCGATGCCGACGGCGATGATCGCCATTCCCCTGCTGTTGCGAGCCTTCTTGGCCTCGTCCTCGGTGAGCTCGTCGCCGCGCAGCGTCCATCCGGCGAAGACCAGGAAGGCGACTCCCGCGACGATGGTGATGTAGTGCTGGTGCTCGGCGAAGGCGTCTCCGATGAGCGCGCCGATGGCGACCGAGGCCAGATGGACGATGGCGGTGGCGGCGGTGATCCCGAGGATCACGTCACGAGCCCGGTAACGGGTGGCGAACGTCATCGCCATGAGCTGGCTCTTGTCGCCGAGCTCGGCGACGAAGATGACCGCGGTCGAAAGCAGGAAGGCGTACACGGGGTTCCTCTCCGGCACCGGCCGGAGGAGTCCCATGAGGGGTTGATCGTCCTTCGACCAGCACCGTCATGTTGATACGGATGCATGGTCGAAGGTCTCGTCCGCCACTTCGTGGCCGATCGCGCCGGGCCCTGAGGCCAGTGTGTCGACGCGACTGTTGAGGACTACTCCCCTTCGCGCCTTCAGTCTAGGTGACGGGTCTGACGCGGCCGCATTCGGGAGGTCGCCGGCCGGTTCGCCGAATTCCGTCATCCGAGATCCGATCCTGGTTAGGCTGACTTCATGGACGAGGCCGGAGTGCGCGCGGTCCTCTTCGACTTGGACGACACGCTCGTCCCGAGCGGTCACCCCGCCGAGCACGCCGCGGTGGCCAGGGGGATGGGCGCGGATCTCGGCGTCGACCCCGATGCCTTTGCGGCCGCGGTCGCGGACACCTTCGACGAGCGCGTACGCGGTCTGATGGCCGATGTGCACCACACCGTGCGCTACCTGGCCCGACGGGTCGGCGGGTCGCCGACCGAGTCGCAGGTGGAGAGCGCGATCACGCGGCTGCTGAACTTCTCGCTCTCCCTGCATGCCGCGACCTGGGCGCTGCCGGCGCTCAAGTCGCTGCGCAAACGAGGGTTCAAGCTCGGCCTCGTCGCCGACTGCGGGGCGGAGACGGTCGCGATCTGGCCGCAGAGCCCGCTCGCGGACCACCTGGACGCCGTCTCGTTCTCCTGCCAGACGGGCGTACGCAAGCCGGACTCGGGCGCCTACCTCGTCGCCGCGGCGGCGCTGGAGGTGCGCACGGGCGAGTGCGTCTACGTCGGTGACGGCGCCGACCACGAGCTCAGCGGCGCCGAGGCGGTCGGGATGCGGGCTGTGCGGTTCCGGTCCCGGGCGCTCGAAGAGCTCGACGAGGGTGTCGCCTCCGACCTGGATCCCGACTGGAGCGGGCCGACGATCAGCGACCTGGGCGAACTGGTCGGGATGATCGGGATCCCGATTCCGCGCGAAGGGTCCGCATCGCGGACGTTCGTCTCCGGCAATGTGGTGCCGTGGGGTTCCAAGAGATCGTCCCGCTGATCTCCGGGTGCGCTCGGCGCTCGTCCGGTCGGCGTCTTTAGGTGGCGTCCGTCGTCGGGTCAGGGTCCCACTTCTGAGGGCCGATGTCAGCCGAACCAGCGATTCGCCGGGCGTTCGGTCCGCTCCTCGGCACGGTGCCGGAGCGCCATCGAAACGGTGTCCGATATCACACCGAACCTGTTACCTGTCTTTTGACAGGTTGAGCGCCCGCCGGGCCGGCCCTGTCTTCCCGGGGATCGCTCCATCAGGCGGCACCGCACGCGGGAAATCGGCAGCAAATGGTCCTTCCCCCCTAGCGAGTTCCGACCGAAAACGGTAAGAATCGATCGACCGACAGGGAAGAATTTCTCCGACTCCGACCCCACATTTCGGACTCAGGTTTCCAACAGTCTTGGTTTGCCCCCGACGCCCTTGACCTACATGCTTACCTGTCAGTCGACAGGTTAATCATGCTTCAAGGAGGACCCGGGTGGCGCTAGCTGCAGACCACAGCACGGACACGGTGCTGAACGCACGGGCAGATGCTCGCGCGCAAGGGGGGCAGGTCAGCGACTGGATGCCGTACCTACCGGCTTCGTCGAGCCCGTTCTGTCCGGACGACGTCGACCCGGACACCCTGACGTGGGCCGAGACCGTCGCCCCCGGGAGCTACACCCACAAGGTCCTCGCCCGCGGTACGCGGTTCCGGCTCGAGGACCCGACCGGTGAGGCCTGCGCGCACACCCTCGTCTACAACGCGCTCGAGCCGACCGAGCGGCTCAACGTCGCGGACACCCAGAAGATCCCGTGGCAGGCGTACCTCGGTACCGGCCACCCACTGCTCTCCGGTGACGGCCGGGTGCTGGCCACGATCATCGCCGACACCTCGGGCCGGCACGACGCGTTCTGCGGGACGAGCACCGCTGCCTGGAACGCGCTGCGCTACGGCACCGCGCTGCCGGAGGGGCCAGCGCCGGCCGGCCGTGACCTCTTCGTGAAGGCGGCTGCCAAGCACGGGCTCGGGCCGGCCGACGTACCTCCGTCGGTCTCGTTCTTCCAAGGAGTCCGGGTCGCCTCGGACGGGAGCTTCGACTGGATCGGCTCGTCAGGGGCGGGTACGTCGGTCGAGCTCGTGGCCGAGCTGCCCCTGATCGTGCTGATCGCCAACGTCCCGCACCCGCGCGACCCGCGTCCGGAGTATGTCGTCGGGCCGCTGCGCGTGCACGCCTGGCGTACGCCGGAGACAAGGCCCACCACCCCGGCGGACGAGCGTTTCGACGCCTCTCCCGAGGTGCGGCGGGCGTACCTGAACACACTCGACTATGCGGAGGCTCGGGGCCTGTGACTACCACGATCGACAACCCGGTGATGAGGCCTGTGACGACCATTCCCGTCCCTGTGACCACCTATCTGACGCCCGACGGGCAGCTGGTCTCCAGCGTCCCGGTCGGCGCGTCGTACGCCGACAACACTCACCTGGAGTGGGGTGACCCGCTGGTGCCGGGTGCCGTCGTGCTGGACGAGCAGGTGGCTCCGCGGGCCTCGTGGTCGGGTGTCGTACGTGCCGGGCAGGTGTTGACGATCGTCGATGTCGGCGGCAACCAGTCGGGTGACTGCCTGCTCTACAACGCGCACCACACCGACGAGCGCTACAGCGCTCCGGACACGCTCGCGTGGCAGGACAACGCCTACATCCGCACCGGGACGGTGCTGCGCAGCAATCTCGGTCGTGCCCTGATGACCGTCGTCGAGAACGAGATCGACCGCCAGGACACCATCGGCGGCGCCTGCTCGCGCGAGTCCAACACGCTGCGCTACGGCCACCACGTGATGTATCACCACGGTTGCCGCGAGAACTTCCTGACCGAGGGCGCCAAGCACGGGCTCGGCATGCGCGACATCGTCTCCAACATCAACTGGTTCATGAACGTGCCCGTCGAGGAGGACGGTGCCCTCGGCATCGTCGACGGCATGTCTGCGCCCGGGAAGCGTGTCGCGCTGCGCGCAGAGATCGACACCCTCGTGCTGATCTCCAACTGCCCGCAGATGAACAACCCCTGCAACGACTTCAACCCGACGCCGCTGCGGATGATCGTGTCCGAGCCGGATGTCGACTACGAGGCCGACGCATGACCTTTGGTTCTGAAGCTGGACTGTCCTTCGACACCGTCCTGGTCGCCAACCGAGGGGAGATCGCCCGCCGGGTGATGCGCACCGCGCGCGAGCTCGGGATGCGTACGGTCGCGGTCTTCTCCGAGGCCGACCGAGCGGCACCACACGTGCGGGAGGCCGACGAGGCCGTGTGTCTGGGCTCCGCGCCCGCACGGGACTCCTACCTCCGTGGCGACCTGATCATCGCAGCAGCCCTGCGCACCGGCGCGGGGCTGCTCCATCCCGGCTACGGCTTCCTCTCCGAGAGCGCCGCCTTCGCCCATGAGGTGGAGGCCGCGGGGCTTCGGTTCGTCGGCCCGACGCCCGAGCAGATCAGCGCCTTCGGCGAGAAGCACTCGGCCCGGCGGCTCGCGGAGAACGCCGGGGTGCCGATGCTCGCCGGCACGGGGTTGCTCTCCGGGCCGGACGAGGCGGCCGAGGAGGCCGCTCGGATCGGGCTGCCGGTGATGGTCAAGGCGACCGGCGGTGGTGGTGGCATCGGGATGACCGCGTGCAGCTCGGAGGAGGACGTCCGGGTCGCGTTCGAGCGGGTCGCCCGGCTCGCCCAGACCAGCTTCGGCACCGCCGGGGTGTTCCTCGAGCACCTCGTGCGGCCCGCCCGCCACGTCGAGGTGCAGATCTTCGGCGACGGGGAAGGCCAGGTCGCGGTGCTCGGCGACCGTGACTGCTCGCTGCAGCGCCGCAACCAGAAGGTGATCGAGGAGGCGCCCGCGCCCTCTCTTCCTGAGCACGTGCGGACCGTCCTGCACGACTCCGCGCGCCAGCTCGCCAAGTCGGTCTCCTACCGCTCGGCCGGCACCGTCGAGTTCGTCTACGACCCGGGCCGCGAGCTGATCTCCTTCCTGGAGATGAACACGCGCCTCCAGGTCGAGCACGCGGTCACCGAGCAGGTGATGGGCATCGACATCGTCGAGCTCATGCTGCGGCTCGCTCGTGACGGCGTCACCGCCCTGCCCGACGAGCTGTTCCGCAAGTGCCCCGCACCGAAGGCGTACGCCGTCGAAGCACGCGTCTACGCCGAGGACCCGGCCAAGGACTCGATGCCATCGTCGGGCCTGGTCACGCGGGCCGTGCTGCCGACCGAGGCTCCTGGCGTCCGGGTGGACTCCTGGATCGAGACCGGGCTCGAGGTCTCGCCCCACTACGACCCGCTGCTCGCCAAGGTGATCGCCACCGGGTCGACCCGCGACGAGGCGCTGGACAGGCTGGGCTCCGCGCTCGCGCAGACCCGGATCGACGGGATCGTCACCAACGTCTCGGCGCTGCGCGCGATGACGACGTACCCCGAGCTCCGCTCGGCGACGCACTCGACCTCGACCCTGCCCGAACGTGCCAAGGACGGCCGCGGCGGGGACCCCGATCCGCGCATCGACGTGCTCGACCCGGGCGTGCTCACGACCGTCCAGGACCTTCCCGGCCGGGTGGGCTACTGGCAGGTCGGCGTACCTCCGTCGGGTCCGTTCGACCCGGTCTCCTTCGCCGAGGCCAACCTGGCCGTCGGCAACCACCGGGGTGCCCCGGGCCTCGAGGTCACGGTGCCGCTGGCAACCGGCCGGGCGACGGCCGTGGGGCCGACGCTGGTGTTCTCCGATCCCGCCGTCGTCTGCGTGACCGGTGCCCCCATGCCGGTCAGCGTCGACGGCGCCCCCGTCCCGCAGTGGGAGCCGATCGAGCTCCCCGCGGGGGCGACGTTGACGCTGGGTCGCACCGACGGGCCGGGCCTGCGGACCTACATCGCGGTCCGAGGCGGCTTGGACGTGCCGGACTATCTCGGCAGCGCCTCGACGTTCACGCTCGGCGGGTTCGGCGGTCACGCCGGGCGTACGCTCCAGCGCGGTGACGTGCTCCGTCCCGGAACCGCGGTCGACCCGCAGGCGCAGCCCGCGGCGACCCCGGTGTCACGGCGGCCGGCGCTGACCAACACCTGGGAGATCGGCGTCACCGAGGGCCCCCACGGTGCCCCGGAGTTCTTCACGCGCGCGGACCTGGACCAGCTCTACTCGGCGAGCTACCGGGTGCACCACAACTCGGCTCGCACCGGCGTACGCCTGATCGGGCCCAAGCCGACCTGGGCCCGTGCCGACGGTGGCGAGGCCGGGCTGCATCCCTCGAACATCCACGACACCCCCTACACGGTGGGGTCGCTCGACTTCACCGGCGACACCCCGATCATCCTCGGTCCCGATGGACCGTCGCTGGGCGGCTTCGTCTGCCCGGCGGTCGTCGCCAGCGGCGAGCTGTGGAAGATCGGGCAGCTGCGGCCCGGCGACACGGTGCGGTTCGTGCCGGTGCGGGAGGGCAAGGCCGCCGGCCTGGTCAACCACCGGGCCTCCCTGACGGTGGCCGGCGGAGCGGGTGGCGACGGCGACGACGGTGTGCTGGGCCGGTTGCCCGAGACGTCGGCGCGCCCGGAGGTCACCTACCGACGCAGCGGGGACAACTCCCTGCTGGTGGAGTACGGGCCGATGACCCTCGACCTGGGGCTCCGGATGCGGGTGCACGCGCTGCAGTCGGCCCTGGCCGAGCACGCGCCCGCCGGCATCATCGACGTCACCCCCGGGATCCGGTCGCTGCAGGTGCACACCGACTCCTCGGTGCTCCGGGCCGGCCAGGTCGCGGGGCTGCTGCGGGAGCTGGAGGAGGACCTACCCGCCACCTCGGAGCTGACCGTGCCCTCGCGGCGGGTGCGGCTGCCGCTCTCCTGGGACGACCCGGCGACCCGGGAGGCGATCGAGCGCTACACCGCCGGCGTACGCGACGACGCGCCGTGGGCGCCGTGGAACATCGAGTTCATCCGCAGGATCAACGGGCTCGGCTCGGTCGAGGAGGTCCACCGGACCGTCTTCGACGCGACGTACCTGGTGCTCGGGCTGGGCGACGTCTATCTGGGCGCGCCGGTCGCGACGCCGCTGGACCCGCGGCACCGGCTGGTGACGACGAAGTACAACCCGGCGCGCACGTGGACGGCGGAGAACTCCGTCGGCATCGGCGGGGCGTACATGTGCATCTACGGGATGGAGGGGCCGGGCGGGTATCAGCTCGTCGGGCGGACGACGCAGGTCTTCAACCGCTTCCGCCGGTCCACCTCGGCAGGCGGGCTCTTCCACGACGACCCGTGGGCGCTGCGGTTCTTCGACCAGATCGAGTGGTACCCGGTCTCTGCCGAGGAGCTTCTGGAGCTTCGGGCCGAGGTGGACGCCGGACGCGGCGAGTTCGAGACCAGGGAGGGCACCTTCTCGATCAAGGAGTACGACCGCTTCCTGACCGCCAACGCGGACTCGATCGCCGCCTTCCGCGACCAGCAGTCCGCCGCCTTCGAGGAGGAGCGGCAGCGCTGGATGGCGGCGGGGGAGTTCGACATCTGCGACCGCATCGACGCGCGGGGCGAACCGTCGGAGGTCGACGTGCCGGAGGGGTGCGTGCAGGTGACCGCGCCGTTCACCTCGACCGTCTGGAAGGTCGTCGCGAGCCGTGGTGCGCGGTTGACCCAGGACGCCCCGCTGATGGTGGTCGAGGCGATGAAGATGGAGGCGAGCGTCCCGGTTCCGGTCGCCGGCGAGGTGGTCGAGGTCTACGTGAAGCCGGGCGAGCAGATCGTTCCGGGGCAGGTCATCGCCGCGGTTCGGCCCCTGGACGCGCCTTGATCCACTCACTTCCAGGTGGTGCGGTCGCCCGCGCCACCGAGGCCCTGGACCGCATCGAGGCCTCGGACCGGCCGGAGATCTGGATCTCGCTGCGTACGCGTGACGACCTGCTCGAGGAGGCCGCCGCCATCGACGCGAAGGTGGCCAGCGGAGAGGTCCTGCCGCTGGCCGGACGCCTGCTGGCGGTCAAGGACAACATCGACGTCCGCGGCCTGCCGACCACCGCCGGAGCGCCCTCGTTCGCCTACCCGCCCACCGCTGACGCCACTGCGGTCGCCCGGTTGCGGGCAGCCGGTGCGCTGGTCGTGGGGAAGACCAACCTCGACCAGTTCGCGACCGGCCTGGTCGGCACCCGGAGCCCGTACGGCGCGGTCCGCAACGCCTGGGATCCGAGCCGGATCTCGGGTGGATCCTCTTCGGGCTCGGCGGTCGCGGTCGCTCTCGGTCTGGTCGACCTCGCGCTGGGGACCGACACCGCCGGCTCCGGCCGGGTGCCGGCGGCGCTCAACGGCATCGTCGGGGTCAAGCCGTCGCGCGGGCTGGTGCCGGTCACCGGCGTCGTGCCTGCCTGCTACACGCTCGACTGCGTCACCGTCTTCGCCCGAGATCTCGGATCCGCCCGGGCGGCCGCGGAGCTGATGGCCGGACCCGACCCGTCGGACCCGTTGTCGCGTACGTTGCCGGCGGACGCCGGTCTGCCGCCGGCGCCGCGGGTGGCGGTGCCGACCGGTGAGCATCTCGACGGGCTCGCGCCGGGGTGGGCAGCCGCCTTCCGGGCCGTGGTCGCGCAGCTTGCCGCCGCGGGGATCGAGATCGTCGAGACCGACATCTCGCCGCTGCTCGAGGCCGCCAGACTGCTCTACGACGGCGCCTTCGTCGCCGAGAGGTACGCCGCAGTGGGCTCCCATCTCGACGCCAACCGCGACCTCATCGGGACCGACCTGGACCCGACCGTCGCCGCGATCGTGCTCGCCGGGGCGTCGGCCACCGCAGCCGACTGGGCACGCGACGTGGCTCACCTGGCGCGCCTCGGGGCGGCAGGGAAGGAGGCCCTCGCGGGGTGCTCGGCGTTGCTGACGCCGACGACGACGTGGCATCCGACGCTGGCCGAGGTGGCTGCGGATCCGGTGGGCGCGAACGCGCGCATGGGCCGCTACACGAACTTCGCGAACCTGCTCGACATGGCCTCGCTCGCGATCCCGGCCGGCCAGGTCGGCGGACTGCCCTTCGGTGTGATGCTGACCGGCGCTGCCGGCAGCGATCGCACCCTGGCCGCGCTCGGCCACACGCTGCTCAGTCCCTGTGTCGATCTCTTCGTGGTCGGCGCGCACCTGTCGGGACAGCCGCTCAACCACCAACTGGTCGAGGCCGGTGCAACGCTGCTGCGCCCG
Source organism: Nocardioides sp. NPDC127514 (assembly GCF_040302125.1). Classification (NCBI taxonomy): domain Bacteria; kingdom Bacillati; phylum Actinomycetota; class Actinomycetes; order Propionibacteriales; family Nocardioidaceae; genus Nocardioides; species Nocardioides sp. NPDC127514. Next base: position 157,283 of record NZ_JBEORF010000009.1, on the reverse strand, counting down.
GTGTCGACCTCGGCCGACTACCGGCTGTTCGCGCTCGAGACGGTGCCGCCCAAGCCCGGACTGGTCCGGGTGGGTGCAGCCGGGAACGGGGTGCCGATCGAGGGCGAGCTGTGGCGCGTCCCGGCCGCGGGCTTCGGGACGTTCGTGGGTGGCGTACCTGCTCCGATGGTCATCGGAAAGGTCACGCTGTCGGACGGCTCGTCGGTTTCGGGATTTCTCGTCGAGCCAATTGCCGTCGATAAGGCTGCTGATATCTCGGCGCACGGTGGTTGGCGTCGTTACCGGTCTGAGCAGGGCCTTTAACGTTCAGCGTGGATATCGGTTACGGGACCGGGGTCATTCCTCCAGGTGGCACACGACTCTGTTCAGGGGCCTGATCCCCCGTCACACTGGGCAGAATCCGCCAGCATTATCGCCCCGGGAGGATGCTGTGCCGCGCTTATCGGTTCTTCCTGCCATACACTTTGTTGACAGGGAATTCAACCCTCCTGTGGGACTTTCGACTCTGTTCTTTAGGGGAAGAAGACTCTTTCGAGTCTTCCCCGAAACTCGGGAGGCCGCTTAGATGGCGTACATGACAACTAGGCGTTCTCGGCCCGGCCGCCCCAGGCATGTGCCCGATTCGGGTACCGCCTCACCCCGTGACCAGATCCTCGATGCCGCTGCGCGACTCTTCGTGTCCCAAGGCTTCGCGGCGACGTCCACGCGCGAGATCGCCGACCAGGTCGGCATCCGTCAGGCCTCTCTCTACTACCACTTCGCAGGCAAGGACGAGATCCTCGTCGAGCTGCTCCGTAAGTCGGTTCGTCCGACCACGGACAAGGTCGACAAGATCCTCAACCAGGTGCCGCCGCTCGATTATGAGACCGCTCTTTATCTGCTGGTTCTCGTCGACGTACGCACGCTTGCCGATGTGGATCACAACGTCGGAATGCTCTACATGCTGCCGGATGTGACCAACGGTGAGGTCTACACCGAGTTCCGCCAAGAGCACGAAGAGCTCGCTGCTGCGTACGCCGATCTGGCCAGCAAAGTGGCCTCGGAGAAGGTGCTCGAGGGCGTCAGTCTGAAGCAGCTGGGCAACATGCTCATCCAGCAGGTCGAAGGCGTCATCAGCATGCGCGCCGAGATGATCACCAAGGACACGGTCCGGAGGATCACGTGCCCGGAGGCGTGGGCGATCGCCTCCTCGTGCCTGCGGATCTGCGGTGTCAGCCAGGACAAGATCCAAACAGCGAACGCGGTTGCCGTGGAGATGCTCGACGACTTCCTCGAAGACAGGGTTCGCGAGCCGGCCTGAAAGGCAGGCTGACAAGTCGGTAACTGGTGGGTAGGGCTTGCGCGTGTGAGTTGCCCTGTTGAGGCTTGAACGACACACTTTCCGAGCCCGTTGCCCGCTTCCCCACCGCGAGGACCCCACACGTGTGCATTGACCCTTCCGGAGGCCGCTGATGGCCCGGAAGCAGACAGCCATCCTCTCCGTCACCCGCGGGGTCACGACGCTCAACGGCCTGGTGGTCGATCGCCCGTGGGGCGAAGACCCGCACCAGGCAGGCATCCGTGCCGTGCGGGAACAGCTCGCCGGCCCGAGCCGCAAACCCGTCCAGGTCGTCGCGACCGATGACGAGGCCCGCGTCCGGATGGTCGTCCATCCCGACGGGCGGGTCACCGACGTCGAGACCCTCGAGGTCTTCGGGAGCTACGGCTCGCCCGACGACGTACCCGGCGCGGCCTGGCTGCCGGCCGGCTCTGGGCCCGTGATCATCCAGGGCGTCGTCGAGCCGGACCCTGAGCCCGAGCCTGAGCCGTACGTGCCGCCGGTCCTGGCTGTTCCGGCGCCGGCTGTCGAGCCACCTCCTGCGCCTGAGCCACCTCCTGCGCCCGAGCCGGAACCCGAGCCCGAGCCGGAACCTGAGCCGGAACCCGAGCCGGAACCCGAGCCCGAGCTGGCGCCGCCGCCCCCGGCACCGGCCCCGCCTCCTCCGGCACCGGCGCCGGTGCCTGAACCGGAACCAGAGCCGGAAGCGGAGCCTGAGCCCGAACCAGCGCGCGGAGCCCCCGCCAGGAGGGCTGTCGCCGGACCGTTGGTGCCGCTGCACCACCTGGAATCGACCCCTTACCGGCGGTCGCGGATGACGCGTCGCGGCCGGGTGGTGCTGGTCGTCCTCGTCATCCTGCTGCTGATCCTGATCTACGAGGTCGTACGCGGCGTGGTGACCGGTTCCGACGCCTCGGACACGAAGGAGCCGCAGAGCCAGCAGTCGGCGCCGAGCGCGGGGGCCAGCGAGGAGGCGCCCTCGGAGACACCCTCGCCGAGCGCGTCGGCATCCTCGGTCCGCGTCGAGCCGACGCCGACTCCCACGCCGACGCCGACCCCCAAGCCGACCAAGAAGCCGGCGCCCGAGCCGACCAGGACGCTGTCGGTGGAGGCGATCGCGATGACCGAGGCCATCGGGCTGCGGATCGACGCCAGCAGGCTGCCGGTGACGGCCACGATCGCGATGGATCCGTGGGGTGCGCCGGAGCGGTTCACGCGTACGGTCACGATCACCGAGCCCAACCAGCTCGTCGTGGTCAAGCCGGTCGCCTCCGGGCACGCGGAGTGGAGCGTCCGGGTCGACGGTGCCAAGAAGGTCACCGGCTACACCCACTCCTGGCCCAAGGGCGATCGCGAGTTCGTGCGGCGCTGACCCGCCTGGGCTGAATTGCTACCAGGGTCGGATGTGGCGGCCTCCGGTGCGGCGTACGCTGCATGAGAACGTGTTCCTGCGCCTCGGAGGTCTCGCATGCCGCTCAAGATCACGCCGCCCGCCGGCACCCGCACGATTGCCGGCCGAACGCTGGGCCGCACGCTGGGCACGGTGGAGCGCACCGCCAAGCAGGGCGTGCGCTGGGCGCTGGGGCACGGGTTGCCGCGTACGGCGATCGTTCGTTCCGCGCGAAAGGGTGACCTCCAGGGTGACCTGATCCTGAGCGGGCCCGGGTCGCACACCTTCGATCTGGTCGACCTGTTCGAGGAGTTCCGTGTGCGCGGGCCGCTCTACCAGGGCGGGTTCAGCCACCTCGCGGTCGACCACGAGGTCATCAAGGAGGTGCTGACCAGCAACGACTTCATCACCGGGTTCTTCGCGCCCGACGAGTCGGGCACCGGCCTGCTGGCGAGGGCGGCGAGCTGGTCGGCCAGCGACGTCTTCGCCCCGCTCCAGCCGCCGTCGCTGCTGGCGACCGAGCCGCCGGAGCACACCCGCTACCGCAAGCTGGTCACCCGCGTCTTCACGGTGCGTGCGGTCGAGAAGCTGCGCGCTCGCACCGAGGAGATCGCCCGGGAGCTGCTCGACGACCTGGAGAAGGAGGCCGCGTCCGGGGCCGACGTCGACCTGGTCACCCGCTACTGCGGGCTGCTGCCGATCACGGTGATCTCCGAGGTGCTCGGCGTCCCCGTCGACCTGCGCGAACGCATGCTCGAGCTCGGCAAGGGCGCGGCGCTGAGCCTCGACATCGGGCTGGACTGGCGCACGTTCCGCGACATGGAGGCCTCCCTGGAGGAGTTCGACACCTGGCTCCGCGGCCATCTGGAGTATCTCGCCGAGCATCCCGGTGACGACCTGCTCAGCCAGCTCGTCGCCCTCCGCGACGACGGCGACCGGCTCAGCGAGCGGGAGCTGCGGGCGATCGCCGGGCTGGTCTTCGCGGCCGGCTTCGAGACCACCGTGAACCTGATCGGCAACGGCATCGCGCTGCTCCACGACAACCCCGATCAGCTCGAGGTGCTCAAGGCGCAGCCCGACCTGTGGTCGAACGCCTCCGACGAGATCCTGCGGCTCGACCCACCGGTGCTGCTCACCGGCCGGGTCGCCCGGCGCGACTCCACCATCGCCGGCCAGGCGATCCCGCGCGGCACGATCATCAACACCGTGCTGGCCGCCGCCAACCGCGATCCCGCCGTCTTCACCGACCCGCACACCTTCGACGTCACCCGCGAGAACGCCCGCGACCACCTCTCCTTCTCCAGCGGCCGCCACTTCTGTCTCGGTGCCGCTCTGGCCCGGATGGAGGGCGAGATCGGCCTCCGTCTCCTCTTCGAGCGCTTCCCCGGCCTCGAGCTCGTCGGCGACCGCGAGCGCCACCCCACCCGCATCCTCCGCGGCTACTCGCACCTCCCCGCAAAGCTCTCCTGACGATTCGTCCGGGGTAGTCCGGGAGCGTCAGCGGGCGGCGGCGTCGAGGAGTCGCTGGCCGAGGTCGGCCACGCAGCGGCGTACCTCGTCGCCCTCGACCACCCGGAAGGGGACGGCGCGGCGGGCGAGCTCCTGGGCGTACCAGTCCGGACTGTTGGTGCTCCCGACGAGACGGCAGTGGTCGTCGTCGATCGGCTCGAGGCGGCCGAGGACGCGCGGAAGATAGCGGTCGACCTCCTCGAACGGCGCGTCGAAGACGACCTCGACCGCATAGGCCCAGCCCTCGCCGAGGTGTTCCTCGACCTCGGTGACGGGGTCGATCTCGGGACGTACGAAGCTGGTCTCCTCGATGTCGACGGCGCCCATCCGGTCGACGCGAAGCACCCGGCGCGCGCCGGCGGTGTGCGACCAGCAGAGCAGATACCAGCGGGCGTGGCGTACGACGACCGCCCAGGGGTCGACGACCATCTTGCGCTCGTTGCCGTTCTCGGTCGTGTAGGCGATGGTGGTGCGCCGCCGGGAGTCGCAGGCCTGGACCAGGCTGGTGGTGACGTCGGGATCGGGCGAGACGGCGCTCTGGTCGGGAACGGCCGAGATCGTACGCCGCACCGCGGCCACCGTCTGGGACAGCGACTCGGGCAGCACCCGGCCGATCTTGCCGACGGCGCTCCCGACCGGACCGGTGGCGTCGGCGATGTCGTGGTGACCGTCGAGCAGGGCCATCACCAGACCGAGCGCCTCCGCGGTGGTGAAGATGAGCGGCGTACGCATGCCTCGGCCGAGGCGATAGCCACCATAGGGACCGCGCTCGGACTCGACCGGGATTCCCGCCTCCCGCAGGATCGCGACATAGCGCCGGGCGGCGCGCTCGGTGACCCGCAGCCTCTCGCCCAGGCGCTCGGCGGTGATGCCGGGGGAGGACTGCAGCAGCTCGAGGGTGAGCAGCGCCCGAGCGGTCGGGCTCTCGTCATGTCCCATCGTGGCGGCTCCCGGAAGTAGTTCGTCCGGATTCACATTAGTCCGTCACGTCCAGCACGGTGGGTCCCGTACCCTTACCGGCATATGAGACTTCTGCTGATCAGACACGGCCAGACCCCGAGCAACGTCTCGGGGGCGCTCGACACTGCCTTCCCGGGGGCGGGGTTGACCGAGCTCGGACTCTCCCAGGCCGCGGCGGTGCCGGATGCGCTGGCGGGGGAGCGGATCGCGGGTCTGTACGCCTCCCGGCTGGTGCGTACGCAGCTGACCGCCGAGCCGCTCGCCAACCGGCTCGGGATGCCGGTCGTCGTGCAGGAGGGATTCGAGGAGATCAGTGCCGGCCACTTGGAGATGGCCACCGACAAGGAGTCGGTGACGGCCTATCTCGAGGCGCTCGGCGACTGGATCCGCGGCACGCTCGAGACCCCGGTCCCGGGCGGCGAGGCCGGCCACGAGTTCCTGGCGCGCTTCGACGCCGCGGTGCAGTCGGTGGTCAAGCAGCACGATCCCGATGACACCGTCGCGATCGTCTCGCACGGTGCGGCGATCCGGATGTGGACCGGGCTGCGCACCACGCGGTCGCCCGCCTTCGGCGACGACAACCGGATCCGCAACACCGGCCTCGCGGTCGTCGAGGGCAGCCTGGAGGAGGGCTGGACGACGATCTCCTGGAACAACGACCCGCTGGGCGGTGCGCACCTGATCGGCGACGGCTTTTGATCCTCCGCTCGCTCCTGCTGTTCATGCTGGCGGCGATCGCCGAGATCGGTGGCGCCTGGCTGGTCTGGCAGGGGCTGCGGGAGCATCGCGGCTGGCTCTGGGTGGGCGCCGGGTTCATCGCGCTCGGCCTCTACGGCGTCGTCGCCACGCTGCAGCCCGATGCCCACTTCGGGCGGATCCTGGCTGCGTACGGTGGTGTCTTCGTCGTGGGCTCGATCGCCTGGGGGATGGCGATGGACGGCTACCGCCCTGACCGCTGGGACATCGCCGGTGCGGCGCTGTGCCTGGCCGGGATGGGCGTGATCATGTACGCGCCGCGTGGGTGAGGATGGCGCCATGGCCTCTGCGGATGACTCCCCACGCACCTTCGTCCCGGTACCTCCGGAGGAGCGGCCCCGCCGCACCCGGAGCACGGTCCGAGTGCTCCTGATCGACGACCGCGACCGGATCCTGCTCTTCGCCGACTCCGACCCGGGCATCCCGGGAGCGCGCTGGTGGATCACTCCCGGAGGCGGCATCGACCCGGGCGAGAGCGAGCGAGTCGCCGCGGTCCGCGAGCTCGAGGAGGAGACCGGCCTCCGGGTCGCCGAGGCCGACCTGCTCGGGCCGACGATGCGGCGCACCGTGGTGCACGGCTACAGCGACGTGGTCATCGACCAGAACGACGTCTTCTACGCGTGCTGGGTGCCGGCCTTCGAGGTCTCCACCGCCGGCCACACCGAGGATGAGCTGCTCACGATGGCCGAGCACCGCTGGTGGACGCGCGAGGAGCTCGCTGCGACCGATGAGGAGATCTGGCCGGCGGTGCTGCTCGACCTGTGGAAGGACGCCGACGTACGCCGCGACGCGGCCGCCTCCGACCCTGCCGATGGCGGATGGGTGGAGGAGTCGTCGGTCCCGGCCTGACGTACGGGCTCTGGAAACGCCGCAGCCGACCATCCCCCTCGATGGTCGGCTGCGGTCTTGCGAGATCTGGTCGACATCCCTCGGTGCGACGAGACCTCTCGCGTGTGCCGTCTGCTCGAGCGTGAATCCCCCGATCCCGCTCGTGCGACGACACTCAGTCCGTGGTGCGGCCCCCCGACCGCGCCCTGGCCCTCCCCCTCAGTAGGCCCAGGGCGTCCACCCACAGCATCAGGCTGTGTACGACGGACCGAAGATGTAGGCGCATGGTCAGCGGAAGGCGCCGAGTGCGACGATGCCGGTGGCCGCCACAGCGGCGACGCCGAACATCGTGGTGCCGACGGCCGGCGGCATCCCGCCGCGGTGCTTGTGCTCGGACGGGTCGGGCTTGCGGAGGCTGCGGACGGCGTCGAGCACGTTGTTGCGGAGCGACTCGACGGCGGTCAGGTCACTGCGGTGACGTGCGGTGATCGTGGTGGTAGCCATGGTGTTCCTCTTCTCGGCGGACGGCGCTGGCCGCCCGTTGTCCGGCGGCCTTCACGTGAGAGAAACGGGGTCGCGACCAGGTCATGACGCAGCTTTTTGCCACTTTGGGGTTACGGAAGATCCACAACTAAGAAACATCAGGCCGAGCCCGTACGCTGCGCGTCATGACCACGTTGGTGGAGATCACTCGGGAGTGGGGCCGGATCGGCGTCATCGGGTTCGGTGGTCCGCCCGCCCACATCCGCCTGCTGCGCGAGACCGTCGTCGAGCGGCGTGGCTGGGTGGAGCCGGAGGAGTTCGAGGACGCGATCGCGACCTGCAACCTGCTCCCCGGACCCTCCTCGACCCAGCTGGCCATCTTCACCGCGTGGCGGGTCCGTGGAGCGCTTGGCGCTCTGGTCGGCGGGCTCGCGTTCATCCTGCCGGGGTTGGTGCTGATCCTCGCCCTGGCGGCGCTGTTCCTGGGCGACCCGCCCGCATGGGTGCTGGGTGCCGGCGCCGGTGCCGGTGCGGCGGTCGCCGCGGTCGCGGTCCAGGCGGGCTGGGCGCTGGTGCCGTCCTCCTACGAGCGGACCCCGTCGCGTCCGCGATGGATCCTCTACGCCGTCGTCGGCACCGTCGCCGCCGCGACCACCGGGGCCTGGGTCGTCCTCGTGCTCGTGGGCGCCGGGCTCGTCGAGGTGGCGATGCGGAGGCCGTGGCGTACGAACTCCTTCCAGTCCCTCCTGACCGTGCCGGTCCTGGCCCAGGGAGCGCTCACCACCGCGGTGGCCGCGCCGCTGGCGTGGACGGCCTTCAAGGTCGGCGCGCTGTCGTACGGCGGCGGGTTCGTGATCATCCCGCTGATGCAGTCCGATGCGGTCGACCGCTACGGCTGGATGAGCGACGCCGAGTTCCTCAACGCGGTCGCGCTCGGGCAGATCACCCCGGGCCCGGTCGTCCACACCGTCGCGGTCGTCGGGTTCGCGGCCGCCGGACTCCTCGGGGCACTGGGTGCCGCCGTGATCGCGTTCGGGCCGTCGTTCGTGATGATCATCGCGGGCGGACGGCACTTCGAGGCGCTGCGCTCCTCGCCGCTCGCACGTGCCTTCCTCGACGGCGCCGGGCCGGCTGCGATCGGTGCCATCCTCGGGTCTGCGGTCCCGCTGGCGATGGCGACGAGCGAATGGTGGCAGTGGGTGGTGCTGGCCGCCGCCGGCGTACTCCTGCTGCTGCTCAAGCGTGGGGTCGTGCTCACGCTGCTGCTCGCGGCAGGGGTCGGGGTCGTCGTGGCTCTCGCCGGCGGGCCGCTGCCGTGAATGCTCACCGAGGTAACTCGGCCGGTGCGCGCTTCCCTCGCGGAGTTCCACGAAGGAGGTTGGGGTTCACCGAGTTACCTCGGTGAACATCCGCCCCCTTGCCTAGAGGTAGAGACCGCCGGAGGAGCCGTGGTCGTGCTGGCCGTCCTGCTGGGGCCCGCCCTGGCCGGGGGTCGGCTGACCCTCGGGGGAGAGGCTCACACCCGGCGGCAGGCCCTTGCGGATCTGCTCGAACTGGGCGCGCGCGGCGACCTGCTGGGCGTAGATGGCGGTCTGGATGCCGTGGAAGAGACCCTCGAGCCAGCCGACCAGCTGCGCCTGCGCGATCCGCAGCTCACCCTCTGACGGCGTCTGCTGCTCGGCGAACGGCAGCGAGAGCCGCTCCAGCTCCTCGACCAGCTCGGGCGCGAGCCCGGACTCGAGCTCCTTTATCGAGGCCTGGTGGATCTCGCGGAGCCGGTTGCGGGAGGCCTCGTCGAGCGGGGCGGCCTTCACCTCCTCGAGCAGCTGGCGGATCATCGAACCGATCCGCATCACCTTCGCGGGCTGCTCCACGAGGTCGGTCACATCGCGCTCTTCGTCCCCGCCGGCCTCGGGCGCGGTGGCGTCCTTGAGTACGTCGGCGGGCACCGCGATCGGCTGCCCGTCGGGTCCGATGACCACGACTTCCCCGGTCTGCTCCTGCGTCATGGGCTCAACCCTACCTAGCCTGCGGTGGTCAGCAGGATCTTGCCGGTGTGCGTGCCGGACTCCATGAGCCGGTGCGCCTCGGCGGCCTCCGCGAGCGGGAGTACGTCCTGCACGACCGCCTTCACCTCACCGGCCTCGACCATCGGCCAGATGCGCTCGACGACCTCGGCGCAGATCGTCGCCTTCTGCTCGACCGGGCGGCCGCGGAGGTTGGTCGCGATCACCGCGGCCCGCTTGCGGAGCAGAGCGTTGATGTCGAGCTCGGCCTTGGTGCCGCCCTGCATGCCGATGATGACCAGGCGGCCCTCGGGGTTGAGGGCGTCGATGTTGCGGGCGAGGTACTTCGCGCCCATGTTGTCGAGGATGACGTCGGCGCCGCCGTAGACCTTGGCGACCTCGACGAAGTCCTGGTCCTTGTAGTTGATGACCGCCTCCGCCCCGAGCGACTTGGCGAGCTCGGCCTTCTCCGCCGAGCCGACCGTGGTGATCACCCGGGCGCCGATCTGGCTGGCGAGCTGGATCGCCATCGTGCCGATCCCGCCGGCACCGCCGTGGACCAGGAACGTCTCGTCGGGCGTCAGTCCGCCGACCATGAACACGTTGGACCACACGGTGGTGGTGACCTCGGGAAGCGCTGCGGCGGTGACCAGGTCGACGCCATCGGGCACCGGCATCACCTGTCCGGCCGGGACGGCGACCTTCGTCGCGTAGCCGCCCCCGGCCAGGAGCGCGCACACCTCGTCGCCCTCCTGCCACTCCTCGACGCCCTCGCCGACCGCGGAGATCACGCCGCTGCACTCCATCCCGATGATGTCGCTGGCGCCCTTCGGCGGCGGGTAGAAGCCCTGACGCTGCAGCAGGTCGGCCCGGTTGAGCCCCGCGGCGGCGACGTCGATCACGACCTCACCAGCTGCCGGCTCCGGGTCGGGACGGTCGGTGACGGTGAGGACCTCGGGCCCTCCGGGCTGCTCGGCTACGACGGCTCGCATGCCTCAACCCTAGGGGTGCCGAGCTGTGGTGAGTTGCGGCCCCGGCGTCGTGTAACACGTCGTTCGTAGCACTATCCGGTCGTTCTGAACGACCGGATAGTCGGTGTAACAGCGTGTTACAGCTCGCGCGCGAGCCGCCACGGCGATTCCTCAGAGCGACTTGAGGTCCGTCCAGGTGTCGATGTCGCGGTGCTCGTCGCCCTCCGAAGGGACCTCGACGAGATCGAGGTCGGCCAGCAGCTTGCGCAACGGCATCCCGTGCTGCCCCTCGTGGTCCGGGCGGACCTCGGCGAGCCGCTCGGTGGAGAGGACCAAGGCCAGTTGTCGGCGCTCGTCGGGCCCGACGAGCACGGCGCCGTCGTGACCGAACGCCGCCTCCCTGAGCCGCGACAGCGTCCGCGGCCGCAAGAATGGCATGTCGACGGCGATCACCCCGACGTACGCCCGCGGGGTCAGCAACGCGTCCACGCCGGTCAGCAGGGCGGCGGTCGGGCCGCCGAAGCGCGGGTCCTCACGGACGAAGGTCACCGGACGCTCGGTGTGCACCGGGTCGCCCACGACGACGACCTCCATCGCGTCGACGACCGCATCCAGCGCCCAGGCCAGCATCGTGCGGCCGCCGAGCTCGATGCCGGACTTGTCGATCCCGTCGAGGCGGGAGCTGCGTCCTCCGGCGAGCAGCACGGCTGCGTACGGCTCCCATTCGTCCCAAGCGGTCACGCCGCCACCTCCGTTGCGCAAGCGCCAGAATACGGACGCGGCGGCGTGAGGATCTCGATGGTCGCTCGCTGACGCTCGCACGCCGCCACCTCCGTCGCTCGACGGCTCACTCGCTGACGCTCGCTCACACAGCGGGACTCTAGTCTGGAGACGTGACCACCTGGAACAGCCTCCGGATCAGTCTCGTGCAGCACGCCTCCGGCCTCGAACCCGACGCCAACCGGTCCCTCCTGAGCGAGCTGACTCCCGCCGACAGCGACCTGGTCGTCTTCCCCGAGGTCTTCGCCAGGGACTTCGGCAAGCCGGGATCCGACCTGAGTCCGTACGCCGAGGCCCAGGACGGGCCCTTCGGGACCGAGCTGTCGCGGGTGGCTGAGAAGCGCGGCGCCACGGTGGTGGCCGGGATGCTCGAGACCAGTGGCGATGCCGACGGTCGACCGTTCAACACCCTGCTCGTGAGGGGCGGTGCGGAGGCGGCGTACCGGAAGATCCATCTCTACGACTCCTTCGGCTACAAGGAGTCGGACGCGCTGGTAGCGGGCGCGATCGAGCCGGTCGTGGTCGACATCGGCGGGGTGCCGACGGGGCTGATGACCTGCTACGACCTGCGCTTCCCCGAGCTCGCGCGGCGTCTGGTCGACCAGGGCGCCGAGCTGATCGTGCTGCCGGCCGCGTGGGTCGCCGGTCCGCGCAAGGTCGACCACTGGCGCACCCTCGTGCGAGCGCGCGCGATCGAGAACACCGTCTTCATCGCGGCGGCCGCCCAGTCGGCCCCTCGTTACTGCGGTCATTCGATGATCGTCGACCCTCTCGGGGACGTTCTGGCCGAGGCCGGCGACGGCGACGGGATCGTCTCCGCGACGATCGATCGAGCGGTGCTCGCGGAGGCGCGTCGCACCAACCCCTCCCTGGTCAACCGCAGAATGTGACCTCGGTCAACAACTCCCCGTCACAGCGGTAAACGGATATCGATGACTCGTTAGGTTCACCCCTTCCCCGGTATCCTCGCCTGTTATGGACCGAGCCCCCCGCCGTCGCGCTGACAAGAGCAAGCGTGGCCGTCGTGCAGCCGGTCGCAGCGAGCCCACACCCGCCTACGTGGAGCCGACCTCGAGCGAGGCGCTGGCGTATGACCAGTGGGCGGAGGACGACTGGAACGGCTATCAGGACACCGGCCAGACCTTCGGCGGGCAGAGCAACGGCCCGGGCTGGAGCGAGAACGGCTGGGCCGACGAGACGTGGTACGACGAGCGTCAGGCGGCTCAGGAGCCTCCCGCCACGGGCGGTGGTCGCCGGATCGCCGGCCGTGCCGAGCCGGAGCAGTTCGACGAGCCGAACGGCTATACGGGCAAGCGAGCCGCGCGGACGGCCCCGGAGGAACCCTCCTACGGCGGCTACCCGGCGCCGGAGTACCGGCCCGAGCCAGCGCCCGCCCTGAGCGGGCCGACCGCGCCGCCGCCGAGTGCCTGGCAGGCGCCGGCCTACTCCACGCCTGCCCCCTACCTCGGTACGACCGGCCTGACGCAGGCGCCGCAGACGCCGCCCCACATCCAGCAGCCCGCGTATCAGCCCGACCCCTACCAGTCCGGCCATCTCGAGCCGGTCCACGAGCCCGCCGGCCCCTACGACACCGAGACGTCCGGTCGGCCCACGACCGCCGCCAAGGTGACCTCGTTCCTCGCGCAGCCGCGGGTCCCCGGAGCCGGTGCTGCCCGCGCGGGCCTCGGCATCATCGAGAGCCTGACCGCCGGCACCGTCCGGGCGATCTGGCTGGCAGCGCTGGCCGTCGGCGTGCTCGGCCTCGTGGTTAGCGCCTTCGACCTGGGCCCGGAGATCTTCGGCGGCCTCGGCGCCGTCGTGGTCGGCACCGCGTACACCTTCGCGCTGGCTCACCGCACCGGTGGCCGCCCGCTGATCTTCGGCTCCCTGGCAGGGGTTGCCGGGATCGTCGTGGTGCTCGTGGACAACGAGGCGCTGCGTACGGGTGCGGCGGTTCTCGTCGCATCGGTGGCGGCGGTCCTCGCGGTGATGGCCACCGTCCCGTCGCGTCGCTTCCCGAAGACCATCCGGGAGACGTTCATCGCTGTCGGCATCGCCGCGCTCGGCAGCTTCGCCGCGCTCGGCTTCGAGCCGGTGGTGATGGTCTCCCGATTCGAGTACGCGACGCTGGCCTGCTCGCTCGCGATCGCCTTCTTCGCGGTCTACCGCCTCGGTGCCGGCCTGCACGGCCTCGGCCGGCGCGGTGCGATCATCGTCGGCATCGGTGGCCTGATGCTCGCGCTCACCCTGATCTACGCGGAGATGCTGCGCCGCTACGGCAGCACCGGCCTGATGGACTCGGTCGACGACATGCAGCGCTGGTGCCGCATCCACATCGGTGGCTACCCGCACCCGATCCAGGCGCTCTTCGGGGTCCCGGCGCTGGTCTGGGGCACCCACATGCGCTCCCGGCGTCGCCAGGGCTGGTGGGTCTGCCTCTTCGGCGTCGCGCTCACCGCGCCGGTCGCCAGCACGTTCCTCAACCCCGACGTCGGGCTCGCCGAGGCGGCTCTCTCGGTCGTCTACAGCATCCTCATCGGCCTGGTGATCGCCTTCGTCATCATCCGCATCGACCTCGCGCTCACCGGCTCGACGGCCGCCGGCAGCGGTCGCAGGGCGGCGCGTGAGGCCGACGAGGCCAGTGCCGTCCGCCCTGAGCCCGGCCGCACCCACGCGCTCCTCTGAGGCGCTCTCCAGCTGGGGCTACCACGCGGTAACCCATAGGTTCTGGGGTATGAGCCGCAGAATCCCCACCACGATCGCTGCCGAGATGGTCGCGAACGTCATGAGCGTCGGAGTGCAGCCCGGGGACAAGGTGGCCGCCGGAGACACCGTCATGCTCCTGGAGTCGATGAAGATGGAGATCCCGGTCCTCGCCGAGGCCCCGGGCACCGTGGTGGCGGTCAAGGTCGCCTCCGGAGACGTCGTCCAGGAGGGCGACGTTCTCGTCGAGTTGAGCGCCTGAGGCTCAGGCGCACTAGACTCGGCCACGCGCCCACGGGCGCATGGAGAGGTGCCGGAGTGGCCGATCGGAACCGCCTTGAAAGCGGTCGTAGGGAGACCTACCGCGGGTTCGAATCCCGCCCTCTCTGCCACAGCTGGGAGTCTTGAGACTCAGACCTCTTGCAGGTGCCGATCCACGTCGATCATCAACCGCCGCAGCTCGAGGAGGAGATCCTCGAGGTCGGTGCGGTCGAGCACGTCGTCGGCGAGAACGGCGAGCCTGCTCAGCAGAGTTCCGCGGTCACGGAGCGCGCTGACATCGGTGAGGGCATGCCACTCCTGACCGGTGTCGAGGACCAGCAACGCCTCACGTACGCCTCCGAGGCGCTGGCGCACCGACCAGCGCCAGAGACCGACGTTGGCCCCCGGACGGGGAGCGGCGATAGCGGTATCCAGGGCCCGAAGAGCATCCGACATATTGGGAAGCACACCTGTCATGACCAGATTGTGACCTAGGTCACGTAAAGGAGCAAGCCGATGCGGCTCTCGGCTCCCGTGTCGGCCACAATGGAGAGCGTGTCATCTGCAGAGCTCACCTACTACCGCCTCGCTCCATCCGTGCAGGCCCGCCTCGTCGGCGCCGCCATGGTCGGCCTGGCGCTCCTGGTCTTCGCCGGCACGGCCGTCGTGATCGCGGCCCGGATCGACTTCGCGTGGATCTTCATCCCGCTCGTCGTCGGCGTCGCAGCGGTGATCGGGTTCGGTTGGTGGCTTCGCAACAAGGCGTACGTCCTGCGCGCCAGCGCCCAGGGCTATCGGGTCGCGTTCGTGCGAGGTGCCGGTGTCCGCGAGGCTCGCTGGGTCGACATCCAGGAGGCGGTGACGACCATGCCCGGCGGCACGCCGTGCCTGGAGCTGCGGCTCAAGAAGGGTGGCGCCACCACGATCCCGGTGACCATCCTCAGCATCGACCGAGAGCAGTTCGTACGCGAGCTGCAGGTCTACCTGAAGGCCACGATCAAGCCTCTCGACACCACTGCGGGTTCGTCCGACGCGCCCTGATTGGTCCCAGGACTGCGGGTCTTGTAGCCTGTTCGAGCGGTATGGAGGCGTCGCCTAGTCCGGTCTATGGCGCTCGACTGCTAATCGAGTTTGGGGCTTAAACCCCATCGAGGGTTCAAATCCCTCCGCCTCCGCCAGTTTCAATGCGTTTGGCCCCCTTCATGAGGGGGCCAAACTGCATTCTGACCTGCAATTTTAAGCAGTGCAAAAGTCCGTACGCCGGAACTTGGGTTACCCGAAAGTCGCCAACCTGCACAATAATCATCCCGTAGGCCTCTCGGCACCAGAATCGGCCTCGAGACCAGGAAGGCAAGAACATGAAGTTCGTACGCACCGCGGCGGCTCTCGCGCTGGCCTCGGCGGCGACGGTGGCGGTCACGCTGTTTCCCGCGGGCCCGGCCCAGGCGGACATCTCCTGGGGATTCGATGCTGAGCCGGACAAGACGGTCCAGTCCGTAGACATCTCCTGGGGTGTGGCTGGCCCAACGGCCTCGAATGCTCAGGCGAAGGACATCTCCTGGGGCTGATCGCCGCGAGTCTATTCAGTCATCGAGGGCGCTCGACCCGCTTCGTCCGATCTCGTAGCCGAGCTGGAAGCGGGTGTCGACGCCGTACTCTTCTTTGAGGTCGGCGACGTAGCCGGCGTACGTCCTGGGGCTGACGCCCAGCCGCTTCGACGCGGCTGGGTCTGAGTGGCCCTCGATGAGCATTCGAAGGGTCATCGACCGCTGCTCGCTAGCGATGTCCTTCAGAGTGGACGGGTCACCGTGGCCGAAGGGCCGCCCCCGTTCCCAGGCTCGCTCGAATACATCGACCAGGTAGGCAACGACGGACGGTTCGCGAACGGCGACTGCTACATCGACGCCGTCCGGGCTGGGAATGACGGCGATCCGGCGATCAAAGATCAGCATGCGATTGAAGAACTCGTCGAGAGTCCGGACCTCACCGCCCGCTGCCGCGATGGCGGAGACGTACTCCCGCGTCTCGCTGCTGCGCCTTGCCGCGTGCTGGTAGAGCGTTCGCATGGTGACACCGCGCTTGATCATCGCCTGCTCCTTGGCGATCGTTTCCGCAAGGGCGTCCCCGCCGGCCCTCCTGTTCTGAGGTTGCGCGGTGAGCGCCTCGAACTCGCACTCGGCGGCGAGCGAGTCGACGAATGGCTGGATTGCCGGGCGATGCACATATGTGAACGGCCCCCGTTCGTCATCTGGTGCTGACCGTCGCCAAGCGTTGCGCAGGGCTGTGAAGTTGTTCGCCCATTCAGCGGACTCCTGGAGCAGGCGAATGCCCTCCTGGGTCATGGGCGCGACGATCTGAGCTTGCACGGTCGCGGGGTCAACGGGCACCCAGCTGGCATCGTCGTCGCCGGACCTGCGAACGAGGCCGAGCTCAGCCAACGTCGCCAACGCGTCGGCGAACTCCCCGCCTTGGATGATCCGCGCGTCACTTGCGGGGATCCCGCCTCTTTCCGCGATGAGCTCGAAGAGCTCGATGCCCTTCGCCTCGAGCAGTGCACGCGTCCTCGGCGTGCGTCCCTCGTCGGTCACGTTCTTCTCCTCGCCGGACGGCGTGGGTTGACGCTTGCTCACGCTCCACCTCCCCGATGCTGTGGCTAGCGCCAGATCTTCTCACACGTGGCGATTTCTGGTCACGGACCATCTTCCGCTAATCTTCTACACGTTGCTTCGGTAACGCTGCGCCTGTAGCTCAACGGATAGAGCATCTGACTACGGATCAGAAGGTTTGGGGTTCGAATCCCTACAGGCGCGCAGCGAATGTGCAAGTAAGAGAAAGGCCCCTGACCAGGCAGAACGCCGGGCTAGGGGCCTTCTTCATGTCCGCAAAGACCGCCGAGTTCAAGGCGGTTGCTAACGCTCCTGCTAACAGGGCCACGGTTTCCCGCGGCCTTCTTCGGTCTCGTCACCGTGCTCATCGGCGCCGCCGTCCTAGTCGGCCTGGTTGGCGAAGCGCAGATTGGCCGACGGGTCAGCGTGACCAAGGCGAGCAGCCACCACGTGCACCGGCACCCCAGCCTTGAGAAGCAAGGTTGCGTGAACGTGCCGGAGATCGTGGAACCGAATGTGGGGGAGTGATGGACCACGGACAGCCTTCGGCTTGGCTTCGTTGATCGCGGCGTACTTCTCGATCGTCTTGGCCAATCGCTGAGTCGGCGCGGTCGGGTAGTAGATCGGCTTACCGAGACCGTTGACGAAGACGAGCCCCGTGTCCTCCCACGCCTCACCGGCAACAGCCGGCCTCTTCATCTGCTCCTTCCGGTGAGCCTTGAGAGCTGCAAGGTCACGTCGTCGAGCGACACTGGGCGCTCCTGGCCGCTCTTGGTGGATCCCTCGGGGCGCTGGTTCTCGACTAGACCAGCCGATGCGCGATGAACACCGCGGGATCCTCGCCGCGCTCCAAGCCGAGCAGTTGCGGCACCGCAACAAGCCCGGTGGTTACTGGATCGCAGAAGCCGACCGCGCCGCCGCAGGACAAGCGCTGATCCGACGTCTATCGCCCAACGAGGCTCCGTGGTGCGTGCTCGCGACTGACGGCGCATACAAGCCGATGGAACACCTCGGCCTAGACGACTGGCCAACCGTTGCCGCTGCAAACTCAGATGACCTCGCCGCGATCCTCCGGCGCTGTCAGGACTGGGAGTCGAACGACGAGCAAGGCCAGCAACTCCCACGCGCGAAGCGCCACGATGACAAGACACTGGCTGTCTGTGATCTGAGAGCACCTCGCAGCACGTCGTGAGCCCAGATCTGTTGAGCGAGTCTGCCGACTCCAGGCCGCTGTCACGGGCCGAACTGGCATGGTTAGAAGATGGACCAGTTTCTAACTCAGGCAGCAATCGTGATCGGCGTCATCGCAACCGCCGTGGGTGTGGTCGCCGGTATCCAGCAATTCACCGCCTCGGCGCGACTGCGACACCTTTCGACGTGGGTCACGGAAACGCTCCCGGGCGAGACTAACGAGGGGCGTTCCGCGACTCTGATGGACATGCGCGCCCTAGCTACAGCTCGACTTGTGGGTCGGCGCTACGTCCCGGACCACATGTTCCTCCCATGTGTGCTTTGGGGCTTGGTGGGATTGGGCCTTTCCGTAGCGGCAATTGACAGCGCTTCGAATTGGCGCTATCCGGTGCTTGTGACCCTTGCTTCGGCCGCTTTCATGGCCCTCCACCTTCCTGGTGCATTACTCCTGCATCGAGAGCGAAACCGGATCACACGTGACTACCTCAAAGGAGTTCATCCAATTCAGGCTCCTCAATTGCCCATAGCCGCCGACGCTGACCCGATCGAAGCCCTTACCGGGACCAACCGGCTGACTCGTGCCCATCGAGGAAAAGGCAGGCCAACCCGAGGAGATCGGCTGGTATCACTCTTCGTGGCCATTGCTCTTCATGTTGGAGTTGGCGGTCTCGCCTGGAGTCTGACGGGGCCAAGTAGTCCCGGGTTCGTCCTGGCCGTCGGAGTGGTGGGCATTCTTATGGTGCTGAGTTTTGCGCCAGCGATATGGGATTCCGCCGTCACGCTTGAGGATGTCCACCAGGTGCGAGAAGCTGACAAGTCTGCCGTGTCTAGCGATCGAGACAATCGGGCTCGCTGATGCAACCGGGGCCCATCAGTTCTTCTCCTCCGGACACTCCTTGTACACCGGTTCCTTGAGCGAGCCCACCACCGAGGCGGACCAGAAACTGGAGGACTTGGCGCAGACCTGGCGCCTACTAACCGACGCTGCTGCGATGCGGACGAACTTCTTGGGTTCAAGTTGAACCATTGTCAACTCGCCACCGGAGGCTGACACAACATATCCATTCACGCTCGTGCCATCTGTCATGCTCAAGTGCTCGGCAGGCATCCAAGAAGTCCCAAGGGTCGGAAGGAACACGAGCAACGGAAAGAGCCGCCACGCCCGCCGCTCCGCTGAAGACATGGGGGACCTCTCGGCTGACGAGTCCGACGGACGGGGGTGCTTCTTGCGCCAATAGACACCCAGTCGGTGTAGCGCTATCCATACAGCTATCACCGCCAGCACGGTCCACTGCACAATGAATGTGCAGAGGACGCCCACAGAAATGAATGGCGCCCATCGCCAATACCTATCAGGGTCCGCGTGACTGCCGATTACGTAGCGCGTGACGCCGTATGCGAGAACGAACGTCGCAACAAGCGGGGCGCTGGCAAGTGCCGTACCCAGTGCGATGTTCGCTGCGCCTCCTGCCTGTACGACCGCGAGTGCGGTGGTCACGTCATAGCCTGCGACCGCAAGGATCTGGATAGAGATCAGAAGGAACACGCCACCGCTGACCAACAGGCCAAGATGCTCGCCGGCTGGGCCGCTCAACCAGTCCAGCGGCCTTCCGCGCCGCCCACTGTTCGTCTGATCGGTGCCCCCTTGCTCCATGCTGGCTCACGGTAGCGGCTCCATCCGACACCTGGGACGCATTCGCAGAGAGGATGATTTCCTCGTCGGTGATGCCGGGAGCAGCCTGGGTCCTTGCGTCCCGTGAGAACTTTCTCTACTGACTCAAGGCGGCCTTCGGCCGCGTGCGCGGCCTCCGGGGGCGTGCGGCCTAGCGGCCGGTCCCCCTACGTGCCGCGCAAATGAAGAAAAGCGCCCAGTCCGTAGACCAAGCGCTCACTCTCCAACGCCGCCTAAGCCGCCACGATCGACGCCTCCGCCTCACCTCAGCGATCCCATTCCCAGTCCTCGACCCGAGCGTGAACCGCGATCAGGTTCAGGCGCAGCTCGGCGAAGAAGCCCTCGGCCTGGAGGCGATCCAGCAGCTTCTGCGCCTCGACCTCGGTCGTGAACGCACCCACCTGAAACGAGCCCTCACCCGGCTGCCGGGGGTCCACGTACTCAACACACCACGCCGTACACGGCTCCATATAGCCCTCGGGAGGCGTCCCTTCAATACTCACGGCCCGATTATCGTTCCTCTCCAAGGCCGAGTGGACCGATCTACGGCCAGTGCTCACGACGCAGAGCCCGAGCCAGACCAGTGATGCCGGCGATGTCCAGGCGATCACGGACCCAGGGAGTCGGCTGATGACGAGGGGGAGGTGGGCGCTGCTGCCGGAGGGGACACTCCCCGCGACGCTTCTCAGCTCGAGGACGTTGGGCAGCGTGGGGGCAAGCCCCCAGACCCCCGCCAAGGGGGCCAGACGCCGGAATGGGTAACGCTCCGCCCCCGCGATACGGACTCCCAGCATGTGGGGGAGGTGGCTAACACTTCTGCTAACAGGGTCCCCGGATGAACCCGGACGATTCTGGAATTTCGTAGCCCTGGTAGAGCAACGCTGAGCGTGGAACGGACCCCGGCGGATGGTCGTCAAGTGCCTACGGATCAGAAGGTTTGGGGTTCGACTCCCTACAGGCGCGCAGAACATGGGTAACTGAGAGATTGGCCCCTGACCAGGCAGAAAGCCATGGTTAGGGGCCTTCTTCATGTCCGCAAGGAGCCCCGAGACGAGGCGCTTGCTTTCACATTTGCTTTCAGCGGCACGTCAGCGGCCCTCTGCGGAGTGGTCGCCGTGGTCGTCCTCAGACTTGGCGCTTGTTCGTCGCGTTGTACGTCTCGACTGTCTGAACCAAGAGGGCGTAGACCGACGTCGGATGGATCGGGTTGTCGAGGCCGTTGACGAAGACAGTGGCGCGCCTGGGTGGGTCGACATCACCTACCCCAAGCCGGTCAACCGCTACCGCAACCTCGAGCCCATCGAAACGCTACCGTTCCCGCCATGACCGAGCTCTCGCCCTTGACGCCGCCCGTGCCCGAATGGCTGCTCGGCCTCGCCGTCGTTGCCACGCTCCTTGTCGGCCTGGCCGTCGCCCTCGTCCTGATCGTGCTTCTCATCCGCCACCAGCTGCGGCGAGCCAAGTAGGCCGGCGTACCTCCATTCCAGACCAGTTCTTTCGCTGATGACGAGGGGTGGGGCGCTGCTGGCTGGTGGGGACAAGCCCCCAGACCGCCGCCAAGGGTCCAGTTCCCGGATTGGAGAAACGCTCCGGCGGCGCCTGTCACGGTCCGGCGTCGGTCGCGGGCACCCACCCTTCCTCCTCGCGGATGCCCTGCATGATCCGGCGGCCGATCTCGCGCAGCTGTCGCGTCTGCGACGCCGTCAGTCGGTCGAGCACGAGCCTGCGGACGACCTGTACGTGGCCGGGTGAGGCCTGGCGGACCTTCTCCGCGCCGGACTCGGTGAGGATGGCGAGGGTGTAGCGGCCGTCGGCCGGGTCGGGGGTGCGGCGCAGCCACCCTCGCGACTCCAAGCGCGTGGCGGCTCGTGAGAGCCGCGACAGTGTGCTGTTGGCGTACCCGGCCAGCACGCTCATGCGGAGGGTGCGCTCGGGCGACTCCGCGAGGGCGTACAGGATGCCGTACTCGAAGTGGGTCAGCTCCGCGTCGCGCTGGAGCTGGCTGTCCAGCGCCGGAGGCAGCCACTCGAGCACGGTCGCCAGAGCGGCCCATGCCTCCAGGTCCTCGCCCGTGAGAGGGGCGGTCGAGTCGGCGGGACTGTGATCGGGCATGGCGGCAGCGTACGGCATCCGAAGGGGGCGAAGCTGATCGACTGACTTGCTCAAGCAAGTCAATCTGCCTACAGTTGACTTTCCTGAGCAAGTCAAAGTGGTCGGAGTCGGCCGATGAAGGAGACGAGATGGACATGGCTCTGAACGGCAAGAGGGCCTTCGTGAGCGGGTCGACGCAGGG
This sequence comes from Nocardioides sp. NPDC127514, assembly GCF_040302125.1. Lineage (NCBI taxonomy): Bacteria > Bacillati > Actinomycetota > Actinomycetes > Propionibacteriales > Nocardioidaceae > Nocardioides > Nocardioides sp. NPDC127514. Next base: position 135,556 of record NZ_JBEORF010000009.1, on the reverse strand, counting down.
CATCGGCTTCGCCGTCGCGCGGGCGCTCGCTGCGGAGGGTGCGGCCGTGGTCCTGAACGGACGCACCGTCGATCGGGTGGACGATGCCGTCGAAAGGCTCCGTGCCTTCGTCCCGACCGCTGACGTGTCGGGGATCGCCGCCGACTTCGCTCATCCCGGTCAGGTGCGCGAGCTGATGGGCAGGCTCGGCGAGGTCGACGTCCTGGTGAACAACGTCGGCATCTTCGAGGTCAAGGCCTTCGAGGACATCTCCGACGACGACTGGCAGCGCTACCTCGAGGTCAACCTCATGAGCGCGGTCCGCTTGTCGCGGCATGCGCTGCCCGCGATGCTGGCCGCGGGTTGGGGAAGGATCATCTTCGTCAGCAGCGAGTCGGGGGTGAACGTCCCTGCCGACATGACGCACTACGGAGTGACCAAGGCCGGGGCCCTGGCCCTGGGCAACGGCCTGGCCAAGCTCACTCGTGGCACGAATGTCACGGTCAACACGATCCTCGGTGGGCCGACATACTCCGACGGCGTCGCGGCGGCCATCGAGAGCATCGCCCAGGGCCAGGGGATGCCGGCAGAGCAGCTGAAGAGCGCCATCGCCTCGGGCAACACGACGTCGCTGCTGCAGCGCTTCATCGAGCCGGACGAGATCGCGAACCTTGCCGTCTACCTGGCGAGCCCGCTGTCGTCCGCCACCAACGGCGCCGCCGTCCGCGCCGACGGCGGCGTTCTCACCGGCATGCTGTGAGGCCGCGGGCCTCTACCGGATGACCGTCGCGGGCAGGCTGAGCAGGACGAAGGCACCTGTCGCGGTGAGGGTTCGGAGGGTGTGGAAGACCAGCCACGGCTTCTCGAACGAGGACACGGCGCCGCCGTTGGCCAGGGCGTCGTTGAGCGGCAGGTTCGCCGCGAACGTGATGACGACGGCGGCGACGGCCAGGACGGCGGCGCTGATGGAGATCGGGGTCCGGTGCCAGCCGAGGAGGACCAGGGCCAGGAGCGGGGCGCCCAGGAAGAAGGCCAGGAACACCGGGTTGACGATGACCACGTTGAGCCGGTTCATGACCCGTGCGTAGACCTCGTCCGGTTGGCCGTGCAGCGCCGGCATGAAGGCGACCAGGAAGGCGATGTAGATGCCGGCGGTGACGCCGTTGAGCAGCCTTGCGCCGGTGAGTACGACCTCGCTCATGACTGCTCACCCCGGCCGAGCTCATCGATGCTCCGAGCCGCGCGGCCCAGGACAGTCTCGACGTCGCTGGTCACGTACGCGTTGCGTCCGTCGAGAACCTCCTCGAAGAGGTACGCCAGACCGGCCGCGTCTGCGGCCGGCAACCCGGCCTCGGTCAGGACCGCGATGTAGTCCTCGGTAGGGACGGGCCGGTAGGCGACGGTCGGTCCGCCGATGGCGTGCGCGGCCTCCTCGAAGGTGAGCAGCTGCGGCCCGGTGAGCTCCAGGACGCGGCCGACGTAGCTCTTGTCGAGGAGGGTTGCAACGGCGACGTCGGCGATGTCGTCGGCGTCGACGAAGGGCTCGGCCACGTTGTGCTCGACCATCGTGAGCGAACCGGCCGCGAGCTCGTCCGCGAACGCACCTTCGGTGAAGTTCTGCAGGAAGAAGGCCGAACGCAGGATCGTCCACTCGGCGCCCGAGGCCATCATGGCCTGCTCGGCTCGCTGGGCACCCTCCTCCCCGCGGCCGGAGAGCAGCACGAGCCGTCCGCAGCCGGCGGCGACCGCCTGGGCGGCGAACGCACCGATGATCTCGTCGGCACCCGGCAGGCCGAGATCGGGCTGGAACGTCAGGTAGGCCGACGCGCAGCCGTCGACGGCCTCGGCCCAGGTGGTCTGGTCGTGCCAGTCGAACCGGGGTGCCGAGTGGCGGGTGACGGCACGTACGTCGTGGTCGAGGGTGTGGAGGCGGCTGGCGACGCGCTGGCCGGTCTTGCCGGTGGCGCCGGTGATGAGAGTTGTCATGCCTCTAATCTGGCTTGCGGCGAGCGACGATGGAATACGTCTGGCTCCAGGGAGCATGCGCTATCGTCTCACCATGTCGTCACTGGATCTGCTCATGGACGGTCCGCGTGCCCAGGCCGCCTTCCTGCTGAAGGCGGTGTTCGCCGGCGAGTGGTCGATCACCGCCGAGGACGAGGTGCCGCTCACGGTCATTGCGATCGCACGAGGCAAGGCGGTCTTCACCGGCTGCGAGGGACCGCAGGACGTGGCGGCAGGGGACGTGATCGTGTGCCGCGGGCCCGCGACCTATGTCATCGCCGACTCGGCCGATCGCCCCGCCGACATCCGGATCCTCCCCGGTCAGGTCTGTGTCGACCCGAGCGGGGCCCTGCTGGCGGAGGAGCTGGCACTGGGCGTACGCACCTGGGGGAACAGTCGTTCGCAGGAGGCGACCGTGATGCTCATCGGGACCTATGAGCGCGAGACGTCGGTGGGCTCGCTGCTGCTGTCCCGGCTGCCGACCAGCGTGGTGCTGCGCGGTTTCGACACTGCCGTTGTCGACCTCTTGGCCGCAGAGCTGGTGCGTGAGGAGGCGGGCCAGGCGGCCCTGCTCGACCGACTGTTGGACGTACTCGTGGTCAAGGCCGTGCGCGAGGTGCTCGCGGCCTCCCCGGCCCTTCCGGCTGATGACGCGGTGGCCGCGGTGCTGCGGGCGATGGAACAGCACCCGCAGCTGCCCTGGACGGTCGCCGGCCTCGGTGAGCAGGTCGGTCTCTCGCGAGCCGCTCTGGCGCGACGCTTCACCGAGCAGGTCGGTGAGCCGCCGTTGGCGTACCTGACCCGGTGGCGTCTCGCCTTGGCCGCGGACCTGCTGATCGGCACGGATCTGACTCTGTCGGCGATCGCCGCCCGCGTCGGGTACGCCAACCCGTTCGCCCTCAGCGCGGCCTTCAAGCGTCTCCACGGGACCTCGCCGACCTCCTTCCGTAGCCGCCACGCCGCCTGAGCCCTGGGTGGCTTCGGCCGCCCGGATCGTTATTACGTCAAGCAACTACCCGCTAGCCTCGTTGGTATGGACGGTCGGCGTACAACAGCTGGGGAGGTACGCCCGCTGTCGCCCGAGGAGGAGACTGCCTGGCGTGCGCTGGGGCGGGCAGTCGTGGTGATTCCGCGGGTGCTCGACTCCGATCTCATGCAGTCGGAGGGCCTGAGTCTCACGGAGTACACCGTGCTGATGAACCTGTCCGAGGCGCCCGAGCGCTCGTTGCGCATGAGCGAGCTCGCCAACTACGTGGCGATCTCGGTCAGCGGGCTGACCCGCGTCGTCGAGCGGTTGGAGCGGACGGGACTGGTTGAGCGGGTCCGTTCGGCGGCCGACGGTCGCGGCCAGCTGGCGCGGTTGACCCCGGCCGGACTGACGTGTCTGAAGAAGGCGTGGCCGGTGCACCTGGAGAGCGTCCGGCGCCACGTGATGGATCATCTCCAGAGCGTCGATCTGGTGGCGTTCGCCGACGCTCTCGCGGCGATCGCTCAGGCTGAGGCCGGACCGCCGGTTCGCCGCCGCGGTCGCTGATCATCGGATTCTGCCCGGACATCCTTGTCTGCTCAGGTAGGTTATTTGTGCGCACAAACAAATACGCTGGATCGAGCAAGGACGAGTGATGACAGACATCGACATCGAGGTGACACACGCCCCGGAGCGTCTGCGCTACGAAGCGCGTGTGGACGGAACCGTGGTGGGGTTCGCGGAGTACATCCTCGCCACTGACCTGATCGTGTTCACCCACACCGAGGTCGACCCGGCGTACGAGGGGAAGGGCGTCGGCTCCGCGATCGCCAGGTTCGCGCTCGACGACGTCCGCGACAGCAGCGAGCGCAAGGTGATGCCGCTGTGCCCCTTCATCAAGGGCTGGATCGGGAACCACCGTGAGTACGTCGCGCTCGTCAAGCGAGTGCCCCCGTCGACGGCGAAGGACTGACCATGGCGCGCAAGACCTACACCAGGCCCGTGGTCGACGTCTCCTTCGACGGTGATGTGTGTGAGCACGCGGCCGAGTGCGTACGGGGGATGCCCGCCGTCTTCGATCCTTCCGCTCGGCCGTGGATCGACCCCACGCACGCCGGTTCGGAGGGAGCCGCTCAGACCCTGCGAGAGGTGATCGGGCGCTGCCCCTCCGGCGCCCTTCGCGTCGTCGAGCACCAGGAGAGGTCGTGGTCGGCATGAACATCACAGTGATCGGGCGCGGCAACATCGGCGGCGGACTGGCCGATCTGTGGGAGCGCGCAGGCCACCGCGTGCTCAGGCTGGGTCGAGACGGCGGTGACGCCAGCGGCTCTGAAGCTGTGCTGCTCGCGGTCCCAGGAGCCGCGGTAGAGGCAGCACTGTCATCGGTGACCGGGCTCGAGGGCAAGACCGTGCTCGACGCCACCAACCTCTACGGCGGCGCCCTGCCTCCGGCCGGGTTCTCCTCCAACGCCGAGTACGTCAAGTCGGTCACCGGCGGCGCCACGGCCAAGGCGTTCAGCACCAACTTCGCGTCGCTCTTCGGCCGGGTCGCCAGCGCTCGCGTACGACCGAGCAACCTGTGGTCCGGCGATGACCAGGCCGACGACGTCGTCAGCCGGCTCAGTCACGATGCCGGGTTCGAGGCGGTCCGTCTGGGCGACTTGAGCATGGCCGCGACTCAAGAGGGCCTCGCCGGCACCATCTTTGCGATCTCGCAGTCGGGCCTCGGCGAGTTCGTCTACCGCATGGCACCGCCGGAAGAGCTCTGACGCGGCCTCATAATGTGCCGGTGACCCTTCCTCAGATCCTCGGGCGCCTGCGCCAGGTCAAGCCGCTCGGCTCCGGCGGATTCGCCGAGGTGTGGCTCTACCACGACCCGGACCTCGACTCGCCTGTCGCTGTGAAGGTGCTCAGCGCCCAATGGACGCAGGCGGCCGACATCCGGGAGCGGTTCCTGCAGGAGGCGCGCTTCCTCCGGTCGGTCGACTCGCCCCACGTCGTCTCGGTCCACGACATCGGCGAGACGCCGGAGGGAGCGCCCTACTTCGTGATGGCGTACGCCGACGCGGGCAGCGTCGCGGAGCTGATCACCCAGCACCCTCAGGGGATGCCGCCACAGCTGGTGGCCGACCTGGTGGCACAGGCCGCGGCCGGCCTCGACGCGCTGCACGTGCGCTCGGTCATCCACCGCGACGTGAAGCCGGCCAACATCCTGCTCACCGGCGGGTCCGACGGTCGGCTGCGCGCGATGGTCGCCGACCTCGGCGTGGCCCGCGCGCTCGACCAGCACTCGGAGGTGACGAGGCAGATCGGGACGCCCGCCTACATGGCGCCCGAGCAGTTCGACGAGTCACTGCCGATCGACCATCGTGCCGACGTACGCAGCCTTGGTGCGGTCGCCTGGGCGATGTTCGCGGGCCGCTCACCAGCGCCGGCGCTGACGGTCGTCTCCCGCGTTCCCGAGCTCGGCACGGTCGCGCCCGTGCCGGCCACGGTGTCGGCGGTGATCATGCGGGCCCTGGAGCCGAGGGCCGAGGACCGCTGGCCGGACGCGGGGAGCTTCGCCGCAGCACTCACCGCCGCGGCCGAGGGGCGGGCGGTCGCCGTACCTCCACCTTCGGACGCGCAGACCGTGCTCCGTTCACCGTCCGCAACGCCGCAGCCGCAACCGCAGCCGCCCGCGCGCGGCCGGCGCAACGCCGTCCTCGTCGGGGCCGCCGTCGTCACCGCCTTGGTGCTGGGCGGCGCCGCGACCTGGTTCGTGGCGCGCGGTCCGGCCGAAGAGCCGGCCAGCGGCGCGGAGACTACGGCGGGGCAGCCGGTCAGCGGCGCGGAGACCGCGGCCGTCCGGTTCGTCGATGCCCTCCAGGCCGGTGACTGCGAGGCCGCGGGCCTCTACATGCCCGACCTCGACGACCCGGCTGGCTGGGACTGTACCGATGACGCCAACGGCGGCGACGGCTTCTACTACCACATCCTCGACGACCTCGACGCCGACGGCGAGCGGCGGGTCGAGGACCTCGGGGACGGGCTCTTCCGGGTGGTCTGGGTGGATCAGGGCTACGTCAACATGCAGCGCCAGGAAGACAGCCTGTTCAAGGTGCAGCAGGTCGTCTGCTGCTAGAAGTCGAACCGGGGCTCATTCGCTGCGCAGGATCTTCGGCGGCCCTGCTGGGGTGGCCTCGCCGCGCTCGACGGCGGCGTTGTGGCTGGCAAGGGCGGCTTCGAGGAGCTCCATGAGCGGGGTCTCCTCGCGGGCGATCTGCAGGTACTTCGGGCCGAGGGAGACGATGAGGTCGCGCTCGGCGAGGAGGGCGTTGTGGATGCGCTCGCGCTCGGCCGGGTCGGCGGTGTACTCGGAGTCGAGGTAGGCGGCGGCGTGCCTGCGGGCGTTGGCGATGGCGTTCTTCGCGCGGCCGCGCTTGCTGAAGAGCGAGGCGACGATGGTGACGACGAGTACGCCGAGGATGACGCTCAGGGAGAGGCCAGTGCTGATCTCGGCCACGTGCACGGGCTCGCCGTCGTTGACGAACGGGATGTTGTTCTCGTGGAGCGCGTGCAGGATCAGCTTCACGCCGATGAAGGCGAGGATCGCGGCCAGGCCGTAGGACAGGAAGATGAGCCGGTCGAGGAGCCCGTCGAGCAGGAAGTAGAGCTGGCGCAGACCCAGCAGCGAGAACGCGGTCGCGGTGAAGACGAGGTAGACGTTCTGGGTGAGGCCGAAGATCGCCGGGATCGAGTCGAGGGCGAAGAGGATGTCGGTGCCGCCGATGGCCACCATCACCAGCAGCATCGGCGTCAGGATGCGCTTGCCGTCCTCCACCGTGAAGAGCTTGTCGCCGTCGTAGTGCTCGCTGACGTGGAACAGCCGCCGGGCCAGGCGTACGACGACGTTCTCCCCGTCGGAGTGGCCGTCGGGCTTCAGCATGTTGCCGGCCGTCATCAGCAGGATCAGCCCGAACAGGTAGAACACCCAGGCGAAGGTGTTGATCAGCGCGGCGCCCACGAAGATGAACGCGGTGCGGGCGATCAGCGAGAACGTGATCCCGAAGAGGAGCACCTTCTGCTGGTCCTCACGGGGCACCCGGAAGCTCGTCATGATGATCAGGAAGACGAACAGGTTGTCGACCGAGAGCGCCTTCTCGGTGATGTAGCCGGCGAAGTACTCCCCGCCCATCGTGCCGCCGCCGAAGATCAGCACGCCCACGCCGAACAGCAGCGCGATCGCGACGTAGATCGCCGACCAGATGGCCGACTCCTTCAGCGTGGGGGTGTGGGCCTTGCGTACGTGGAAGACGTAGTCGAAACCGAGCAGCCCGACGATCGCGACGACGGTGACCAGCCACACCCATGTTGGTGCGCCCATAGTGACAAACCCCCTGAGAGTCGACCCGAGACGTGGGATCGGCCTCAGCCTAGGCGGAGGGCCTCGGGATCGACAGCCCATCGATGATCTGGGGCAGCGCGTCTTCGAGGAGCCGGTCCGCCCGCGGGTCGTCGTGGCGGATCGTACGCATCGTGACGCTGTGGAGGAACACGCCCATCAGCGTCTGGGCGAGGAGATCGGTCGGCATCGTGGAGGTGCGGTCGAGGCGGTCCAGGGCGAGGTCGACGACCTCGACGAGCTGCTCGCTGAGCGCCGTGAACGTCGCCGAGCTGATCTCTCGAGCGTCGGCGTCGCGCAGGCTCTGCAGCACCACCTCGCTCTGCAGCACGAACCAGCGGTCCTGGAGCGGGCGGATCGCGTCGAAGGCCGCGCCGATCAGCGATCCGCTCGAGTCGGCGTCGCTGTGCTCGCCGACGGCGGTGCGTACGGCCTCGATCAGCCTCTCCGACTCCTCCTTGAACGCCTCGAGCAGCACCTCCTCGACGCTGCCGAAGTTGGAGTAGAACGCTCCGCGCGTGTAGCCGGCCGCGCTGACCAGGTCGTCGACGGTGACCCGGCGCGCCCCGCGCTCGACGAAGACGTCGACGGCCGCGGACAGCAGCCGGGCGCGGGTGTTCGTACGTCGCCTGGGGGCCTTCACCTCGGTCATGTAGCAATCCTCACATACGCCGACGATACACTTTTGTATTGAATGCGTTAGTGTATTGAACGTGTCCTCCTACCTCTACCGACTCGGCCGACAGGTCGCCCGCCATGCCAAGACCGTGCTGGCGCTCTGGCTCCTGCTCGCGGTGCTCCTGGGTGCGCTGACCGTCTCGCTCGGCGGCAAGCTGCAGAACGACTTCACGATCCCCGGCACCGAGTCCCAGCAGGGCCTGGATGCGCTCACGCAGCGCTTCCCCGAGGTCTCCGGGACCTCCGCCCAGCTGGTCTTCGTCGCTCCCGAGGGGGAGAAGATCGTCGACCACGGCAAGGAGATCCGGGCGGTGCTCGACGCGGTCGAGAAGGTCGACCACGTGGCGACCGTCACCGACCCGCTCGCGAAGGACAGCAGGACGGTCAGCGACAACGGCCGGGACGCGCTCGCGACGGTGCAGTTCGACCTCGGTCTCGACGAGCTCCCCGAGGGTGTGACCTCGGATCTGGAAGACGCTGCGGAGCTGCCCGAGGGGTCTTCGCTGGAGCTCCACGTGGGCGGGGATGCGTACTCCGTCACCGGGGTGCACGTCAGCGCGACCGAGGGGATCGGGATCCTCATCGCCCTGCTGGTGCTGGCGATCACGTTCGGGTCGCTGCTGGCCGCCGGCCTGCCGATCCTGACCGCGCTGCTCGGGGTGGCGATCGCGATGGCGGGGATCTTCTCGGTCGCCGCGGCCACCACGATCTCGGCCACCACCCCGACCCTCGCACTGATGATCGGGCTCGCCGTCGGGATCGACTACGCGCTCTTCGTGATCGCCCGGCACCGCAGCCAGCTCGCCACCGGTCTCGGGGTGGAGGAGTCGATCGCCCGGGCGGTCGCCACCGCCGGTAGCGCGGTCATCTTCGCGGGGGTCACGGTCATCATCGCGCTGTGCGGCCTCGTCGTCGCAGGCATCCCGTTCCTGGCGGTGATGGGGTACGCAGCGGCGTCCGCCGTCCTGGTCGCAGTGCTTGTCGCGCTCACCGCCGTGCCGGCGCTCCTCGCTCTCGCGGGCGAGCGGTTGCGTCCGAAGCCTGGGTCTCGGGCCCACCGGCGTGAGGCTGTCGCGGAGGGGCGGCCTCACGCCACCACTCTCGGAGCACGCTGGGTGCGGCTGGTGACAAGGGTGCCCGTGTTGACAGTCGTGGTCTCGCTGTTGATCATCGCCGTCCTGGCGATCCCGGCGCGCGACCTGGCGCTGGGGCTCAACGACAACGGCAGTGCCGAGCCGGGGACGGCTCCGCGGGAGACGTACGACCTGATCAGCCGTGACTTCGGGCCCGGCTACAACGCGCCGCTGTTCGTGACCGCGGACATCATCGACACCACCGACCCGATCGGGGTGATGGACTCTCTGGGCAAGGCGCTGGGCGCCTACGACGGGATCCAGAAGGTCGCGCTGGCGACACCGAACCGGACCGCCGACCTCGGGCTCGTGGTGATCTACCCGACCACCGAGAAGAGCTCGCCGGAGACGGCGGCCCTGGTCAAGGAGATCCGCGCGGACTCGGCGGACTTGGAGAAGCGGTTCGGGATCGAGGACGTCATGGTCACCGGGCAGACCGCGGTCGCGATCGACGTCAGCGCTCGTCTCTCCGGAGCGATCCTGCCGTTCGGGGCGGTCGTGGTCGGGCTGTCGCTGATCCTGCTGACGATCGTGTTCCGCTCGATCGCGGTCCCGCTGAAGGCGACGCTGGGCTACGTGCTGTCGGTGGCGGCCTCGTTCGGGGTGGTCGCCGCGGTCTTCGAGTGGGGCTGGGGCGCCGACCTGTTCAACGTCGCCAAGGTCGGCCCCGTGATCGCGTTCTTCCCGATCATCCTGATGGGCGTGCTCTTCGGGCTCGCGATGGACTACGAGGTGTTCCTGGTCTCCCGGATGCGGGAGGACTTCGTCCACACCGGCGATGCGAGGCGGTCGGTCGACACCGGGTTCGCCGCCAGCGCCCGCGTGGTCACCGCCGCGGCTCTCATCATGATCGGAGTCTTCGCCGCCTTCGTTCCCAACGGCGACCCGATCGTGAAGCCGATGGCGCTCGGGCTGGCCGTGGGCGTGCTCGTGGACGCGTTCCTCGTGCGGATGACGCTGGTGCCGGCGGTGCTCGCCCTGCTCGGTCGGGGTGCCTGGTGGCTGCCGGGCTGGCTGGACCGGCGGATGCCCGTCCTCGACATCGAGGGGGAGGCGCTCATCCACCACCTCGAGCACGCCGACTACGTCGCCTCGAACGGTGAGGTCGCGGTCCGGGCGCGGCAGGTCGAGGTGCAGGAGGCGCTCGCGCCGCTCGATCTTCACCTGCGGCCGGGAGGGCTGGGGATCGTCCATGGGACCGACCCGATCGCGCGATCCGCCGCGCTCGCTGCCCTCACCGGGCGGCTGGGCTTCTCCGGACAGCTGGTGGTGCTCGACCGGCTGCTGCCGGAGGAGGCGGGGGCGGTACGCGCCCGGGCCGCACTCGTCAGCGACGTCGCGGAGGCGCTCCGGCTCGTGGGTGCCCGGCGCGTGCCGGCGCTGGTCGCCATCGACAGCCCGACCTCGCTCGACAGCGGGCAGCTCGCGGCACTCTCCGCGCTGACCTCGCGGGGCACGACGGTCCTGCTCGGGATGCCGTCGTTGCCCGCGGTGACGCAGGTCGCGGACGCGCTCGCGCATGCCGCGCCCGCACGCACCTCACCCGATCCTGAGCTCACCGACCCTGCGGCTTCGGTCGCCGACCTGGAGACAGTCCGATGAAACGTACGAAATCATGGTGGTCGGGCCGCCGCCTGGTGGCGGCCGCGATCCTGCTGCCGGTCGTCGTGACGGCGCTCGCGCTCGTCGCGCTCAGCGACCGCACCGAGAACCTCGACAAGGTGCCCGCCGCGGTGGTCAACCTCGACGAGCCGGTGACGACGGGGAGCGGGAAGGACAAGCAGACGGTCTACGCCGGCCGGGCGCTGGCCGCGGACCTCGTCTCCTCCTCGGGCTCGTCCGCGAGCCCCACGCTCGGCTGGGAGCTCACCGATGCAGCGGATGCGCGGGAGGGTTACGCGGACGGGACGTACGCGGCGGTGATCACGATCCCCAAGGACCTGTCCAAGACGCTGTCCGGCGTGCAGGGGAGCGACCCGAGCGCCGGCCGGGTCAGCGTGGAGGCGTCCGACGCCTCCAGCGAGGTGACCGCCGAGATCGCCCGGCAGGTCGCGCGGCAGTCGGCGTCGACCCTGGGACGTACGGTCACGACGACCTACCTCGATGGGGTCCGGGACGAGGCCGGGAAGCTCAAGACCAGCCTGACCGACGCCGCCGATGGTGCCGATCGGCTCGCCGACGGCACCGCTGCCGCCGACTCGGGGGCCGGGAAGGTCGCCGACGGCGCTCGGTCGCTCAGCTCGGGTGCGTCCGGGGCTGCCGACGGCGCCTCGCAGGTCGCAGGCGGGCTCGACACGCTCGCCGGCGGGACCGCGCGGCTGGAGTCGGGTGCCGGATCGCTGGCCGGGGGAGCGGGCAAGGCGTCGAAGGGCGCCTCCTCGCTGGCTGCCGGAGCCGACGAGCTCAGTGGCGGGCTGAACCGGCTCGAGAGGTCGACCGCAGGGCTCCCGTCGCAGACCTCGTCGCTCGCCGCCGGTGCCTCACAGGTGTCGGAGGGAGTGGCCGGCTACACCCAGCTCGCCAAGGGATGGGCGCAGGCGTGCGCGAGCGACCCGCTGCTCGCGGCCTCCAAGCCACAGCTCTGCGGCGCGACCGCCGCAGCGGTCGGCTCCGGTGGCGGGCAGGCCGACCAGCTCGCCGCAGGCGCGGAGCAGGTCGCCTCGGGGGCATCTGCTCTGTCGCAGGCGGCTCCTGAGCTGAGCGGAGGGATCTCGTCGGCGGCGGACGGCGCCGGGAAGGTCGCGTCCGGGGCGTCCCAGGTCGCCGACGCCAACGCCCGCCTCGCCAAGGGGGCGCGTGAGCTCGAGTCCGGTCTCGGCAAGACCAACGACGGCGCCACCGCACTGGCCTCAGGGGCCGATCAGCTCGCCTCCGGGACCAAGCAGCTCGAGAGCGGGTCGGCCTCGCTGGCCTCCGGCGCCGACTCGCTGGCCTCCGGTACGTCCTCGCTGACCGAGGGCGCCGACTCGCTCGCCTCGGGGCTCGACGACGGTGCCTCGCAGATCGCGGTTCCCGGCGAGAAGCAGGCCGAGGTCGTGGCCGACCCGGTGCAGGTCGCGGTCGCTTCCGAGACCTCCACCTCGGGGGCGACCCGGCTGGCGCCGGCGGTGATCGCGCTGGCGCTGTGGCTCGGTGCGCTCGCGATCTACCTGCTCCGTCCGGCCTTCCCCGCCGGGCGGCTGCGGGAGGCACTCACGGCGCGGCGGCTGACCTTCTCCGGTCTGTGGCCGGCGGCTCTCGTCGGGCTGGCGCAGGCGGTGCTCCTCGTGGCTGCCGCTGCGCTTCTCGGCGCCGATCTCGCGCGGCCGTTCGCCACGGTCGGGATCGCGGTGCTCGCCGCGTCGGTGTTCGTCGCGGTCCACCAGGCCGTCGTCGCGCTCGCCGGCCAGCGCCGTGGCTGGCTGATCTCGCTCGGCTTCCTCGCCCTGCAGCTGGTCTCCCTCGGCGGGCTGCTGCCGGTCGCCACCGCGTCCGCGCCGTTCGGTGCGCTCGCCGGCATCCTGCCGGTCCCGCTCGCCGCCGAGGCGCTCCGCGGTGTCGCCGTCGCGCAGAGCGGTGCCGCGGTCGGCGCTCCGGTCGGCGGCCTGGTCCTCTGGCTCCTGCTCGCGGTGGCGCTCAGCCTCTTCGCGGCGGGTCGGGCGCAGCGTACGTCTGTGGCGGAGATCCGCGGGGCGGCTGCCGGCTGAGCGGGCGCGCCACACGTGTTACAGCTCGTCGCGGCGGCTCAGAGCGAGGTGTCGTGCAGCACGATGTGCTCGTCGAGCGGGGCCCGGCCGACGTCGAGCCGGTTGACCGCGGCGTCGGGGTCGGCGGTGCCGAACGAGATGCCGTAGAGCAGCTTGAGGTCGGCGGGCAGGCCGAGGTGGGTGCGGACGGTGTCGGCGAAGAGGCCGTGCATGCCCTGGGGTACGCCGTGGTAGCCGCGGGCGGTGAGGGAGAGCAGGAAGTTCTGGGCGTACATACCGACGTCGTTGGCAGCGCGTACGACATCGCCGAGCTCAGGCACGAAGAGCAGGGCCACGTGCGGAGCGCCGTAGAAGCGGAGGTTCTCGGCGACGGCCTTGGTGCGGCCCTCGGCGTCCTCACGGGCGATGCCCAGGGCGCCGTAGAGGACGGCCCCGGTCTGGTGGGAACGCTGGACGTGGACGCTGTCGTCGTCACCGTACGTCGTGGTGAAGTCGGGGCTCATCTGGCCGGCCTCGAACGCCTTGAGCATCGCCTCGCTGAGACGCTCGCGGGCCTCACCGGAGAAGACGTGGACCTCCCACGGCTGGGTGTTGCTGTGCGACGGAGCGCGCTGGGCGTCCTCGAGCACACCGCGGATGTCGTCGGCGGGCACCGGGTCGGGCAGGAAGGCTCGCGCGGAACGGCGCGAGCGGATCACGTCCGTGAAGGTGTCGACGGCGGTCGTGGTCACAAGAAGGTCCTCTCAGGTCTGCCGAGGCCGGTGGCCTCGATCCACTCCTGACGCAAGACGGAGGGACTCTCCGGTATTCCCGGGGGTGGTGCCGAGGTGTCCCATCACACAGTCCGTGCGCCTACCCGGTTCGGGTGATACCCGGGTGCTGGACGGCGGCCTTTACCGAGGCGCGTCAAAGACTCGAGGTCCGATCTATCCGAGGGGGAAACCCATGATCCGAAAGCTCGTCTGTGCGGTCGCGGCGGGGGTCGCCGCGGCGGCGCTCTGGTCGATGCCGGCCTCGTCTGCACCGTTGTTGCAGCTCTCCGGCGCGATCTTCACCACCGACGTAACCGGCGCGCCCGTCAACCTGAACCACTACGCCGCCAAGCAGGACGTCTATCTCAACGGCGGTCCTGGCATCAACGCTCCCGATGACGCAGCCGGCCTGCCTGCCGGGATCTACGCCTTCCAGGTGACCGATCCCTCCGGCAAGACGCTGCTCTCCACTGACGCCGTCGAGTGCCGTCTGGTCGAGGTCGACGACAGCGGGCGCTTCGTCAGTGTCGCGCCGAGTGGTGCCTGCGCTCACGCGACCGGCACCGACGCCGAGGACGGTGGCATCACCGTGCAGCTGTTCCCCTACCTCGACACCCCGAACAACGGTGGCGAGTACAAGGTCTGGCTGACGCCGTACGACGCGCTCGACCCGACCGCTCCGGGCAACCGGCACGGTTTCGTCCCGTCCGACAGCAAGACCGACAACTTCAAGGTCAAGGCACGGGCGATCGTCGAGATCGACACCCGGTTCTCGCGCCACGGTGGACCGTTCATCGACGGTCTGGCTGCCGAGTGGACCGACACCCTGGGTGCTCACAACGTGAAGTACTCCGAGTACAACCCGGCGGTCCTCGCGTTCCACGAGGCGCACGTCGAGGCCGCTGAGGCGGGTCTGCACAAGATCACCGTGACCGACCAGGTCGGCTGCGAGATCGACGACGTGCACTACGCCGGGCAGACCTTCCTGCCCGACGCGAACGGCTCGGTCACCGTCCCGATCCAGGTCAAGAAGCACATGAGTGGAGACCACACCTACTGGGTGGACGTGCACTGCGTCTGAGGCGCTACGCCTGACCCTCTGATCCGGTCACCGCGATCATCAACCTAGCATTTGCTTGGTAGCCGTTCTAGACTGCCGCACATGGCAGTCGAGATCGACTTCAGCGGCAAGGTGGTCGCGGTGACCGGTGGCGCGCGCGGCGTGGGCGCCGGGATCGTCGCGCGGTTCCTCGAGGCCGGCGCGGAGGTCGAGATCTGCGGCCGGACTGCTCCGGCTGAGCTTCCGGTGATCGACGGGCGCAAGCCGGTCTTCTCCCAGGTGGACGTGCGGGATCCGGAGCAGGTCGCGGCGTGGATCGCAGCGATCACCTCGCGGCTCGGGCGGCTCGACGTGGTGGTCAACAACGCCGGCGGCGCGCCCTACGCCGACTTCGCGACCGCGTCGCCGCGGTTCCACGAGAAGATCTCGGCGCTCAACTTCCTGGCCACCGCCTACGTCAGCCAGGCGGCGTACGAGGCGTTGAAGGCCTCTCGCGGCTCCGTCGTCAACATCAGCTCGATCTCGGCACGGCGGCCCAGTCCCGGGACTGCGGTCTATGGCGCCGCGAAGGCGGCCGTCGAGAGCCTGACCGGGTCGATCGCGGTCGAGTGGGCCCCGGACGTACGGGTCAACGCCATCTCCTGCGGGCTCGTCGCCACGCCGGGGTCCGAGGACCACTACGGCAGCCCGGAGCAGCGCGCCGCGGTGGCCGCGACCATCCCGCGCGGCGTCTTCGCGACCCCCGAGGAGGTCGGCGACGCCTGCCTCCTGCTCGCCTCGCCGCTCGCCGCGCACATCACCGGCGCCGTCCTCGCCGTCGATGGCGGCGGCGAGTGGCCCGCCTTCCTCCAGCACACCCCCAACTCCTGAGGAGCCTCCATGCCCGAAGCCGTCATCGTCTCGGCAGCCCGCTCACCCATCGGCCGCGCCTTCAAGGGCTCGCTGAAGGACCTGCGTCCCGACGTGCTGGCCGAGCAGATCGTACGCAGCGCCCTGGCGTCGGTCCCGGAGCTGGACCCGACGCAGATCGACGACCTGATGATGGGCTGTGCCCAGCCTGCGGGGGAGCAGGGCTACAACATCGGCCGGGTCGTCGGCGTACGTCTGGGCCTGGATGCCGTGCCCGGCACCACGATCCACCGCTACTGCGCCTCGTCGCTGCAGACCACCCGGATGGCCTTCCACGCGATCCGCGCGGGGGAGGGCGACGCGTTCGTCTCGGCCGGGGTGGAGTGCGTGTCCCGATACGAGCGCGGCAAGGCCGACGGGATGCCGGACACCAAGGCCGAGGAGTTCCTCAAGGCGGGCGAACGCGGCGCCGCACGGGTGGCCGCCGGCGAGGCCTGGACCGACCCTCGCGACTCCGGCGACCTGCCCGACTATCACCTCGCGATGGGCGAGACCGCCGAGAACGTCGCCGAGATGTGCGGCGTCACCCGCGAGGCACAGGACGAGTGGGGCGTACGTTCCCAGAACCGCGCCGAGGCCGCCGCCGCCCGGGGCTTCTGGGAGCGGGACATCACGCCGGTGACGCTGCCGTCCGGCGAGGTCGTCGCCACCGACGACGGGCCGCGAGCCGGGGTCACCCTCGAGAAGGTCGCCGGCCTCAAGCCGGTCTTCCGTGAGAACGGCACCATCACCGCCGGCAACTGCTGTCCGCTGAACGACGGCGCGGCCGCGCTGGTGATCATGAGTGACGTACGCGCCGAGGCGCTCGGGATCAGGCCGCTGGCCCGCATCGTGTCGACCGGTGTCTCCGGGCTCTCGCCCGAGATCATGGGCCTCGGGCCGGTCGAGGCCTCCCGCCAGGCGCTCGCTCGCGCCGGGCTCACCCCCGACGACATCGACCTGGTGGAGATGAACGAGGCCTTCGCCGCCCAGGTCCTCCCCAGCATCGCCCAGATCGGCCTCGACCCCGAACGGGTCAACGTCAACGGCGGCGCGATCGCCCTCGGTCACCCCTTCGGCTCCACCGGCGCCCGCCTCACGACCACGCTTCTCCACGGTCTGCAGGAGACCGGCGGCCGCTACGGCCTGGAGACCATGTGCGCCGCCGGCGGCCAGGGCATGGCGCTGGTGATCGAGCGGCTGAGCTGATCCCGCCGAATCGGTAGAACTGGCGTGCCGAGAAGGTAGTTGTGGGCGACGAAACTCCACTTTCGTCGCCCACAACTGCGGACTCGGCGGCTAGACGCTGCGGCGCCCCAGGTGGATGACGGCGACGGTGATGCGGCGCTCCTCGACCACGTAGACGATGCGGTAGCGGCCGACGCGGAGGCGGTAGCGGTCCTTGCCCCAGGCGTAGGCGCCGACGTCGCGCGGGGTCTCGGTCAGGGTGTCGACGGTGTCGAAGACCTGGATCAGGCCGATGGGGTCGTCGTCGACGTACGCCTCGGCCGACTGCAGCGCTTCGTCGGCCCAGACGACTTGATAGGTCACTCGCCGACGGGGCGGTCGAGGCCGAGGGCACGCCGAGCCTCGGCATGCGGGGTGTAGCTGACCTCGCCGAGCTCGCGACGCAGGGAGTAGCGCGCGAGGGCGAGATCGTCCTCGAGATCCTCGATGCGCCGCTCATGGTCGTTGAGGTAGGCGCGGATGGCCTCGCGAGCGATCTCCTGCTTGGACCGGTTCTCCGTCCGGGCACGGTCGGTCAGCAGCCGGTCGTCGGCCTCGCTGAGTCGCAGAGTCATAGCCATGGACCCACTGTAACCCTGAGTGGTATCACGCGGTATCGTACGTGTGTCCGAACCGTCGAGCTTTACCCTGGGGGACGTCCATATGTCGCTGACCGCGCTCTACCTGCTCGTCGCACTCGGAGCGGGGCTGGTCGCGATGTTCCTGAAACTTCCGCCCATGGTCGGCTTCCTCGCCGCCGGGTTCGGGCTGCACGCCGCGGGCGTCGGCGAGCTGGACGGGCTGCACACGCTGTCCGAGCTCGGTGTCACGCTGCTTCTGTTCGGCATCGGTCTCAAGCTCGACGTGAGATCCCTGCTCCGGCCCGACGTGTGGCTGAGCACCTTCGCCCACCTGGGGTTCAGCGTCGTCATCGGGATCGGCATGCTGGCCGGGATCGCACCGCTCGGGTTCGCGCTCCTCGCCGACGCCGACCTCGGCGAGATGGCGCTGATCGCCTTCGTGCTCTCGTTCTCCTCGACCGTCTTCGCGATCAAGGTCCTCGACGAGCGCCACGACAACAACACCCTCTACGGCCGGATCGCGATCGGTGTGCTGGTCATGCAGGACATCGTCGCGGTGGCGTTCCTGACTATCTCCAAGGGCCACTGGCCCTCGCCGTGGGTCTTCGCGCTGGTGCTGCTCCTCCCGGGCGCCTGGCTCGCCCACCGGGTCTGGGACCGGATCACCTCCGCCGAGCTGACCGCCCTCTTCGGGCTGACGATCGCGCTCGTGCCGGGCTACTGGCTCTTCGAGGCCGTGGGGCTCAAGGGCGACCTCGGAGCCCTGGTGGTCGGCGTACTCCTTGGGTCGCACGTCAAGGCGCCGGCGCTGACCAAGCTGCTGTTCAGCACCAAGGAGCTCCTGCTCATCGCGTTCTTCCTGAGCATCGGACTGACCGGGGTGCCCTCGCTGGAGGACTTCGCCCTGGCCGCCGCGCTGCAGGTCCTGCTGCCGCTCCAGGCCGCGGCGTACGTGGTGATCTTCGCGTTCATGGGGCTGCGCTACCGCACCGCGACGCTGGCCTCGTTCACCCTGGCCAACTACTCCGAGTTCGGTCTCATCGTCATCGTCATCGCGTCGGCCTCCGGCCTCGCATCGGCCCAGTGGCAGACCGTGCTCGCAGTCGCGACCGCGCTCTCGTTCCTGGTGGACGCCGTGTTCAATGCGTATGCCCCGGCGATCATCAATCTGCTCAACCGCCGGCTGCCGGAGCGGAGGTCCGAGCGGCTCCAGGAGGCGGACCGACCGATCAACCTCGGTGACGCCAAGGCGCTGGTGGTCGGGATGGGCCGGGTGGGGCGTACGACCTACGAGGAGCTGCGCGACACCCAGGGTTACCACGTCCTGGCGGTCGAGCACGACTCGCTGCGCGCCGACTCGCTCAAGGAGGAGGGCTTCGACGTGGTCGAGGCCGACGCCACCGACCAGGACTTCTGGGAGCGGGTCAAGAAGGGCACCGGCATGGAGCTGGTCGTCCTCACCATGCCCTTCCACGGCGACAACCTGCTCGCCATGGACCTGCTCCAGAAGCTCGGGTTCACCGGCACCGTCGCCGCCATCGCCCTGCGCCCCGAGGAGCGCGACGAGCTCAAGAAGCGCGGCGCCCACGCCGTCCTGAACCTGTATGCCTCCGCCGGCTCCGACCTCGCCGAGAAGGCGATCCGGGTCAACCAGGAGCGCCAGCTCTCCGCGTGAGCCGTGAAGCCGAGAGTGACCCAAGGGCCCTCTCGGCTTCACCGCCCGGGTCAGCCCAGCAGGTTGTAGCCCGACAGCGAACCCAGGTACGTGCGGGTCACGCCGGTGCCGGTGCTGTTGCGCTCCAGCGCATAGATGTAGCTGCCCGAGCGCACGATCATGTCGCCGCCCGAGCCAGCCCGCAGATCGCGGACGCCGAGCACCGCGTCATAGCCGGACAGGTTGATCGACAGAGTCTGCGTGGAGACCAGGCCGCCGGGCCCGTTGCTCTCGTGGACGACTGTGCTGGTGCCGTTGACGAAGAGTACGTCCGGGGTGTTGCTGCTGTTCCAGCGTCCGACGCCGACCAGGCGGGTGCCGGAGGCCGAGGACTTCATCGTGATCGACGTGCCGACCTTGGTCGAGCCCTTGCCCGGCCACAGCTTGATCGTGCCGCCCGAGGTGCGGCCCATCAGGTCCGGATAGCCGTCGCCGGTGACGTCGCCGACGGCGTCGATGACGCTGACTGTGCCGAGGCCGGTCGCGATCGTAACCGGGCTGGTGAACTTGCCGGTGCCGTAGCCCCGGTAGAGGCGTACGGAGCCGTCGGACATCTTCGCCAGGAAGTCGCCCTTGCCGTCGCGGTTCCAGTCTCCGGCGTTCATCAGCGCGGTGGCGCTCGTCAGGGTGATGCCGCTGTCGACCGGCGCGGCCAGGCTGACCCGGCCGCTGTTCGGCTTGACGTAGAGCGTCGAGCCCGACTTCATCACCAGGTCCGGGAGGCTGTTGCCGACGACGTTGACCGCGCCGACGAGGGTGCGGTTGATGTCCGCGTACGGCCCCAACGGCTTGCCGAAGCCCGAGCCGGAGGCAGGGTAGATCCAGCCGCGGTTGGATGAGTCACGGCCGATCAGGTCACCGCGGCCGTCGCCGGTGAAGTCGCCGTAGCCGCTGATCTGGACCAGCGAGGACCACGACGGGCTCTGGGTCGCGAGCTTGATCGGCGAACCGAACGTACCGCTGCCGGAACCCTTGAAGTAGTAGAGCGCCCCGGACTTGCGGCCGATCAGGTCGCGCTTGCCGTCCTTGTTGACGTCGCCGGTCGCGGCGAGCTTGTCGAAGCCGCTCAGCGAGCGCGTCGTACCCGCCCGGGTGAACCCGCCGGCGCCGTTGCCGGTGTAGCGGACCAGGTAGCCCTTCGCGTTCTTGCCGACCAGGTCGCTGGCCGAGGTGCCGCCGATGTTGCCGGTCGCGGTGATCTTGGAGACCCCGTAGAACGTGCTCTTGCCGAGGTTCTTGAAGACCGCCGCGAAGGTGCCGTCGCCGCGGCCCTTGCGGATGCCCGCCGAGCCGTCGGTGCGGACCTGGATCAGGTCGGCCTTGCCGTCGCCGGTGATGTCCGGGGTGACCACGGCCTCGCGCACGGTGCTACCGACCGTCGTGGACGTCTTCGTCGAGTTGAACCCGGCGAACCCGCCCGTACGCAGCGTGAAGATCCGGCCGTCGGAGGCCCGTCGTGCCACGAAGTCGGAGTGGCTCGTGCCGGCGATGTGTGACTCCAGGTCGCGGCCGCTCCAGCTCTTCTGCAGGCTGCCGGCGAGCGTACGGATGTTGGGGAGCTTGGCCTGGAGGTTCGCGCCCGGGCAGATGGTGCTGCCCGCGTCGCGGTGGCCGTTGATCGCGTGCGGGAAGACCGTCTTGGTGCCGTCGGTCTTGGTCAGCGCGACGTTGGTGGCGTTGGCGGTGACGCCGTGGAGCGAGAGCTTCCACGCGTAGAGAGAGCCGTACGCCTGGATCATCGCGTCCGCGGGCTGGTTCTGCGTCGATCCGGCGTCGTCAGGACACCCCGCCGCGACCGTGTCGAAGCAGCCGAGTGCCGACGCGCCGAAGCTGTCGTAGTTGTAGCCGCTGGTGTGGGCGCCCTCGACCGGCATCGCGACGCCGCCGTGGCGGCCCTCCCAGATGCGGCCGAACTTGTCGACGAAGAAGTTGTAGCCGACGTCGCGGTAGCCGCGGGTGGTCACGTGAAACTCGTAGATGCCCCGGATGATGCCCGGGACGTCAGTCTCGGTGTAGTCGTTGGTGCCCGCGGTGTGGTGGACGAAACCGCCGTGGATCTGGCGGTAGGACGGGGCCGTCTGCTCGCGGATCGTCTCGTCGGCGCCCCACTGCGCACGGCTGTAGATCGTCGGGCTCGAGGTGTAGGTCGACGCGACCAGGTTGAGGTCGGAGTCTTTGCTGCCCTGGTGGGTGCTGGTCGCCCGGGGCTTGTCCTTGTCGGTCTCGATCTCGGGGAGCTCCTCGACGGTGTCCTCGGGCTTGCCCGGCTCGATCACCGCGAGCTCGAGGTCGCCGGGGATCTCGGCGGCGTCAGGGACGATGATCCGGGTCTGCACCTGGTCGACGTGCCCGGCCAGGAACTCGTCGGTGCCCGGGCGGACACCCTTCGCCTCCGCCGTGCCTGCGTCCGGACCGTGGTCCTCGGTGTCGACCACCATCGGGCTCCACGACGACCACACGCCGTCCTTCAGGGTGCGGATCTCGGGGCGTACGTCCTCGGCGAGGTCGCCGGACCAGGTCACGCCGACGACGCCGAAGCCGGTGACGTCCTGTGGCTCGCTCTTGATGACGTCGGTGCGGGGCTTGTCGACCTTCGTCGCGTGCTCGGTCGCCTTCCCGGCCGAGGTGGTCAGTGCGACCTCCTCGACGTGAGACTCCACCGAACCGGCGGGCAGGGTGGACGGCTCCCTGTTCGCGGCGGCGAACGCGGCCAGCGGGCCGGACGTCGTCGGCTCGGCGGTGGCGGAGTTCAGCGTCAAGGGGATCGCCACTGCGGCCGCGCCGAGAATGAGGGTGGTGCCGGAGATGGACGCGATCGTGGCGCGTCGGGGCATCGAAGCCTCCGTGGGGGAAGTAAAGAACGGGCTGAGGAAACCTATACCCCCGCGGGGTGGGGTGTCGCGCCTATATTGAGGTGTCGCGCAGGTCCGTCTTCAGGACCTTGCCGCTGGCGTTGCGCGGCAGGCTGTCGACCAGGACGTACGCCCTCGGCTGCTTGTAGTTGGCGAGGCGGTCCTTGAGCCAGGCCGCGATCTCGTCGGCGCTCAGGTCGTCGCGTACGACGACGAAGGCCTTGCCCACCTGACCGAGGCGTGCGTCGGGGACGCCGATGACCGCGGCCTCGACGATGCCGGGGTGTGCTGCCAGGGTGTTTTCCACCTCGGCGGGATAGACGTTGAAGCCGCCGACGGTGAACATGTCCTTGATCCGGTCGGTGATCTTCAGGCAGCCGTGCTCGTCGAGGAAGCCGACGTCGCCAGTGTGGAGCCAGCCGTCCTCGTCGATCGCCTCGGCGGTGGCCTCGGGGTTCTCGAAGTAGCCGAGCATGACGTTGTCGCCACGGATCCAGACCTCGCCGTCCTCACCCGGCTCCGCGTCGTCGCCGGCGGCGGTGACGGTGCGGATCTCCAGGCCCTCGACCGCCGGCCCGACCACCTTGGCCACGTGCTCGGGATCCTCGCCGGGGCGGGTGGTGGTGGCGACCATGCACTCGGTCAGGCCGTACGCACCCTTGACCTCGTCGATCCCGAGGATGTCGCGCATGTCGGCGAAGAGGCTCTCCGGCACGCTCGCGGCGCCGGCGATCGCGAAGCGCAGCGAGGAGAGGTCGTACGCCTTCAGGTCTTCGTGGTTGATGAGGGTCGTGAAGATCGTGGGCGCGCCGGGGAGCACGGTGATCCGCTCGTCCTGGATCAGCTGCAGCGCCTGGGTCGGGTCGTAGGTCGCGATCGGGTAGACCGTCGCGCCCGAGGTGAACGCCGCGATGAAACCCGCCTTGTAGCCGAAGCCGTGGAAGAACGGGTTGACGATGGCGTACCGGTCCCGCGTGGTGAGCTCGGCGCCGCGCGCCCAGACGTCGGCGACGCCGATCGTCTGCCGCTGGGCGCTCATCACGCCCTTCGGCTTCCCTGTGGTGCCGGAGGTGAACAGCAGGTCGGCGAGGGTGTCGGGGGTGACCGACGCCTTGGCGTCCTCGAGCCGCTGGTCGGGGATCTCCGCGCCCTTGGCGAGGAACTCCTCCCAGCCGTTGGCGAGGTCGACGATGGTGAGCAGATGCTCCGGGAGTGGGCCGGCGTCGTGGAGCATCTGGACGTAGTCGGTGCCGAGGAAGCCGTTGACGGTGACCAGCGCCGTGGCGCGGGAGCGCTCCAGGATCTCGCGCGCCTCATGGCCCCGGTAACGGGTGTTGAGCGGCACCACGGCCGCCCCGATCGTCTGCGCGCCGAGAACCGCGACCGGGAACTCCCAGCGGTTGGGCGCCCAGATCGCGACGCGGTCGCCGCTGCGTACGCCGCTGGCCAGGAAGGCGCGTGCGGTCCTGTCCGCTGCGTCGGCGAGCTCGGCGTAGGTGAGCGTCGTGGGGCCGTCGACGATCGCCGGGTGGTCGGCGTACGTCTGCTTGGCCTTCTCGATCAGGGCGGGGATCGTGCGCGGGGTCACCCTCGCAAGCGTAGTTGAGCAACTGCTTGTTTGGTAGGCTTCGTCCATGACTGACACGGGGGTTGCGCCGAGAAGGCGGGGGACGGCGTCGGGGTCGTCGCGGCGAGCCGAGCTGCTCACGCTGGCTGCCGAGATGTTCGCGACCAAGGGCTTCGCCCAGACGACCGTACGCGACATCGCAGACGCTGCCGGGATCCTGTCCGGCTCGCTCTACCACCACTTCCGATCCAAGGAAGCGATGCTGACCGAGCTGCTGTCGGGGTTCCTCGACGGGCTCAACGCGCGGTTCACCGAGATCGTCGAGAGCGGGGTCGACCCGCAGGCCGACCTGGACGGACTCATCACCGAGTCGTTCCGGACGATCCACAACGAGCGGCTCGCCGTCGCGCTCTACCAGAACGAGGCCTCCTTCCTGGCCACCGTCGAGGGCTTCGAGTTCGTCGCCGAGCGCTCGCGCGACAACGAGGCGCTGTGGATCCGGGTCATCGAGGCCGGCCAGGCATCGGGCGCCTTCCAGGCCTCCCTCGACCCTGCGTTGACCTACCGGTTCATCCGTGACGGCGTCTGGTCCACCGTCTCCTGGTACCGCCCCGGCGGCCGCCACACCCCTGAGACGCTCGCGGAGCAGTATCTGAAGCTGCTCCACGCCGGGATCCTCGCCTGATCTCCGCTGGTCGAGCCGCCGGAGCCGCTAGGCGGAGGCGTGTCGAGACCAACACGGTTCCATCGAGCGCGCCAGGAACTGTGTTGGTCTCGACACGCTCGGCCGCAGGCGGCCTCACGGCTCGACCAGCGGGGCTTACGGGACCTCTTTGAAGCGGAGGCCCTTGGGGTCTTCGGTTTCGATGATCTTCAGCTCCTCGGGGGTGGGCTCGCGGGTGAGGGGCGCGTTGATGGCGTCGATCGGGAAGCCGGTGGCTTCCTGGAGGTCTTCGGGAGTGACGCCGGGGTGGATCGAGTCGACCTTGACGAGCCCGGACTCGTCGTAGCCGAAGACGGCGAGGTTGGTGACGATGACGCCGAGGTCGTGGAAGCGGCCGGCGGTGCCGACCGCTCGGTCGTTGCCGACGCCGCTGGCGACGTCGACGCGGTCGACGAAGATCCGGGCGGAGTGCTTGGCGACCCAGTAGTCGACACGGTGGTTGACGGTGTTGCCGGGGGCGCCGCGTACGCCGATCAGCTGGCGTTTCGGCTGCCGCCAGTCGCCGATCGAGGAGATGTTCTGGTTGCCGTGGCGGTCGATCTGGCTGGCGCCCATCATCGAGTGCCGGCGGCCGCTGGCGACGATGTCGAAGATGCTGCGGAACGGCACCCAGGCCTCCGGGGTGCCGCCGGCGGCCGCGGTCTTCAGCAGCGGCGGAGCCTCGGCCATCATGAACGCCTCCCCGTCGCTGAGGGCGAGCTCGGGGGTGTGGGTGGCCTTGGCCAGGCGTACGCCGATGGCCGGGACGATCCCGACGGCGTGGGCGAGCACCTCCCCGGAGCCCTTGAAGGCATCGGAGACGGCGGCGACGCAGATGTCTGCTCGGCTGATCGTTTGCAGGCTCACAGGTAACGCTCCTCGAACTCGGTCCACTGCTCGTCGGACTCGGCCTTGGCCGCGGCGACGTACGTCTTCTGGAACTCTTCGTCCCGGCCGTAGTCGGGATCGCAGCTGGTGAAGTGGGCGCCGCCGGGGGCATCTACGACGTGGTTGACGAAGATCCGCGGGACCAGGAGCGACTGTGGCGGGGCCTTGGCGGTCAGGTCGTCGGTGGAGACGATCTGCTCGACGGACATGATCGTGGTGTCGGCGGCCATCGCGAAGAGGTCGTCGAAGTAGGGGTCGGGGCCGAGGTACTGGCCGTTGCCGGCCGCGTCGGCGCGGTTGAGGTGGATGAGCGAGACGTCGAGGCGGAGTCCGGGGACGGCGACGTACTCCTCGTCGTCGTAAGGCGACTTCACCGTCTTGAGGTCGGGGTTCATCGCCATCACATCGCTGCCGAGACCGGCCCGGATGGGCTGGAACGAGAGCCGGTTCGCCCCGGCGCGAAGGCCGGCGACGAACATGCCCTCGTCGTACTCGCTCGTCTCCGGGATATTGCCGCGCTCGCGGGCGCGGGTGAAGTTGGGGTCGAGCGGGATCGAGTCGAGGCTGACGAAGCCGTAGACCAGCTTGCGGATCCTCCCGGCGCGAGCCAGCAGGCCGACGTCGGGGCCACCGAACGCGACCACGGTCAGGTCGGTGACGTCGCTGCGGAGGATCTCCTTGACCAGCGCCATCGGCTTGCGCCGCGAGCCCCAGCCGCCGATGCCGATGGTCATCCCGGACTCGAGCTTGCCGGCGACCTCGGTGAGGGGCAATGTCTTGTCGAGCGGGGTCTTGTTCACGTGTCTCCTCGGAAGAGCTGAGCGGTGGCATGGGCGCGCTTGAAGTAGAGGTGGGCGTCGTGCTCCCAGGTGATCGCCACTCCGCCGTGGAGCTGGATCATCTCGGCCGCGACCTGCGAGAACGCATTGGAGCACCAGGTCTTGGCGGCGTGGACGAGACGTACGTCCGGAGTCGGCTGGGTCAGCTCCCAGGCCGCCGCCCAGCTCATCGTCCGGGCGGTCTCGACCTGGACCAGCAGGTCGGCGCACCGGTGCTTGAGCGCCTGGAACGAGCCGAGCGGGCGACCGAACTGGTGGCGCTCCTTGAGATAGGCGACCGTACGCTCCAGCGCCTCGCGCGCGGCGCCGGCCTGGAGGGCGGTCATCATGGTGGCGCCGACGGTGGTGACGTACGCCGGGTCGACCGTGCCGACGGCGTCGCCTGTCGGGTCTTCGACGGTGACCGTCGCGAACCTCCAGGTCGGGTCCAGCGCCGGGGTCGGAATGATCGTGGCCTCCGAAGGGTCCACCGCGTGGACCTGGTCGCCGCGCAGCACGAGGAGGATCTCCGCGCCGGACGCGTCGATGACGAGATCGGATCCAGGAGCGGCGACCGCGGCCGTGGCCCCGCCGGCGATCCGCTCCAGCAGCTCACCGGCCTGTGGGGTGTCGGCGGCGGTCAGGACCTGGGTCGCCAGCAGGGTGCCGACGAACGGCGAGGGCGTGAGCGTGGCGCCGAGCTCCTCGAGGACGAGATGCGCCTCGATGTAGGAGCAGCCGACCCCGCCGTACGCCTCGGGGACCGCCAGCGCGGTCACCCCGATCTGCTCGCTGAGCGTCTGCCACAGGGTGGTGTCGTAGCCCTCGGGCGTGCTGATCGCCGCCCGCAGGTCCATCGACGCTGCCCGCTTGGCGATCAGCGTGTGCACGGTCGCGACCAGGTCGGTCTGCTCCTCGGTGAGCGCGAACCTCATCGACCCTCCAACAGCGACTCGAGGATCCGTGCACGATGCTCGGCCGGGGTGCCCCAGGCGCCGACCAGCGCGCGCACCTTCAGGATCCACAGGCTCAGGTCGAACTCGCGGGTGTAGCCGATCGCGCCGTGGACCTGGAGTGCGGTGCGCGAGGCGAGGTACGCCGCGTCCCCGGCCGCCACCTTCGCGGCCGACACCGAGCGGGCCGCCGTCGGCGCCTCGGCGTCGAGCTCCACCGCCGCGTTGTGCACCAGCGGAGCCGCGAAGTCCAGGGCGACACGCACGTCGGCCAGCAGGTGCTTGACCGCCTGCTGAGCTCCGATCGGCTTGCCGAACTGCTCCCGCTGGTTCGCGTAGGTGACCGTGTCAGCCAGAAGGCGGCCGCCGGCGCCCAACAACTGTGCCGAGCAGGCCAGTGTGCCGAGCTCCAGTGCCCGCCCCACGTCGACGATGCCTGCCGTGTCTCCAGGAAGAACCTCGAAGAGCCTCCGTGTCGGATCCACAGACTGCCGCCTCGAACCAGGATCGCCGCGCTGCAGCATCGCATCGGCGTCGAGGGTGAAGACGTGGTCTGCGACGTCGGCATCGAGTGCTCGCGGAACCCTAGGCGGTGCCGCCAGGGTTGCGAGTACCTCGCCGGAGGCGATCGCCGTCAGCGCCTTTCCCTCGTCAACCTGGGTGAGAAGCTCTGGGAGGACGGCGACCGTCTCGACCCACGGCCCCGGGACCCCGTGATACCCCAGCCGGTTGAAGGCGACGGTGAGGTCGACCGGGGAAGCCCCGAGACCGTCGTACGCGTCTGGGACAAGGAGCGCTGTGACGCCAAGCTCGGCGAGGTGGCGCCAGAGGTCCAGCCCTGGACCAGTCTCTCCTCTGGCCCAATCTCGCGAAACAGCGGAGACCTCGGAGGAGCTCAGAAGGTCATCCAGGGCAGCGGCGAATGCCGACTGTTCCGACGTCTGTCCGAATCGCATGTGCTTCTCCTTGCCGAAAGCCGACCAGGAAAGGCTACCAAGCATTTGCTTGGTGATCCATAGGTCGATGAGAAACGAGCCGAGCCCGCCCTCTTATCAGAGGCGGCGGGCTCAGGTCGTTCAGCTGATGTGAGGGCTTCCGGGTCAGCCGATCTTCAGCCCGTATGAGGTGACTCTCGAGGTCGTGTAGCTAGGTCGTGTGCCGATGACGGTCACGGTGACCACCTTGCCCTTGGCTGAACTGGGCACGGCGAAGTACTTCGAGGCGCCCCTCTTCACGACCCGTCCGGAAACCTTCCAGACGTACACGACGTGGGTCGGGCTGGGGCGCCACGTTCCGCGAACCGCTGTCAATGTCTTACCCACGCGCGCAGTGCCGATGATCGTCGGTCGGGGCGCTCGGAAGGCGTAGAGACCGATTCGCTCCGTCGGCGAACTCGTCCTCGAGGTCGTGACGTAATGGGTCCGGGTGGCGGTCACCTTCACACGGACCTGCATGCCCTTGGCGGATGCAGGGATCCGATAGGTCGTGGAGGTGCCGGACTTCACGACCCGTCCGTTGACCGTCCAGGTGAACCGGAAGGCCGATGGCGATGGGAGCCAGAGGCCTCGTTGCACGGTGAGGAGCCCCCCGACGCGCACGCTCCCGGTGATGACCGGCGTGGGCGCGTGGACGAACGTCGCCTTGGCGATGCTCACTGTGGTGGTGACGCTCTTCGCGTTGGCGTATTCCGAACCCAGGTACTTCACGGTCAGCGAGCGAGTGCCCGGAAGGTATGTGTTTGCCGGGATCCGGTAGCTGGCGGCGCCGGCAGTGAGCTGCACCGTCGCGAGACGGGTGCCGCCGTTGTAGAACGCCACTGACCCGGTCGGCGTGATGCCGCGAGTCTGGACCCGGACGCTCGCGACGCGGGACTGGTTGAACCGCCACGTTCCTGTTCCAACCGACGTCGTGATGGTCGGGTTGGGATCGGCCACAGCGAACGAACTGGTCCACGACGATGGTGCCCACCGGGCGTTCCCGGTGAACTCGACCTTGATGGTGTGCCTGCCCGGTTTGAACGCAGTGCTGTCGAGCAGTAGGCCGCCGTACGTCGAGTACGACTCGGGCGCTGTGCCGACGACCTCTCCATCGACGCTGATCTGATATGCCATCCCAGAGCCGGATGGGCCGCCGCGCCAGGTCTCGTAGGTGGTCGCCTCGACCCAGAACCGCTGGCCGTACATCACCCGTGTGGTCGCGGCCGACTGGCCGTCCGACCGAACTCGCCCTGTCGTCGTGGTGGCCGTCCTTGCGACCGAGACGGCCTGGTCCCAGACGGCATGGTCGTTGCCTTCGTCCTCTCGGTAGACCAGTCCGACTCGGGTGGTTCCAGCCGGGATGGGCGCGACAGGGAAGCGGAGGTAGGGCGCGGTTGCATCCTGGGTGGCGACCGTGCGTCCGTTGGCAGTCAGGATGACCGTTCCGTCCACGGCTCCGCTCGGTGTGACGACCTCGACGTCGACCGCAGGGGCGCCATGGCCAGGGGCGGCCCAAGCGGTCGGTGCGGTGACCTTGAGGCGTGTCTCCTCTGGTGGGAGCACACGCACCCGGACCGAGGTGGAGGAGGCGTCCCGCGATCCTGCCCTGTGCTCGCGGTCCCAGCCGTTGTAGGCCACCTTGATGTCGTAGGTGCCGGGCGTACGCGTGGCGGCTGGGTGGACGCATTGCGCTGACGGTGCGTACGTGACGCCGTCTGCCTGCATCAGTCCTCGGAGCGGGCTGCCGTCAGTGGTTTCGGCGCACACCTCCAGGCCTGGCCCTTCGCCGTAACGCCAGGTCGGTTCGCCCGAAGAAACCAGACGCGTCGGGCTCGGGACTGCCGGATCGGTCGGGACGTTGCCGTCGACGTCGGCTACGCGTACGGTGCCCGTCCAGCGCGAGGAACGCACCGGATCCGTGCCGAGGAAGTCGAGTTGGATCGGCTGCTCGCCAGGCAGAAGCGCACGTGCCGGGATCAGCACGGTCGCCCGACCTCCGCTGACCGGAGCGGAGTCGAGATCCCGCCAGGAGTCCTGGTCTATGATCCGGCCCCCGGTCGTACGGACCTTGATCCGACCGCTCGTCGGGACGTCCTCAGCGGCAGTGACCCTGACCGGAATCTCCGCTGCCTCATCGAACCTGATCAGGTCTGGGAGATCGGCGCTGAGGACCGTCGCCGAGGGACCGATGACGTTCAGCGTCCAGGTGTGCTTCTCATGACGAACGCCGTAGCCGAGGAAGGACAGCTCCAAACGGTGGGTGCCGATGGTCAGGTCCCGATGGTTGAGCGGAAGCTCGATCGAGTCTTGTCCAAGCTGCTCGGCGAGAGTCTTGCGGGTGCCGTCGGGACGGATCAGGCTGAGCCTGGCTCCCATCTCGAGGGAGGGCTCGCCGGAGGACGCACTGACGCGCACCAAGGTTTCCGGATTTCCGACGTGCATCTGCATGGGTGCGTCGAAGGTGACGTCGGCGTCGTACGGCTCGCCCGCCAGGATGCCCCAGCCGCTGGACTGGCCCCAGGCCAGGGCTGTGTAGGTATCTGTCCCTGGGAGGGGACGCAGATATGGTCCACCTTCAGTCCACTTCATCACCGAATGGTCATCGAGGATGGCAGCCCCGTACGGAGCGTTGGTGGCCAGCGCGGTGATCTTCCGGTCCGCAGGTGCCTGGGCCACGGTGCTGTCGTCGGTGAGTGCGATCACGGCACCGGTGTCGGTAGCGGCAAAGGCGTCTGCGCCACCGGTCTCGACTCCTGTGAAACGAGCGTTCGTAGGCGGCACGTGCTCGGTCGCCTTCTGGGCGGCAAAGCAGGTGACCACTCGGTTGTCGCTGCGAAGCGCTGCCCAACCGGAGTAGGAGACGGAGACCGCGGTGTAACGGGTCCCTGCAGGTGGCGTGAACGCCTCCGGACAGCTCTGGGCAGCATCATCCACAACGGTCACGATCGCGCCGTCGGAGCGCAGGGCGTAGGTGCGCTCTCCGTAGCCGTCGATGCCCACGTACGTCGCCCCGTCGGGCAGATCGGGCACGGTGGGGGCAGCATTCACACCCCTCCCGATCGTCTCGATGTGGCCATCGGAATGCAGGAAGTAGTCCGCTCGGAAGTCGGTCGAGACAGCCACGTACGGACCGGGTCTGGTCGGAAGTGTCTTGGTGCCGATCGACGTCGGCGAGCCGTCTTCTCGCAGGATCAGGGCATGCTCGAGACCGATCGCGAGCGCCACTGCGTCGTCGGGCGCGTCGTCAGGAAGATCCAAGACAGTGGAGTCATCGAGCGGGATCAGACTGCCGCTCTGAGCAGCAGGGGTGCCGGACTGGATGAACGTTCCCGGCGCTGGAAGCGTGAGCGACTCGGCCTGAGCCGGGTGGAGCGTTGCGATGGCCAGACCGCTGGTCGCCACTGATGCCACTGCGGTCCAGATGAGGTGACGTCGGATCCGGCTCATGATGCGTCCTCGATGGTGACCGTGGTCGACCAGGGTTCGCTGGGGCTGGCGCCGACGGCCGCCTCGTAGGACACATCCACGTCGTGGGTGCCGACCGGCGCCTCCGGCATGAGCACCTGAGCACGCCCGTCGCGGAGCCAGCGGGTCACGTAGGTTCCCGAGTAGTCGTACGTGCCGAGATGCACGACGACCTTGCCTTCTGCGGGGGTGCCTGTGGGGGTGCGCACCTCTATGTCGAACACGGTCGGTTGGTCGGCTTTCCACCGTGTCGGCCCGCTCACGGAGATCGTCGGCTCTTGCGGCGCGACGATCTGGAAGTCCGAGCGGAGCAACGATCTCTGCTTCCCGGTATCCGCTGCGAACGTGACGGTCATGGTTCGCTGTCCGGTGACCGGCAGCAGACTGGGTTCGAAGGGAACGTCGAGCGTGAACGTTCCGTCACGGCGGATCGATGTGCAGGTGTCTCCAGCCGAGGAATCGAGGACGTAGTCGCCACAAACCTGCCCCGACGGCGTATACCCAGGTGCTGACACGCTGCCGCTCACGGGGAAGGTCGGCTCGGAGTACCTCCTGGAATCGGCAAACTCGACGCGCTCCGGTATCTCCGCCGTCAGTTGAGTCTCGGTCAGGTCGCTCGAGACGATGGCGTGGCCGATGCCGTCAGCACCCAGCCACGCGGTCAGGTAACGCGCACCTTCGGGGAGGCGGGGGATGTAGATCTCTTTGCCCCAGGTCAACAGGGAGCCGTCGTCGAGGATCGCGAGGCTGGACACGCCGCCGGCGGAGATCCCGGACAGAGTGCGTCCGTCGGGGACGGCCGGCGGAGGGGTCGCCAAGGCGCCGACGGGCACGATTCGCTCGCCGCTCTCCGACAGATATCCGAAGTCGACTCCTGCGGAAGCGCCATCGAATCTCTCGCCTGCTGCGGGTTCGATGATCTGGTTGGCGGTCGGGTCGGTATCGGCGTACCCACATGCCACGGCCCGGCCATCTGATCGCAATGCGATCCACTTTCCTCGAGCCCCGCTGACTGCGGTGTAGTCGAGACCCGTCGGCGGCACCCAGGCGGATTCGCAGCCGACAGGAGCCGGGCTCCCCTCCCATGTCAGGCCGGCGAGGCGGCCATCAGATCGAAGCGCGAGAACGTGCTCGTCCACCTTCGCGATAGCGGTGTAGGTGAGCGCATCGGGCGCCCGCAAGACCTTTGTGTTGCAGCATGCGCGTGCATAGATCGACCCGTCAGATCGCAATGCGAAATACTCGAAGGCCTTGTCGGAGGCGACAGCGATGACCCTTGAGCCATCAGGTGGGGTGTGACCGGAGGTCGCAGTCACGCGCACTGTCGATCCGTCGGCACGAATCACTGTATTGCCAGCGATTCCGAGGTCACTGCTGGATCCGGGAACAGGCGCCCCGTTGTACGGGTTACCGACGCCTCCGCCGTACCGGAAGCCACCCGCATCCAGTGGCACGATCCTGCCCGGAAGCGCAACACGTGTTCCTTCTTGTACGAAGGCGGTCGCATCGGACCGGCTGGGCTCGATCGATCGTGAGACGACCGGTGACAGGGCAGCCACAGTGGCCACGGCAAGTGATGCTGCCGCCGGTACGAACAGGCCTCGCCAGAGCGGGGGCCTTGGGGCGCGAGACATACGGGATCCATTCCGAAAACGCAGATGAGCGGACGGAAACTATCAGCGCGGTACCCGACATGTGCGGGAGCCCGGAGTCTGTGTCAGCGCGGTGCCGAATCGTTGCCCTCCCGGGTATATCGGTCGGCTTTCTTCAGCGGGGGAGGCCCAGAATCCGCTCGGCGACGATGTTGCGCTGGATCTGATTGGTGCCGGCGTAGATCGGGCCGGACAGGGAGAAGAGATAGTCGTCGACCCACGGACCGGAGAGCTCGGCGTCGGCACCGAGCAGCGAGAGCGCGGTCTCGTGCAGCGCGAGGTCGAGGTCGGACCACCACAGCTTGTTGATCGAGCCCTCGGCGCCGACCGAGCCGCCGGCCTCGACGTGGGTGACGGTGCCCCAGGTGTAGAGGCGGTAGGCCTCGGCCCCGATCCAGGCGTCGACGACCTGGTCGCGGAGATGCGGCTGCGGGTCGGTCTGCCACAGGTCGAGGAGGCGGTCGGCGGCGGCACAGAACCGGCCCGGCGAGCGCAGCGAGAGACCCCGCTCGTTGCCCGCGGTCGACATCGCGACCTTCCAGCCGTCGCCGACCCCACCGAGCACGTCCTCAGCGGGCACGAAGACGTCGTCGAAGAAGATCTCCGCGAAACCGGGAGTGCCGTCGAGCTGGTCGATCGGACGGACCGTGACGCCGTCGGCGTCGAGCGGGAAGAGGAAGTACGTCAGGCCTCGGTGCCGCTCCGCGGACGGGTCGCTCCGGAAGAGCCCGAAGCCGCGGTCGGCGAAGGGCGCCCGGCTGCTCCAGGTCTTCTGGCCGTTGAGCCTCCAGCCGCCGTCGACCCGGGTCGCGGAGGCGCGCAAGGACGCCAGATCGGACCCTGCCTCGGGCTCGGACCATGCCTGCGCCCAGACCAACGACCCGTCGGTCATGTCGCGCAGGTAGCGCTCTTTCTGGGCCTCGGTCCCGTGACCGAAGATGATCGGCGCGAGCAGCGAGATGCCGTTCTGGCTGATCCGGGTGGGGGCGCCGGCGAGGTAGTACTCCTCCTCGAAGATGACCCACTCGGTGAGCGATGCGTCCCGCCCGCCGTAGGCCTCGGGCCAGGTGACGACCGACCAGCGGCCGGAGGCGAGGGTGCGTTCCCACTCCCGGTGGGCGGCGGCTCCCTCGGCGGTGTCCATCGACGGCAGTCGGCCGGGGTTGTTGGCGGCCAGCCACGCGCGGGCTTCGAGGCGGAAGGCCTCCTCGGTCTCGGTGAACTCCAGCGTGCTCATTTCTTCATCGACCTCGCGTTCATCCCAGCGAGCGAGTCCTTGCCGACCTCGGCGTTGTGGGCGTGGGCGGCGTGGTGGAGGCCGAAGACCGAGTCCATCCCGGCGCGCATGCCCATCAGATCCTCGGCCTGGTTGACCGCCTTCTTCGCCAGCGCCAGCCCCAGGCGCGGCATCTCGGCGATCCGCCCCGCGAGGGCGAGCGTCTCGGTCTCGAGGTCGTCGCGGCGTACGACATGGTTGACCATGCCCCAGCGCTCGGCCTGCTCGGCGGAGAAGCGGTCGCCGGTGAAGAGCATCTCCTTGGCGGCGCGGGGGTTGGTGACCCACGGGTGGGCGAAGTACTCGACCCCGGGGATGCCCATCTTGACCACCGGGTCGGAGAAGAAGGCGTCGTCGGAGGCGACGATGAAGTCGCAGGACCAGGCCAGCATCAGGCCACCCGCGATGCAGGCGCCCTGCACCATCGCGATCGTCGGCTTCGGCAGCTCGCGCCAACGGCGGCACATGCCGAGGTAGACCTCGGACTCGCGCGCGAAGCGGGAGTCGACGCCCTCCTTGCCGACGTGGTCCCACCACATCACGGCCTTGCGCTCGAAGCTCTCGTCGATGTCGCGGCCGGGCGTGCCGATGTCGTGGCCGGCGCAGAAGTGCTTGCCGTTGCCGCCGAGGACGATCACCTTGATCTCGTCGTCGTTGGTCGCTCGGGTGAACGCCTCGTCGAGCGCGTAGGTCACCTTCGAGTTCTGGGCGTTGCGGTATTCGGGGCGGTTCAGCCGCACCACCGCGACGGGTCCGTGGGTCTCGTACGTCACGACACTGGTCTCGGTTGGAGTGGCGCTCATGCCGCAGACGCTACCAAACAAGTGCTTGGTTTGGTAGGTTGTCCGGCATGGACCTGACCTACTCCGCCGAGGACGAGGCGTTCCGTGCCGAGGTGCGCGAGTGGCTGGCCGACCACCTGGTCGGCGAGTGGGCCGCGCTGCGCGGCACCGGCGGGAACGGCCGCGACCACGAGTCGTACGAGGGGCGGCTGGCCTGGAACCGCTACCTGGCCTCGCACGGGTGGACCTGCCTGGGCTGGCCCGAGGAGCACGGCGGCCGCGGCCTGCCGCTGTTCCAGCAGGTGATCTTCCACGAGGAGTACGCCCGCGCCGACGCCCCGGTCCGGATCAACCATCTCGGTGAGGAGCTGCTCGGCCCCACCTTGATCGCCCACGGAACGTCGGCTCAGAAGGAGCGGTTCCTACCGAAGATCGTGGCCGTGGAGGAGTTGTGGTGCCAGGGCTACTCCGAGCCCGGCGCCGGCTCCGATCTGGCCGGGGTGCGGACGCGGGCCAGGCTGGACGGTGACCAGTGGGTCGTCGATGGGCAGAAGGTCTGGACGTCGAACGCCCACCTCTCCGACTGGTGCTTCGTCGTGTGCCGAACCGAGCCCGGGTCGTCCCGCCATCATGGGCTTTCCTACCTGCTGGTGCCGATGGCGCAGCCCGGGGTCGACGTACGGCCGATCCAGCAGCTCACCGGCACCTCCGAGTTCAACGAGGTCTTCTTCGACGGCGCCGTCACCTCGGCCGACCTGGTCGTGGGTGAGCCCGGCGACGGCTGGAAGGTCGCGATGGCGACGCTCGGGTTCGAGCGCGGTGTCTCCACGATCGGCCAGCAGGTCGGCTTCGCCCGCGAGCTGGAGACGGTCGAAGAGGCCGCCCGGGCCAACGGCGCCATCGACGACCCTGACATCTCGTCGAGACTCGCCCAGGCACATGTCGGGCTGGAGGTGCTCCGGCTGCACGCGCTGCGGACCCTCTCGGCGTACGACTCCGGCTCCTCCGGCCCCGAGGCGAGCGTCTCCAAGCTGCTGTGGGCGCGGTGGCACCGCGAGCTCGGCGAGCTGGCGATGGACGTCGTCGGGCTCGCCGGGCTGACCACCGGCGAGGGCTACGCGCTCGACCGGCTGCAGTCGCTCTACCTCTTCTCCCGTGCCGACACGATCTACGGCGGCTCGGACGAGATCCAACGGAACATCATCGCCGAGCGCGTGCTCGGCCTGCCACGAGAGGCTCGTGCATGAAGCCCGAACAGCCAACCCCCGCGTACGTCCCCGGCCACTCGCTCCTGGAGGGCCGGGTCGTCGTCGTGACCGCCGCCGCCGGTGCGGGGATCGGGGCGGCGGTGGTGCGGAAGGTGCTCGAGGAGGGAGCCAAGGCGGTCGTCGTCTCGGACACCCACGAGCGCCGGCTCAAGGAGTCGCGCGACGCCCTCGCCGAGGAGTTCGGGGAGGACCGGATCACGGCCGTGACCTGCGATGTCACCCAGGAGGACCAGGTCCAGGCGCTGCTCGACGCCGCGGAGCCGTACGGCGGTGTCGACGTGATGATCAACAACGCCGGCCTCGGCGGTACCGCGTCGGTGCTGGAGATGACCGATGACCAGTGGGGGAAGGTTCTCGACATCACCCTCACCGGGACGTTCCGGTGCATCCGGGCCGTCGGGCAGCGGTTCGTGGCCGCCGGGAAGCGCGGCGTGATCGTCAACAACGCCTCCGTGATCGGCTGGCGGGCCCAGGAGGGGCAGGCGCACTACGCCGCCGCCAAGGCCGGGGTGATGGCGCTGACCCGCTCCGCCGCCGCGGACCTGGCGCCGCACGGGATCCGGGTCAACGCGGTCTCGCCGTCGCTGGCGATGCATCCGTTCCTGGAGAAGGTCACCTCGCCCGAACTGCTCGTCGAGCTCAAGGGTCGCGAGGCGTTCGGTCGTGCCGCCGAGCCGTGGGAGGTCGCCAACGTCATGGTCTTCCTGGCCAGCGACTACTCGTCCTACATGACCGGCGAGGTCCTCTCGGTGAGCAGCCAACATGCCTGACCCGGCCCGCGGGCGCCATTTCCCCGCCATGGCGGGGAAATGGGACGCCGCAGTCCGTCAGAGCCGTTCACTTTCCCGCCATGGCGGGAAAGTGCTTTCGATCGAAGGAGCAACTCGTGCCTGAGGCATTCATCGTCGACGCCGTTCGCACTCCCGTGGGCAAGCGCGGAGGCGCGCTCGCCGGGGTCCATCCGGCCGATCTCGGTGCTCACGCGCTCACCGCGCTCGTCGACCGCACCGGGATCGACCCGGGCGCCGTCGACGACGTGATCATGGGCTGCTGCGACACCATCGGCGGACAGGCCGGCGACGTCGCGCGGACCGCCTGGCTGGTGGCCGGGCTGCCGGACCACGTACCCGGCGTCACCATCGACCGGCAGTGCGGCTCCTCGCAGCAGGCGGTGCACTTCGCGGCGCAGGGTGTGATGTCCGGGACCCAGGACCTGGTCGTCGCGGGTGGGCTGCAGAACATGTCCGCGATCCCGATCTCCGCGGCGATGCTGGTGGGGGCGCAGTACGGCTACACCACCCCGTTCGCCGAGTCGCCCGGCTGGGTGAAGCGCTACGGCGACCAAGAGGTCTCCCAGTTCCGCTCCGCCGAGATGATCGCGGAGAAGTGGGACATCTCGCGGGAGGACATGGAGGCGTACGCACTCGCCTCCCACCAGCGCGCCAAGACCGCGATCGCCGAGGGGCGGTTCGACCGGGAGATCGTTCCGGTCGGCGACTTCGCCGTCGACCAGTGCCCGCGCGACACCTCGCTCGAGAAGATGGCCTCCCTTGAGCCGCTCGCTCCCGGAGGGCGGATCACCGCCGCCGTCGCCTCCCAGATCTGCGACGCCTCCTCGGCGCTGCTGGTCGCCTCGGCCGCGGCCGTACGCACCTTCGGCCTCGCTCCGCGAGCACGGATCCACCATCTCTCCGTACGCGGCGACGACCCGGTCTGGATGCTCACCGGCCCGATCGAGGCCACCCGCCACGCCCTCGCCAAGACCGGCCTGTCGGTCGACGACATCGACCTGTTCGAGTGCAACGAGGCCTTCGCGAGCGTCGTCCTGGCGTGGATGAAGGAGCTCGACGTCCCGCACTCGAAGGTCAACGTCAACGGCGGCGGCATCGCCCTCGGACACCCCATCGGGGCCACCGGAACCCGGCTGATGGCCACCCTCCTCAACGAGCTCGAGCGCACCGGCGGGCGCTACGGTCTCCAGACGATGTGCGAGGGCGGTGGCCAGGCCAACGTCACGATCATCGAGCGGTTGTGAGCACGGCCCGCTCCTGGTGTCGCTTCTCGGCGCGTGCTGCAGCGGGAGAGCCGGGGGTGGGGAACCAGCGGTGGATGACCGCGGCCTGGCCGGCGGTCCACAGGCCGCTGATGACCCAGTAGACGAGCAGGGCGAGGGGGACGGTGCTGCCGGCGAGGAGCATGCCGCCGGCGGAGATGACCGGCATCATCTCCTGGATCCGGATCATCGACTCGGGCATGTCGGTGCGCACCATGTTGGGCAGGACCCACAGCCGCTGGCTGAGATAGCTGACCAGCGCGGCGGTGGCGGCGAGGCCGAGGGTGATCACCAGGTGGGTGGTGTCGCCGGAGAGGTAG
The DNA here is from genome assembly GCF_040302125.1 of Nocardioides sp. NPDC127514. Taxonomy (NCBI): domain Bacteria; kingdom Bacillati; phylum Actinomycetota; class Actinomycetes; order Propionibacteriales; family Nocardioidaceae; genus Nocardioides; species Nocardioides sp. NPDC127514. Next base: position 96,929 of record NZ_JBEORF010000009.1, on the reverse strand, counting down.
CCGTGGCCGGTCAGCGGCGTGCCGAGGAAGGTCGCGTTCCCGAGCGAGGCGACCAGAGAGTCGTTCATCGCGCCGACCGCGTTGTTGCGGCTGACGTCGGAGAGCAGGTGGTAGAGCGCCAGGAAGATCGGCAGCTGGGCGAAGGCGGCGAGCATGGCGAAGCGGGGTACGCCGTGCTCCTCGTTGATCTTGCGCCGCTCCTCCACCATCGCCATCACGTCGGCCTGGCTCGGACTCCCGGACGAGCTCTTCTTCGAGTACTTCTTGGTCAGCGCCTGGAGCTGCGGGCGGGCCCGGGCAGAGGCGTGGGAGTGGCGTACGCCGCGGATCGTGAGCGGCAGGAGGACGAGTCGGACCAGCACCACGACGGCGGCGATGGCCAGCAGCCAGCTGACGTTGGGGCCGACGAAGGAGAGGACGTGGTGGGCGCCGGCGAGGACGGCGGCGAGGGCATGCGACAACGGGGCGAGAACGGACATGGGTGTGCTCCTGAGATGAGTGGGTAGGGCTGACGGGCTCGCCGGGTTCGGCGAGTGTCAGGCCTGCTCAGGAGCGCGCGGGCGGCGCGGGGAGCACACCGGGTCGGTGACCCGGGCAGCGAGATGGTGAGGCCCGTCGGAAGCGTCACGCGGTGCCGTCGAATGGGCCCTGACCAGGGCGAACGCACCGACGTTGTGGATCGCTCCGACGGCGACCGCCGCGAGCGCGGTGGAGACGGCGATGGTGAGCAGCGCCTGCTCGGGATCGACGCTCATCAGCGCCGGGAGCATCAGCGTGAAAAGTGCGACGAGCGCGATGCGTACGCGGCTCGTCTCGGTCTTCACGACTCACACTCTACCGATCGAGGTCAACCAGCGCCTCATCTCAGATCACGCCGCATCAGCACGCGCGGGTGACCGGCGAGGACCGAGGTGGTGTCGGCGGCGTGCGTGAAGCCGGCTGCCTCGAAGTTCTTGCGGATGCCGGCGTACGCCATGGTCAGGTCGACCTTGGCGCCCTGGTTGTCGAGCGGATACGCCTCGACGGCCGGTGCGCCGTGGTCACGCGCGAAGTCGACGGCACCCTCGATGAGCGTGTGCGAGATGCCCTTGCCGCGATGGCCCGGCCGCACGCGGATGCACCACAGGGACCAGACCGGCAGGTCGTCGACGTGGGGGATCTTCCGGTTGCGGGCGAAGGTGGTGTCCGCGCGCGGCGCAACGGCGGCCCAGCCGACCGGGTCGTCTCCCTCGTAGGCGAGCACGCCCAGCGGTCCCTGCTCGAGCAGGCTGCGCACGTAGTCGCCCCGCTCCGGTCCGTGCATCTCGTTGTTGAGCTTCGACGGGATCCGGTAGCTCAGGCACCAGCAGACGCTGGCGTCGGGTCGTTTGGGACCGACAAGAGTGCGTACGTCCTCGAACACCGTCGCGGGGCGAACCTCGATGGTCATGGGTCCACCCTGATGCTCAGGCGCGGTTCGCGTCCAGATGTTTGAGGCGGTCGGCGGCCTGGGCGACGATGCGGTCGACCAGCTCCTCGCAGGTGGGGAGGTCGTCGAGGAGGCCGACGACCTGACCGCTGGAGAGCATCCCGGCGTTCGTGTCGCCCTCGACCAGGCCGGCGCGGAGCAGCATGGGGGTGTTGGCGGCGAGTACGACCTCGGCCCAGGTGCGATCGCCGCCGTGGACCATCGCGCGGCCGTCCTTGATCAGGGTCCGCCAGGGAAGGCCGGACATCTCCTTGAACTGCCGGGTGCGCTTGAGCGTGCGCAGCAGCTTCGCGGTGATGCCTTCCTTCTCGAGCGTGTCGATGAACTCGGTCCGGAGCAGGCGGTGCGGCATGCCGTCGGCCTTCGTGGTCACGACGGTGCCGTCGAGGCCGAAGCTCAGGTAGCGCCGTCGTACGTCCTCAGGGACGGCCGAGTCGGCGGTGAGCAGGAACCGCGTGCCCATGCCGATGCCGGCGGCGCCGTAGGCCATCGCGGCCGCGAGCCCGCGGCCGTCGAAGAAGCCACCTGCGGCGACGACGGGGATGTCGACGGCGTCCAGGACGCTCGGGAGGAGCAGGGTGGTCGGGACCGCGCCGGTGTGGCCGCCGCCCTCGCCGCCCTGGATCATCACCATGTCGGCGCCCCAGGCCGCCACCTTCTTGGCGTGCTTGGCCGCACCGATCGAGGGCATCACGACGATGTCGTGCTCCTTGAGCGTGCTGATCAGCTCGGGTTTGGGTGCCAGTGCGAAGCTGGCGACCTTGACGCCGTGATCGATCAGGAGCCGGCAGCGGTCGGGGGCGTCCGAGGCGTCGGCGCGCAGGTTGACGCCGAACGGCTTGTCGGTGCGGCCCTTGACCTCGACGATTGCCTTCTCCAGCTCGTCGAGGGTCATCGTGGCCGAGGCCAGGATGCCGAGCGCGCCCGCGTTGGCGGTGGCCGAGACGAGCCGCGGCCCCGCGACCCAGCCCATCCCGGTCTGCACGATCGGGTGGTCGACCCCGGTCAGCTCGGTCAGCGGCGTACGAAATGTCTGTGCGGTGCTCATCGGGCCTCCTGATCGCGCCGAGCCGGCGCAAACTGACAAGAAATCGGGTCGAGTCGGCTCGTCATGACGCGCCGACTCGGTGAGGAAAACGGTCAGAACGAGCCGACTCGGCACGTTCTTGCGTCAGGACGAGCCGAGTCGGCATCACTTGCCGTCCTTCACGAAGGCGTCGCGGCGCTCGTCGGCCACGCCGGCGAGGTTGAGCTCGTAGGTGAAGCCCTGCTCGAAGCGGTAGGAGGCGTTCACGTCGACCGGGTCGATGCCGTTGAGCGCGGCCTTGGCGGCGCGGATGACCTGGGGGTCCTTCTTCGCGATCTGCCGGGCGATCTCCAGGGCGGCCTCATCGAGGTTCTCGCGGGGAACGACCTGGTGGACCGAGCCGAGCTCGTGGAGGCGCTGGGCGGTGATGGTCTGGGCGGTGAAATAGAGCGTACGCAGCATGTGCTGCGGCACCAGCCGGCTCAGATGGGTGGCGGCGCCGAGGGCGCCGCGGTCGACCTCGGGTACGCCGAAGAAGGCGTCGTCGCTGGCCACGATGGTGTCGGCGTTGCCGACCAGGCCGACGCCCCCGCCGAGGCAGAAGCCGTTGACCGCGGCGATGACCGGGACCGGGCACTCGTAGATCGCCTTGAACGCTGCGTAGCAGCCGCGGTTGGCGCCGAGGATGCCCTCGAACCCCTCGATCTGCTGCATCTCCTTGATGTCGACGCCGGCGTTGAAGCCCTTGCCCTCGGCGCGCAGGATCACGACTCGTGCGCTGTTCTCGGCGGCGGTCGTGACGGCGTCGGCGACCTCGAACCAGCCCTTGACCGGCAGCGCGTTCACCGGAGGGTGGTTCATCGTGACGACGGCGATCTGCTCGTCGGTGATCTCGGTGGAGATGCCCATGGTGCCCATCCTTGATTCAGCACTGCCTAACCTAGCGATTGCTTGGTAGCCTAGCAGTTGCTTGGTTTCTGAACGCAAGACTGGAAAGGGACGCCACATGGCTCGACTGCTCGAAGGCCGGATCGCGATCGTCACCGGAGCGGGGCGAGGCATCGGCCGGGCGCATGCGCTCGAGCTCGCCCGTCACGGGGCGAAGGTGGTCGTCAACGACTTCGGCGTCTCGCTGGCGGGCGAGGGCACCGGTGAGTCGCCCGCGTCCCAGGTCGTCGACGAGATCGTCGCCGCAGGTGGGGAGGCGGTCGCCAATGCCGCAGACGTGGCCGACTTCGCGGATGCCGAGGCGATGGTGGGACAGGCCATCGAGACGTACGGAGGCCTGGACGTCCTCGTCAACAACGCCGGATTCGTACGCGACCGGATGCTCGTCAACACCTCCGAGGAGGAGTGGGACGCGGTCATCCGAGTGCACCTGAAGGGTCACTTCGCGACGCTGCGGCACGCGGGTGCGTACTGGCGGGCCGAGTCCAAGGCCGGGCGGCAGCGGGACGCGCGGGTCATCAACACCTCCTCCGGCGCGGGCCTGCAGGGCTCGATCGGGCAGGGCACCTACTCGGCTGCCAAGGCCGGGATCGCCGGGCTCACTCTGGTCGCCGCCGCCGAGATGTCGCGCTACGGAGTCACCGTCAACGCCATCGCGCCGGTCGCCAAGACCCGGATGACCGAGGGTGCCTTCGACACCTCCGCGATGGCGCTGCCCGAGGACAACTCCCCGGTCGTCGCCTGGCTCGCCTCTCCGGAGGCGCGCGATGTCACCGGCCGGGTCATCGAGATCGACGGGCCCACGATGACCGTCGAGAACGGCTGGGCCCACGGCCCCTCCGCCGACGCCGGAGCCCGCTGGGACGCCGCCGACGTCGGGCCCGCCCTCCGCAAGCTGCTCGCCCAGGCGCCGGTGCCGGAGAAGGTGTACGGAGCCTGAGCCGGCCCTCAGCCGAGCTCCCCGCAGACCGTCGCCGCGATGTCGGCGAGCGGGGTGTCGAGGGGCGCTGCGGTGGGGTCGTCGGAGCGGGTGAGGGCGGCGATGACGATCGGCGCGCCATCTGGGGTCCAGGTGACGCCGACGTCGTTCCGCGACGCGTAGTCACCACCGCCGGTCTTGTCGGCGAGCCGCCAGCCGGCCGGAACCCCGGCGCCGAACCTGGTGACGGTCGACTGGTTGGCCAGCATCCAGGTGAGCAGCTGGTCCCGGTCGGCGCGGTCGAGGGCGTCGCCGAGCACCAGCTTGGTGTAGGTCTGCGCGATCGCACGCGGCGAGGTGGTGTCGCGCGGGTCGCCGGGGATCGCGCTGTTGAGGTCGGGCTCCCAGCGGTCGAGCCGGGTCACCGGGTCGCCGAGCGATCGGGCGAAGCGGGTGATGCCGGCGGGGCCTCCGATGAGGTGGAGCAGCTCGTTGGCGGCGGTGTTGTCGGACCGCGTGATCGTCGCCTCGGCGAGCTGCGCGACGGTCAGGCCGTTGCGGACGGTGAGCGAGGTGATCGGCGAGTTGACGACGACGTCGGCGGCCTCCCAGGTCAGGCGCTGCTGGAGCGTACGCGCGGGATGATCGCGCAGGATCGAGGCCGCGAGCAGCGTCTTGAAGGTCGACAGCATCGGGAAACGCTCGTCGGCACGGTGCTCGATGACGCGGCCGGTCCGCATGTTCTTGGCCCAGACGCCGAGGTGACGCTGGTGCTTCTGCTCGAGTGCGGCGATCGCGGGGCTGTCGGCGGCGTACGCCACGGAGCTGCTGACTCCGGTCGCGGCGACGGCGGCCGCGGTGGCGGCTCCGCCCAGGACGGCACGGCGGCTGAGGATCGGTGTGGTCATGCCGAGCATCGTGATGGTGCCGCCGCGACCGCGTCCAAGGACGATCCGGCATGGACGTATGCATCGCCGACATGGGACGAGGTGGGGCCGATCAGCCATCCTGTACGCGTGGACCTACTGCTTCACCTGCGCGGCTTCGCCGCCGTCGCGGACGAGATGAGCGTCTCCGAGGCGGCTCTCGAGCTCGGCGTCGACCAGCCGCTCCTCAGCCGTCGCCTGCGTGCTCTCGAGCGCGAGCTCGGGGTGGAGCTGCTCGACCGCACCCGGCGCCAGATCGCGCTCACCCCGGCCGGTACGGCGCTGCTGCCGCGGGCCAGGCACCTGCTCGACCAGGCCGACCATCTGCTGCGGAGCATCCGCCGGCACGACCGGGAGAGCTTCGTGGTCGCGGTGCCGTCCGGCTGCGACCCTGCTCCGCTCGCGCGACTGGTCGCGCTGCTGGAGGCCGAAGGCGTCGACGTACGCCTCGCGAGCGACAGCGACCACGACGAGACGCCGGATTCGGCAGCCTGGACGGTCGAGACGTGCGACCCCGACGCGGCCACGTGGCTCACCCGGCTGGGCGCGGCTACCGCTCCCGGGACGGCCGAAGGGCCGGTGTCGCTGAGCTCGCTGCGACCGCGCCGAGGCAGGCAACGTACGCAGGTGCTGGCCCTCCCGCGAGACCTCGACGACCCCGCCGGTCGGCTTCGGCGGCTCGCGGACCGGGCCGGCATCGGACCGGCCGCCCTGCGCCGCGCCCCGCACCAGCTCGCGGTGGCCGAGACCATGGCGGGGCGCGCGAGCCTGGTCTGCGCTCGGCACGAGGCGGTGACGTACGGGCTGAGCTGGTCGCCCTTCGTCGACACCGTCGCGCGCGGCCACCGGCTGGTCGAGCAGCCACCACCGCCCGCACCGCTGGCGGCCGGCCCCGTGCGTGAGCAGGCGCTCGCCCTGCTCGGTGCCTGCGTCGGTGCGGCCGAGGAAGGACCCGCATGAGTCCGCTCGTCGGCAGCGACCGGCGCCTGATCGACCTCGCCGAGGCGACCGCCGAGCGCTTCCGAGAGCTCCAGGTACGGATCGCGTTCCTCGCCCGCGACCTCGACACCGGCCACGAGGTCGGGGTCGGTGTCGACCGGCCGATGCCGCTCGCGTCGGTGGCGAAGGTCCCGCTGGCCCTCGTCGTGGCCGACCGGATCGCGAGCGGCGAGATCGACGGCGGCGCGATGGTGACGCTGACCGCGGCGGAGCGGAGCTACGGGCCGTACGGCATCTCGGCGTTCACCCACGACGCGACCTGCTCGGTCACCGACCTGATGCTGATGATGCTCGGCCTCAGCGACAACGCCGCCGCCGACGCGCTCTTCGACAAGGTCTCGCCGCGCGAGGTCGACGAGCAGCTCACCGAGTGGGGCCTGGAGGGGCTGCGGGTGCGGCACCGGATGCAGCCGATGTACGACTACGCCACCCGCGTCGCCGGCCACGACTTCGCCCTCGCCACCCAGCTCGCGGTCGAGGGCCGCCGGCCCGGCGGCCGGCACGTCATCGACTCGCTCGACGTCGAACGCGCCACGATCGGCTCTCCGCGCGCCTGCGTCGACCTGCTCGAGCGCATCTGGCGCGACGAGGTCGCCAAGCCCGAGGCGACCGAGCTGGTGCGGCGGCTGATGGGCAAGCAGGTCTTCACCCATCGCATCGCCGCCGACCTGCTCGCCGACGACATCCAGCTCGCCGGCAAGACCGGCGGGTTCCTCACCCTGCGGCATGAGATCGCCGTGGTCACCCATCCCGCCGGCCGCGTCGCCATCGCCGTACTCACCGACTCCGACCGCACCGCCCGGATCCAGAACGACGTCGATCTCGCCATCGCCGCCACCGCCCGCGACGCCGTCGAAGCCCTCGCCTCCCGCCGCCCCTGAGCCGAGGCGTCACTCCCGTCGGCCGAGACGTCACGTACGCAGGTCGAGAGGTCACGCCGGTCGGCCGATCCGGCACATCGATGTCACCTCGGCCGACGCGCCTGACGCCTCGGCCGACCGGGGTGACGCCTCGGCAGAAAACCAGTCGGCAACCACCCCTTCCCGGTGATGCAATTGGCCGGTGCCCCTGCCCGGTTTCATCAGCAACCTCATCCCGCCGACACCGTTGTCGCGGCGGTTGGCGACGCAGTCGCTGCTCTTCGCGGCGGGGGACGGGACGTTCAACACCGCGGCGGCGTTCTACCTCGTCGCGTTCGTCGGCCTGAGCCCGGCGCAGATCGGTGTCGGCCTGACGGTCGCCGGGATCGCGAGCTTCCTCACCGCCTACCCGATGGGCCGGCTGGCCGACTTCATCGGCCCGAAGCGGATCTGGGCGATCAGTGCGCTGATCAGCGCACTGATGTTCGCGACGATGCCGTTCATCCACGGCTTCTGGGCCTACCTGTGCGTCATCGTCGTCTTCGAGGTGGTCAACAACGCGGGCGGCGCCGGCCGGAATGCGTACGTCCTGGATGTGCTGCCCGACAAGGAGCGGGTCGCGACCCAGGCGTTCATGTACTCCAGCCTCAACCTCGGCTTCACCATCGGTGCTCTGATCGCCGGCATCGCGCTCGCGCTGGACACCGACACCGTCCTCAAGTGGGGCGTGCCGTTCTTCGCGCTTGCCATCGGGATCGCCAACTCCGTGTGGATCACCCGGCTGCCGCGGGCGCCTCACGAGGAGCGCCGGGCGGCCGGCGAGATCACCGAGAAGCTGCCCGGCCCGGGCGCGCTGCGCAACGTCGGCTGGCTCCTGGTGACCACCTTCACCGGCACGCTGTGGTCCAACCAGGTGCTGCTGCACACCGTGATCCCGCTGTGGCTGGTCGAATACACCGACTCGCCGCGCTGGCTGCTGGCCTGGCTCTTCGCCACCAACACGGTGCTGTGCATCATCCTCCCGGCCTACACGTCCAAGGGCGTCCACGACGTCCGCGACGCGTTGCGCCGGGTGTGGTGGAGCAGCGCGTTCTTCGTCGCCGCCTGCGCGATCACGCTGGTCACCCACGACACCCGCGGGTTCCTCACCATCTTCCTGGTCTGGCTCGGCCACGTCGCCGTGACCGGTGCCGAGCTGGCCATCGGCTCCGCTTCCTGGGCCTTCCAGGCCGAGCTCATGGACCCCGAGCGGCGAGGCGAGTACGAAGGTGTCGCCGGCATCGGCCGCCAGCTCGGCGGCGCGTGGGCCCCGGCCCTGTTCACCTTCCTCGCCATGGGCTGGCACCCCGACTTCTACAGCGGCGCCGGCTGGATCGTGATCGGCGCCATCGTGGTCGCCGCTGCCGCCGCCATGGGGCCGTCGACCAGGATGGCCGTACGTTTCAAGCAGACCCACTTCCCGCACGAGGACGAGCCCGAGCCGGAGCCTGCGGCCGCCTAGCTCGGCACGATCAGTGCAGGATCGTGGCGATCCGGTCGCCGAGGTAGGGTGCGAGGGTCGCGGCGTAGAGCGGCGAGATGTGGAAGCCGTCCTGGTAGACCTGCAGGTTGCCGACGACGGGCGAGCAGGTGTCGGCCTCGCAGAAGTAGTCGGTGAGGTCGACACGATGGGCGTTCGGGGTCAGCCGAACCGCGCCGGCGGTGCCGTCGTCGCGTACGGCTTGATCCCGGTCGCGGGCGCAGGTCGCCCCCGCCGCGAGGCCGGCGTCGTCGATGCACGGCTGGACGACGCGGGCGAACCGGGTGGTGCTGCCCTCGAAGATCGGGCTGTCCCGGATCGCGATGACCGGCACCGACGGGTCCGGCCGGCTCGCCCATGCCTCCGCGAGACCACGACTGAGCGCCTCGCCGGTCGTCTCGTCACCGACGGCCTCGACCGCGACCTGGCTGGAGTGGATGACGACGTACGCATCGATCCCCCGCTCCGCGGAGAGATAGGTCGCGAGTCGCGACTTCCACTGCCGGCACAGCTCGACGGTCGTCCGGGGAGTGCCGACGCGATCGCGCGCGTTCCAGTGGCAGCCGGCGCGGCTGGCGACGTCGATGCGCCACCCGCGGCGTTCGGCGATCTCGCGGTAGGCGGGGACGAGCTGGTGGTTGTGCGAGTCGCCGATCGCGAGCAGCCGCCGCGTGTAGCCGCGGGCCGGCCCGAGCGAGCACACCTTGAACCGCACCGGCCGCTCCTTGTTGGACCAGCAGCCCGACCCGTCGGGCGCCTGGTAACCGAGACTGGCGTCGAGCAGCCGGTCCGGACCCTTGCAGCCCGCAGTCGCGGGATCCATGGCAGCCGCGCCGATGCAGCCGGCGTACTTCTTCGCGGCGGCGACGGCGGCCGCCCTCGCGGCGGCGTCCTGGCGCTCGACGGCGGTGGCGCCGGCCATCGTCGTGCCCGCGACCAGCGCGAGCACGATCGGGACGGTCACGAGCCGGCCGAGGCCCGTGAAGGACGGTCCGAGGCGGGTGACCGGCACCTCGACGAACCGGTGGGTGAGCCAGGCCAGGACCACCGAGGCCGAGAGCACGACCACCGCCGCGAGGAGCGTGGTCCGGGTCGCGTACGTCCAGCTCAGCCACGCCACCAGCAGCGGCCAGTGCCACAGATAGAGCGGGAAGGAGATGTCCGCGACGAACCGCAGCGGCCGCACCGCGAGGAGCCGCTGCGGCCCCCAGCGAGCCGTCGATCCGGAGCCGAGCACGACCAGCAGCGCCCCGCCGACCGGCCACAGCGCCCACGGCCCGGGGAAGAGCGCGGCACCGTCGAGCACGAACCCCGAGCTCGCGACGAGCAGCAGCCCGGCCCAGGCGAGCACCGGGCGCGCGACCCCCGGCGGACGGAGACGGTCGAGCCCGAGCGCGAGCAGCGCGCCGACGCCGAGCTCCCAGAAGCGTGCCCCGGTGTGGAAGTACGCCACCTGCTGGTCGGCGATCCCCAGCCGCCATGCGGAGACGAACGAGGCGACCGTCGCCACCGCCACGACGAGCGTCAGCACGAGCCGGAGCCGCGCCCGCGCCACCCGCCAGATCGCCAGCACGACCAGCGGCCAGAGCAGCAGGAACTGTCCCTGCACCGCCAGCGACCAGAAGTGTTGCAGCGGGCTCGCACTCGGCCCGGCCGCCCCGTAGGCGAGCTGCGACCGGATCATCTCCCAGTTCAAGACGTACGCCGCCGACGCAGCGATCTCCCGCAACGTCGAGCCCCACATCGACCGCGGCATGACCGTCACCATCAGCACCGCCGTCCCGGCGAGCACGACCAGCATCGGAGCCGAGAGCCGCAGGAACGTACGCCCGTAGTGGTCGCCCAGCCGCAGCTCGGACGACGCGACCCGGCGGACGAGCGACCGGGTCACCAGGAACCCGGTCAGCACGAGGAAGACGTCGACGCCGCCCGAGACCCGGCCGTTGCCGAAGAGGTGGAAGACCACCACGAGTGCCAGCGCCAGCCCCCGTAGCCCGTGGATCTCAGCGATGCGCGGCGGTCGGGGAGGCTGCGGCATCGGGTCACGCTAAAGGTCGCCGGTGACCCCCGGGAGAAGGGCAGGTTAAGAGCCGAGGACCTGCTCGAGGTAGGGGTTGCCGAACGTACGTGACGGGTCGAGCTTGTCGCGCAGCGCGACGAAGTCGCCGAACCGCGGATAGCGTTCGGCCAGGTCAGTGGCGGTGAGGGTGTGCATCTTGCCCCAGTGCGGGCGGCCACCGGCCTCGCCGGCGATGCGCTCGAAGGTCGCGAAGTACTCCTCGCGCCAGGGCGAGGAGGGCGCGGTGTGGATCGCGATGTAGACGTTCTCGCGCTCGAACCCGGTCGACAGCGGGATGTCGTCGGCGCCGGCCACCCGGACCTCGACCGGGAAGGAGATGTTCCACGACGACGCCTCCACGGCACGCTGCAGCGACGCAAGGACCTCCATGCCGACGGCACGCGGGACGGCGTACTCGCTCTCCACGAACCTCACCTTCCGCTGCGAGGTGAATACGCGGTAGGAGATGTCGGTGAACTCGCGCGGCGAGAGGGCGGAGGCGGCGAAGCGGGCCAGCGGCTTCACCAGACCAGGGACCCGAAGGCCGAGACCGACGGTCGCGCCGAAGGCCTGGTTGGAGAGGAGCTCGTCGTCGAACCAGCCCCGGAGCCGGCCCACCGGCGCCAGCGGAGTCTCCGGCAGCGGCAGCCGGGTGTTGTGCTTGGTCAGGACCCGGGTCGTGTGCGGGAACCAGTAGAACTCGAAGTGGTCGGTGCCCGACGCGTGCGAGTCGAAAGCGGCCATCACCTCAGCGAGCTCACCGTTGCCCTCACGTGCGCGCAGCGCAAAGAGAGGCTCGGTCTGGAGGGTGACCTCGACGATGATCCCGAGCGCCCCGAGCCCCACGCGGGCGAGCTCGAAGACCTCCGGATTCTCCGACGCCGAGCAAGCGATCACGGAACCGTCGGCGAGGAGCAGCCGCAGGCCGCGTACCTGGGCCGCCAGGCCGCCGAAACGCGCTCCCGTGCCGTGGGTGCCGGTCGAGATCGCCCCGGAGATCGACTGCTCCTCGATGTCACCGAGGTTGGTCATCGACAGACCGAGCGCCTCGAGTGCCCGGTTGAGGACCTTGAGGCGGGTGCCGCCGCGTACCGTCACCAGACCGGTCGTCGAGTCCGCTCGAACGATCCCGGAGAGACGATCCAGGCTGACCTGGACATCGACGGGCGACCCGATCGCGGTGAACGAGTGCCCCGCCCCGATCGGCTTGATCCGCCGCCCGGCCTCCGCCGCGGCCACGACGACCGCCGAGAGCTCCGCCTCGTCGCGAGGCACGACGACCTCGACCGCGCCCGCGTGCTGGTTGCCTGCCCAGTTCTGCCACTCGCTCACGCGGGATAGGGTGTCGCCTCGGAGGCGTACGGTCAACGGCTGCGCCCACATCGATCGGCCCGCGCGGTGGCACAGTTGGTCACCTCCCGTTGACGCGAGTGCCGCGCGGGGCATAGACACTTGCGTCGTGGTCACGACTTCCCACCATCTCTCCGCCCAGCAGCACGAACGGCTCGACCGGGCGACCGCCCGTCTCGACGGACCCGTCGGGGCGGTGGACCTCGCGGCGTTCGACGCCAACGCCGACGATCTCGTACGCCGTGCCGCCGGCACCCCGATCCGAGTCGCCAGCAAGTCCGTACGCTGCCGGGCGCTGATCGACCGGGTGCTCGCCCGCGAGGGATACGAGGGGATCCTGGCCTTCACGCTGTTCGAGGCGCTGTGGCTGGCCGAGACGCACTACGACGTCGTGGTCGGCTACCCGACCGCCGACCGGGCCGCGCTCGCCACCCTCGCGAAGGACGAGGAGAAGCTCGCCCGGGTCACCCTGATGGTCGACAGCGCCGAGGGGCTGTCGCTGGTCAAGGCCGCGATCGGCACCCCGGCCGCCCCCGTACGCGTGGCCATCGACCTCGACGCCGCGCTGGTCATCGCGCGCCGCATCTGGCTCGGTGCCCGCCGATCCCCGGTCCGCACCCCCGAGGACGCCGTCGCCCTCGCCCGGATCGTCACCGACGACCCGGACTTCCAGCTGGTCGGGCTGATGGCCTACGAGGGCCAGGTCGCCGGCACCGTCGACCGACCGCTCAGCGGCAACCCGCCCGCGGCCGTCATCAGACGGATGAAGAAGGCCTCCATCGCAGAGATCACCGAGCGCCGCGGGAAGATCGTCGCGGCCGTACGCTCCCTGGCCGACCTCGAGTTCGTCAACGGCGGCGGCACGGGCTCGATCGAGTCCACCCATGCCGATCCCTCGGTCACCGAGATCGCGGCCGGGTCCGGGCTCTACGGCCCGACCCTCTTCGACCGCTACGACGGTTTCACGCCCCACCCCGCGGCCTACTTCGGGCTGAGCGTGGTCCGCCGCCCCGCGCCCGGCATCGTCACCGTCGCCGGTGGCGGCTGGATCGCCTCGGGCCCGCCCGGACTCGACCGCGTGCCCAGCCCGACCTACCCCTTCGGCCTGGAGTACGTCGGCACCGAAGGCGCCGGGGAGGTCCAGACGCCGCTGCGTGGGCATGCCGCCGACCAGCTCGCGATCGGTGACAAGGTGTGGTTCCGGCACGCGAAGGCGGGCGAGGTCTGCGAGCGGCTCGACACGCTCCAGCTGATCGAGGGCGACTCGATCATCACCGTCGCGCCGACCTACCGGGGCGAGGGCCAGACCTTCCTGTGACCTGCTGGATCACTCGCCCAGCAGCTGGAACCAGCTCTCGGTGACCAGCTCGCACACGTGGTCGTGCTCGACACCCCACGACCCGTCCGCCCAGCGCTGGAACAGGAAGTCGAGCTGACCGACGGCCAGCGCGCCGCGCAGCTGCCGGCTGTCGGCGTCGAAGCGGTCCGCCTTGTCCAGGCCCGCACTGACGTCCTCGATCGTCTCGTCCGTCCAGCCGTCGACGATGCGGCTGAGATCGGGATCGACGGCCTGGGCAGCGCGGGCGATCATGACGATCGGACGCACCTCCGGCCATCGGGACATCGCCTGCCGGATCCAGGCACCGATCTGCTCGCGGGTGCCGGCCGCCACCGCGTCGGCGAGGCCGCCGAGCGAGCTGCCCTGCGGGCAGCGGAGCTGGACGAGCTCGTCCTCGAGGCGCTCGGCGATCAGGGCCTTGATGACGTCGGACTTCGAGGGGAAGTAGGCGTAGAACGTCACCCGGGTGGTGCCTGCCGCCGAGGCGATCTCGTCGATCGTCGTAGCCGCATAGCCGCTCGCGACGAACCGGTCCATCGCCGCGTCCAGCAGGAGCTGGCGAGTCATCGCCCTCTGAGCTGCACGGTTGGCCATGGCGTCACGATAAGCGACGCCGATACCTCCCTGGGGATTTCCACAGTTTCTCGAAACCCGGTGTCTCGCAGCTGGGCGTCGGTAGGTTCTGTCCCGATGGATGATCAAGTGACCTGGGCGGACAAGGGCTTCTGGGCGCCGGGAGAAGCCGTCGATCTCACCACGTACGCAGCCTCCGGCCACAACCTCTTCGACGGCTCGTTCACCTGGCCGGTGATGGTGCTCAAGAAGAGCGCGCTGGAGCACAACATCGCGACCCTCGCGGGCTTCGCGGAGGAGCACGGCCTGCTGCTCGCCCCGCACGGCAAGACCACGATGGCGCCCTCGCTCTACCAGCGACAGGTCGACGCCGGGGCGTGGGCGATCACCGTCGCCTCACCGAGCCAGGCCCTGGTCGCCCGCCATGCCGGCGTACGCAGAGTCCTCGTCGCCAACGAGATCCTCGACCACAGCGCGCTGAGCTGGGTGGCCTCCGAACGTGCGGCCGACCCGGAGTTCCTCCACCTGCACTGGGTCGACTCGGTCGAGGGTGTCGAGGCGGCGGCCGAGGCGTCGGCCCTGGTCGGCGTCGAGGACCGGCCGATGGCCGTGCTGATCGATCTGGGCTTCCCGGGCGGGCGCACGGGCTGCCGTTCCGTCGACGAGGCCGTCGAGCTCGCGCGGGTGGTCGACTCCACCCCGGGCGTACTCCTGGCGGGAGTGGCCGGCTATGAGGGCGGGCTGCGGACGGCGGAAGAGGCCGGCGACTACTTCGACCGTCTCAAGGAGCTCGCCTCGAGCCTCTACACCAACGGCCTGATCGCCGCCGATGCCATCGTCTCCGCAGGTGGCAGCGCCTTCTTCGACGTCCTCGCCGAGCGCTGGTCCGCGGGCTGGCCGGACGGGATGACCCCTCGCAAGGTGCTGCGCAGCGGGACGTACGTCACCCACGACCACGGCCTCTACGCCGAGGAGACGCCCTACAACCGCATCGAGGGCACCCTGGACCCGGCCATCGAGGTGTGGGCCCAGGTGATCTCGGCCCCGGAGGAGGGGTTGGTGATCGTCGGCATGGGCCGGCGGGACGCACCCTTCGACCACGGCCTGCCCGTCCCGCTCGCGGTGCGGCGCAACGGCTACGGCGGTGCGGAGCCGCTCGAGGGCACCGTCGAGAAGCTGGCCGACCAGCACGCCTTCCTGCGCACCGACGCCGGGCTGCGGCCGGGCGACCTGGTCAGCTTCGGGATCTCGCACCCGTGCACGGCGTTCGACAAGTGGCGGCTGATCCCGGTCGTCGACCTCGACTACACCGTGACCGACCTGGTCCGGACGTACTTCTGAGGGCTCAGGCGATGTCGGAGAGTCGCAGCCTGACCTGGTAGAACGCGCCGTGGTCGGTGGCACGACGGGCCGACGGACCGGAGTAGACCTGGTAGCGGTCGGGCCGCAGCGACGGGCTGAGGAAGGCCTGGTCGATCGGCGCCCGGCGGGCGGTGGCGCACGTCTCGTGCGTCGCCAGCGGACTCACCAGACCGGTCCCCGGCGAGGTCAGGTCGCACAGGATGTCGTTGCGCTGGTTGAAGTCACCGGCCACCACCATCGGCACCTCGGCACGCGCGACCACGCCCTCGACGATCCGCGCGTTCAGCTCGCGCCACTTCTTCTGCCCCGGGGCGGAGGGGAGGCTCGCTGGGAAGTGCACGGGCAGGACCCCGACGCGCTGCCCCGAGGAACGCTCCTCCAGCACGACCACCGGCGCGCTGACCTGGGCGCCGTGGCGGTAGTACATGGTGACCGTGTCCTTGCTGACCAGCCGGAAGACCGAGCGCCGGTAGAAGACTGCGTCGTCGGTGGCGTCGGGCGTGGAGACGAGGCCGAACTCACGGCCGAACGACTCGAAGGCCTCCCGCTGCGGTGCCTCCACCTCGGCGAGCACGCCGAAGTCGATGACCGTACGCCGCAGGTGACCCACCACGATCCGCATCCGCGGCACGCCGTCGAGCCGGCCGGCGGCAGCGCCGCCGGGCGCGGTGTGGTGGTCCGCCCAGGCGTTGAGCCAGGCGAAGCGCTGGAAGCCGGGCTGTACCGGTCCGGCCTGGACGACCTTGACGGTCGGGCCGGCGGAGGCGGTCGTCGGGACCAGGAAGCTCATGGCGGCGGCGAGGACGCCGCACAGCGCGATTGCGGGCACGACGGCGCGCAGGAGCTTGCCCGAGGCGAACAGCTTGGGGGACACGCCTACCGACGGTATGAGTCCGCCGTGTGCGCTGAACCAAACGCTTTCGAATACTCGGAAACCTCGGGTGAACTCCGGCGACGGGTCAGGCCGGTCGTCCGATCTCGGCGTTCACCAGGTCCGATAGTCGCTGTGCGGTGCTGAAGTCGGGAGTGAGTCGGTTCTTGGTGACCGCGAACGAGATCCCGGTGGCGGGGTCGGCGTAGGCATAGCTGCCTCCTCCGCCGGGCCAGCCGAGCGCGGTCGGTGCCTCGTCGGCCGGGGCGCCGATGCGGCCCAGCGGATAGCCGAGAGCAAGCCGGGCCGGGTTGCCGAAGACCTGGTCGGTGCCCTCGAAGGCGACCGCCGACAGCTCCTCGATCTGGGCCGGGCCGATCAGCCGCCCGTCCAGCATCGCGGCGTACGCGGTCGTGATCCCACGTGCGGTGAAGGTGCCCACCGACGGGATGTCGGCCTGGAGAAACTGCGGGTCGTTGCCCATCGACGCCCGGGGTCGTCCCTCCCAGGGAGCCAAGATGCCGCCCGGCCCCGGTGTCTCGGGTGCCGGCGGCTCGGCGTCCTCGAGCCTGGCGAGCCGGGTGAGCGCGCTCGGCGGGAGGCCGAAGTAGAGCTCGCCGGTGATCCCGAGGGGTGCGGCGACCCAGTCGTTCAACAGCCGCCCCATCGGTATCCCAGTGACCCGGTGCGCGATCTCGCCGACCAGGAAGCCGAAGGTGTACGAGTGGTAGCCGGTCCGGGTGCCCGGGCGCCACAGCGGGTCCGACCCGGCGATCGCCGCGCAGACCCGGGACCAGTCGCCCAGGTCGCCCGGGCCGAGTCCGCCGGGCATCGCAGGTACGCCGACCGTGTGCGTCAGCACGTGACGCAGCGTCGCCGACTCCTTGCCGCGCACCCCGAACTCCGGCCAGACTTCCGCGACCCGGGTGTCATAGCCGACGAGGCCGTTGCCGACCAGGAGGTGGGCGATCAAGGCGGCCATCCCCTTGCCGGTCGAGAAGCTGAAGAACAGCGTCTCCGGGCTGACCGGTCGCCCGGTCCCGCTGTCGGCGACCCCGGCGACGGCGTCCACGACCCGGTGGCCACGGTGGTCGACGGCGACCTGCAGGCCGGTCTCGTTGCCGCTGGCGACGAGCTCGTCCAGGACGTACTGGATCCGGTGCTGGAGGTTCATCGCCGCCTCGTCCGGCTACAGGTCCATGAAGATCAGGGCGCCCGCGATGTCTGCGGTGCCGTAGTGGAGGTAGTCGTCGACGGTCGTCTCCGGGACGCCCTTCTGCGCGGTCACGAAGCCGACGACGACCGCCTTGGAGGAGTCCTTGGCGACCCACTTCCCGATCACGTCGTCCGCGATGAGGCTGCCGGTGGGCAGGTCGAAGTCGGTCTCCTTGACCGACTCCGCGGCCGCCGTCGCCTCCGCCTCGCTGTCGAAGACGTAGATCACCCGGAGCATCCGCAGCTTGCCGCCCTCGGCGTCGTGGATCCCCATGGCCGCATAGCGGCAGCCCTTCTTCTCCAGCGCCGCCGACGCGATCGGCCCGCAGTCCGGGTAGTCCTGGGCGGCCACGTACGTCGCGTTCATGCTCACGTCGCCGAGCTTGAACCTCCAGTCACCCTCGAACAGATCGGCGGCCAGCCCGCCCGGGGCAGGGGCGGTCGCCGACGTGCTCGGCGTGGCCGTCACCGTCAACGGTCCCGGCTTCGCCGTCGGGTCCTCCTCACCGCGGAGCAGGACGAGGGCGGCCGTGATGATCACGCCGATCACCAGCACCACCACGATCGCCCCGAGCCCGATGACGATGGGCCAGGGATTATGCGGCTTCTCCGGCGGCGGTGGCCCTCCCGCGCCGAACGAATTCTCGTTCGGCGGCCAGCCAGGCTGGAGGTCCGGCGCAGGAGGCATCGCGCCGTACCCGTCCGGCGGTGGTGGTGGTGGTGTCGGCGTAGTCATCGGACCCCCTGGCCGAGTAAAGATTCACGTAGGAGAAACGTTCCCACGCGGTTCCACGATTCTCTCGTACGCCCCCACACCCGCTGCTACTTTCTGCGATGCGCCGACGGGTGGGCGCCGCCTCGGCCATCACGCTCCACAAAGGATCCCCATGCGTCCTCGCTCGACCACGTCCGCCTACTTCCACGTGAGCCAGTAGATGGCGACGAAGTGGAAGGTCCTCATCGTCGCCGGCACGGTCCTGGCGATCTGGGTGATCCTGGAACTGCTCGGATTGATGGCCGACGCGGTCTTCGGAGCATTCCTGCAGAGCTACCCGGTCGCGCTGGCGGTCGTCGCGCTGGCGGTCGGCTACCTGCTCGGTCGCGACAGCAATCGGTAGTCCGGGGAGTTCTCGTCCGTCTACCAGCGAGTAACGGACCGAAACTCCCCGGACTACCCGGCTCGGATCAGGGAGCGACCGGGTAGTGGCTCGAGATCGCGATCCGGTTCCAGGCGTTGATGGAGATCGCGACCCAGGTGATCGCGGCGATCTGCTTGGCGTCCAGGATGCTCTCGACGTCCACCTTGGGGGCCGGGGAGGTGTGCAGGTCGCCGATGCGGGTGATCTGCTCGGCGATGGTGAGCGCGGCCTGCTCCTCCGGGGTGAAGTACTGCGACTCCCACCACGCGGCGACGAGGGCGAGGCGGTCGGTCGTCTCGCCGTTCTTGATGGCGTCCTGGGTGTGCATCCGCAGGCAGAAGGCGCAGCCGTTGATCTGGGAGGCGCGGATCTTGACGAGGTCGACCGCGAGCCGGTCGAGGCCGGCGACGCTGATGGCCTCCTCGACCGCCTCCTCGACGGCCATCTGAGCCTTGTACGCAGCGGGGAAGAGCTTGGTGACGTTGACGTTGGCGAGCATCGGTGTCCTTCGGGTCTGGCCCGCCACAGCGCGGGCACTCGTCAGGTTGACGAGGCGGCAGATGCGAATGTGAGGTCGCCACCTCACAATCGCGATGTCTGGCTCGTCACACTGGTGAACCCCGAAGGAGATGCCACGATGCCTGACATGGACGACCTGGGCGAGGTGATGATCGAGCGTCGCCGTCTGATCGCGCTCGCCTACCGCCTGCTCGGCACGGTCGAGGAGGCCGAGGACGCGGTCCAGGAGACCTACCTGCGGTGGTATCGCCTCTCCGACGACGAGCGGGCGGCGATCGACAACCCCTCCGGCTGGCTGAGCCGCGTGACCAGCCGGGTCTGCCTCGACGTGCTCAAGTCGGCGCGCAGCCGCCGGGAGAGGTACGTCGGCCCCTGGCTGCCCGAGCCGGTCCGGCCGGGTTTCCTCGCCGCCCCCGAGGATCCGGCAGACCGGGCGACCCTGGACGACACGGTGAGCACCGCGCTCCTCGTCGTGCTCGACGCGATGACCCCGGCCGAGCGGGTCGCGTTCGTGCTCCACGACATCTTCGCCGTCCCGTTCGGAGACATCGCCGGGGTGGTCGGCCGCTCACCGGCCGCGGTGCGGCAGCTCGCCGCCTCCGCACGCCGCCGGGTCGCCCAGCAGCGCGACGACGTCGCCCCGCTGCCGGAGCACGACGACGTCGTACGCGCCTTCGTCTCGGCCACCGCCGGCGGCGACCTCGGCCGGCTGGTGACGCTGCTCGACCCGTCGGTCACGCTCCGCTCCGACGGCGGCGGCCGGGTCAGCGCGGCCCGCAACCCGATCGTCGGGCCGGAGAAGGTGGCGCGGTTCCTGCTCGGCGTACTCACGAAGCGGCCGAGCTGGGAGGTCCGGACCGAGGCCACCGCCGACGGCCTCGGGTTCACGTTCGTCGAGGACGGCGCTCACCGCGGTGTCGCCAACCTGCGGGTCGCCGGCGGCCGGGTCACCGACGTCTGGATCGTCCTGAACCCGGACAAGCTCGCCCTCTGGAGCTGATCCCAGAAAGGGTCACAGCCACGGCCCGAGCGTCGGCGCGTCCACCAGGTCGTGCGGTCGCCCGGCGAGCCAGGCGGCCACCTCGGGAAGCGGGCCCTCGACACCGAGCAGGTCGTCGTCGGAGAGTCCTCGCTTGGTACGGATCTCGTCGGCGAGGGCGAGCAGGAAGTCGTCGGGCAGGTCGGCGAAGGTGATCCCGACTCCGAGGTCGACGGCGTGGACGAAGACCTCACGGGCCCGCATCCACGGGACGTCGCTCGCCTTCCGGGTGACGAGCTGGGCGGTGATCACCTCGTGCTCCCACTGCTCGGCGGTGAGCCGGTCCATGGCCGCGTCGAGCTCCGCGGCGCCGCGGAGATACCAGGCGCGGAGCTCCTCGGCCGGACGCGTCGCGGCCGCCTCGATGTCAGCGTTGCGCTGCTCGGTGGAGGCGTACATCCGCTTCTCCACGCCGGTCTCGGCCCAGGAGATCAGGTTGCCGAGGGCCTCGGCGTTGGCGGCGACGTGGCCGACCAGATGCTTGCGGGTCCAGCCCGGCAGCTGCGAGTAGCCGTCGAACGCGGAGCGGTCCAGGCCGTCGATGGCACCGGTCAGCAGGGCGGTTCCCTCCGCGACCCAGCGGCGGGCATCCTCGAACGTACGCGTCGGGTTGGTGCCGATCAGGACAGACATCGCAGTGTTCCTCACTTGTCGAACCGGGTGCGTCGGGAGGCGTCGCCTCGACGACGTGGCCATTGTCACAGCGGCCTCCCCAGGTGGGTCAATCTCCTGCGGAGGCGAGCGATAGATGCTTGGTTTGGTGTGATCAGGAAGAGGTGGGATGGACAAGCCGCTCAAGACCCGGCCCCCGTATGCGATCACCAGCGTCGACCACGCACTCAAGCTGGCGACGATCCTCCAGCTCGAAGGCCGCTTGACCGTCTCAGAGGCAGCGGCTCGGCTCGACGTCGCCCGTTCCACCGCCCATCGGCTGCTGGCGATGCTGGTCTACCGCGACTTCGCGGTCCAGGACGAGGACAAGGTCTACCGGGCCGGACCGGTGCTGGAGCTGGCGGCTCACTCCCGCTCGACCGCATCCCGGCTCCGTCAGGTCGCGCTGCCCCATCTGCAGCGCCTGGTCGACCTGCTGGGCGAGTCCGCCAACGTCGCCGTACGCACCGGTGACACCTGCCGCTTCATCGCCTCGGTCGAGTCGCCGCAGTCGCTCAAGGTCGGCTCCCGTGAGGGCATGGTCTTCCCCGCCCACCGCACGACCGCCGGCCTCCTGCTCCTGGCCCAGATCTCCGACGACGAGGTCGCCTCGATCTACTCCCGGGAGAGGTACGCCGACCACCTGGCCGATCGCCCGGACGTCGATGCGCTGCGTACCGAGCTCGAGCGCGTACGCCGCAACGGCTTCGCCTTCAACGACGGTCGCTCCGAGCGTGGCGTGGTCGCGATCGGCGTCCCCGTCCGTGGCGCCGGCGGCGACGTCGTCGCGGGGATGTCGATCTCCATGCCCAGCGTCCGCTACGACAAGGAGTCCCTGCCGAGCGTCGTCGCCACCCTGATGTCCGGTGCAGCGGCCCTGGAACGTGACCTGAGTCAAGGGTGATCTGCGTCAAGTTGGCCCCGGTAGCGTCAGGTCGCGAGTTAATCTGGGCCCAATGAGCAACACCCCGCCCTCCAGCGATTCCCAAGCATCGAAACCCGCACGCATCGACTGGATCGCGACCACCGCAGGCGCCCTCGCTGCCGTCACCTCCGCTCTGCTGCTCTCCACGCTCGGTGCCGTCGGCACCCTCCTCGGGGCGGCGATGGGCAGCGTGGCGGCCACGATCGGCACCAACCTCTACGGCCAGTGGCTCGCGAAGAGCCACCAGAAGGTGACCAGCGCCCAGGCCCTGGCCCGGTGGCGGTCTGCGGGGCTGGCCGGCGTACGCACCAGCTCGGAGCCCGCGACCGAGCCGGCTTCGGACTCCGTGGCCGAGGCGGCGGAGATGGCCGACGGGGACGGCGACGCCGAGCCGATGCCGTCGTGGCAGGAGCGCCTCAGGACTCTGCCCTGGAAGCGGATCGCACTGGCCTCGCTGGCGATGTTCGTGGTCGTCGTCGCCGTGATCACCGTCTTCGAGCTGCTGGCCGGACGCAGCGTCAGCTCGATCACGCGCGGCGGGGACGGCGGCACGACGATCTCCCGGGTGACCGGCGGTGGCTCGGGGCAGGGCGACGAGAAGCAGGGCGAGAATCCGTCGCCGGGCGCGACCGCGACTCCCGAGGAGTCCGCGAGCCCGAGCACCGAGCCCTCGGAGTCGGCCGAGCCGTCCGAGTCGGCCACGACGGAGGAGCCGAGCGCCGAGCCGTCGACCTCGACCGGGTCGAGCGCAACGCCGTCGGCGCAGCCGAGCGAGAGCGGCAGCGCCTCGACCCAGCCTTCGCCCACGGTAGGGGCGTCACCCGAAGCAGGAGACCAGGCGACCCCCTGAGACCGGGTCACATCCGGAAGAGGATCTCCGCGCCGAGGTCGCTGTTGCCGTAGGAGGTGTACTCCTTGCCCTGGGCCTCGGTGATGCCGTCGCTGGCCGTGACCATGGTGTAGACGACGTACTTGCCGTAGTCCTTCACCTTGAACCAGCCCTGGGTGTAGCCGGGCAGGAAGGCTTCCGTCGGCGGGATCACGTGCCGCGGCTCGGTCTTCGTGGCGGCCTTGCCGGCGGCCTCGACGGTGCTGAAGTCGTAGATGAAATGGGTCATCCGCAGGTTGCCCCGCTGAGCCTTGTAGGAGACCCGCACGGCATAGTCGCAGCCGAGATTGCGGATCGCGGGCTTCAGCGTCGCCTTG
This sequence comes from Nocardioides sp. NPDC127514, assembly GCF_040302125.1. NCBI lineage: Bacteria > Bacillati > Actinomycetota > Actinomycetes > Propionibacteriales > Nocardioidaceae > Nocardioides > Nocardioides sp. NPDC127514. The sequence goes on along the minus strand of NZ_JBEORF010000009.1, from coordinate 74,015 downwards.
CAGCCGGAGTAGTCCTTGCCGCTCAGGTAGCGTGCCTTGAGGTTGACGTCGCCGTAGGTGAACTCCCACGGGCGGGGGACGTCGGCCTTGGAGAGGTGTTCGGGCCCGATGGTCGAACGCGAGCTGGTGGCGCCGTCGCTGGGGTCGGCCGCGGAGGTCCCGGGCCAGTCGGGATTGCCGCTGGACTCACCGCCGACGTCGGAGCTTCCGCCGCCCTGGCTCGCCGACCCGCTCGGTGTCCTCTCGGCCGAGGCCGTGTCGCTCGCGGTCGGCGCTCCGGCGGTCGTGGCCGCGTCGTCGCCGCGGGTGAACAGTGCGTAGACGACCACGCCGCACACGACCACGAGCCCGAGGGAGACGGCGATGGTCAGGACCTGGCGCAGCGGCCCGCCCTGTCCGGCGCGCTCCTTGCGGGCGTTGAACGCCGGTCGGTTGCCGCTCTCGTCGGAGAGCCCGATCAGCCGCTCGTTGTAGTCGAAAGGGGCAGGCTGCTTCTGCGGCTCCTCGTCAGGCGCGCCCGAACCGGGGGAGCCTGGGGGCGGCGGATACGGCATGGGGTTTGTCTACCATCTATCAACAGTCGCCACGCCGAAGGTTTGGAAGCCGGACGGAATCCCGCCCGAATCCTCGCTCGAGCAGCGAGATGAACACGGATACCCACCGTACGCGGCCCGGGACCCGGGCACCTACAACTTGGCAATGCTTACCCAATCCTCTTCTTTCGGCGCTGAGCCGCAAACGCTGCGGAATCGCGTGTTGCTGCATTGCAGGAATTCGATGAACGAGTCTTTGCAATGCAGATTCTTGGGGAATCGAATGTGGTGCGGGGCAAGGAAAAGAACACGAAACTCAGTTACCCGCCCCCGGTAAGCCGCGAAACCCGTGGTTCCGGGTGCGGAAGCCCACAACACGTGGGCCTTTCCCCCAGGAGGAGACGTATGAGGTTCCAACGCACCACCTTCCGTCCCCGCACGATCGCCGCGCTTGCCGCGGGTGTGGGTCTCGCGGCCTCCGCCGCCGTCGCCGTCCCGGCAGCCGCCGCGGATGCCGAGTTCAGCAAGGCCGAGGTCGCGTCGGTCAAGTCGGCCGTCGCCGAGTCCGCCCCGGTCGGCTCGTCGTGGTACACCGACCCGGCCACCAACAAGGTCGTCATCACCGTTGACGAGACCGTGTCCGCGGCCGAGATCGCCGAGGTCAAGGAGGCTGCCGCCGAGAAGACGAGCCAGGGCGACCAGGCCGTGACCGTCAAGCACACCAAGGGCGAGTTCAGCCCGCTCATCGGCCCCGGCGACGCCATCTACGGCGGCGGCTCCCGCTGCTCGCTCGGCTTCAACGTCAAGGTCGGCGGCGCGGACTACTTCCTGACCGCGGGCCACTGCACCGACGCCGTCTCGACCTGGTACGCCAACTCCTCGCAGAGCACGCTCCTCGGCTCGACCGCGGGCTCTAGCTTCCCGGGCAACGACTACGGCATCGTCCGCTACAACTCGACGATCTCGAAGACCGGTGGCTTCACGGCCGGCACCGCTCGGGTCGGCCAGAGCGTCACCCGTGACGGCTCGACCACCGGTGTCCACACCGGCACCGTGACGGCGGTCAACGCCAGCGTCCGCTACGCCGAGGGAACCGTCAGCGGCCTGATCCAGACCAACGTGTGCGCGGAGCCCGGTGACTCCGGCGGCGCTCTCTACTCCGGTTCGACCGCGCTGGGTCTGACCTCCGGCGGCAGCGGCAACTGCTCCACCGGCGGCACCACCTTCTTCCAGCCGGTGACCGAGGCGCTCAGCGTGTACGGCGCCACGATCTACTGATCAAGCAGAGGTACGCCGCGGGGTGAGGTGGTTTGAGCCACTTTGCCCCGCGGCGTACGAAATTTGATCGAACTGCGAAAGTTTTTTGCCGACGACTGGCCGATGAGGTGTCTACAACGACATACTCACAGTGATCGTGTTCGGGCACATCGCGGTGGTCGTGCACGTGGCGCGCGCTACCGGGGCGGGCGCCTGGTCGTCCCAGGAGGAACGCATGAGGTTCACCAGGTCACGCAGCCGACTGCTCGCGGCAGCGGTCGGTCTAGGGCTGGCGGCTACCGCCATGGCCACGCCGGCGGTCGCTGCGCCCGCGGAGACGGAGGTCAGCGCCAAGGCGCTGGCGGCCGCCTACGCCGCCGTCGACTCCGCGGTCAGCAGGTCCGCGCTGTCCGGCATCGCCTGGTACACCGACGAGGCCACCGGCAAGGTGGTCGTGACCGCGGACTCCACCGTCCCCGCCTCCGCGCTGGGCAGGTTGACCCGGACGGTCGGCGCCGACGCCGACGCGATCACGATCAAGCGCGCCAAGGGTGAGTTCAAGCCGTTCCTCGGGCCTGGAGACGCCATCCACGGCGCGGGGACCCGGTGCTCCCTCGGGTTCAACGTGCGCAGCGGTGGCACCCACTACTTCCTCACCGCCGGTCACTGCGCCGAAGACGTGGGGACGTGGTACACCAACGCCGGTCAGACCACCCGGATCGGGCCGACCGTGAAGTCGAGCTTCCCGGGCAACGACTACGCCCTGGTGCGCTACGCCAACGACTCGCTGAGCCACCAGGGCGGCTACTCCGTCGGTGACGCGCGGGTCGGTCAGCGGGTCACCCGCGACGGCTCGTCCACCGGCGCGCACTCCGGCCGGGTCGAGGCGCTCGACGTCTCGGTCCGCTACCGCGGGTCCGGCACCGTCCGCGGCATGATCCAGACCGACATCTGCGCCGAGTCGGGCGACTCCGGTGGCCCGCTCTACGCCGGCTCGACCGCCCTGGGGATCACCTCGGGTGGCTCCGGTGACTGCTCCTCGGGCGGCACCACCTTCTACCAGCCGGTCCGCGAGGCCGTGAACGCCTACGACGTCAACCTCTACTGATACGCAGCCGAATTGGGGCGAAGTGGTTCAGACCACTTCGCCCTATTTGGCAATGATTTCCGCCTGGCGGTGAAATTTTCTTCCGTGGCGTAGCCGACCGATCGACCCGTCGACATACTCCCGAGAAGGCGTGCTCGGGCACATCGCGGTGGTCGGGCATTCCTGGCGCCTGCAACCACGCGGGTGCCTGGTCGTTCGTAGGAGGAACACATGAGGTTCACCACGTCCCGCACCCGTCTGGCCGCAGTCGTCGCCGGTCTTGGTCTGGCAGCTACCGCTGCCACCACGCCGGCTGTCGCCGCACCGGATCACCAGGAGTTCAGTCCGAAGGCGTTGGCCGCGGTCAACTCCGCTGTCGACAAGTCGGCCGTATCCGGCATCGCCTGGTACACCGACGCCGCGACCGGCAAGGTCGTCGTCACCGCCGACTCCACCGTCTCGAAGGCGGAGCTCGCCAAGGTCACCAAGGCCGCAGGCGCCGACGCCGAGGCACTCACGATCAAGCGCACCGCCGGCACGTTCACCACGCTGCTCGGCGCCGGCGATGCGATCTACGGATCCGGCTACCGCTGCTCGTTGGGATTCAACGTGCAGAGCGGCAGCAGCTACTACTTCATCACCGCCGGTCACTGCGGTGACGAGGTTCCGACCTGGTACGCCAACTCGGGCCAGTCCACCCTGATCGGCCCGACGGTCTCGTCGAGCTTCCCGGGCAACGACTACGCCCTGGTTCGCTACGACAACCCCTCGCTCTCGCACCCTGGCGGCTTCACGGTCGCCGATGCGTACGTCGGTGAGCGGGTCACCCGAGACGGTTCCACCACCGGGGTCCACAGCGGCACCGTCCAGGCGCTCAACGTCACCGTCCGCTACCAGGGCTCCGGCCGGGTCAGCGGCCTGATCCAGACCAACGTGTGCGCCGAGCCCGGTGACTCCGGCGGCGCGCTCTACGACGGCACCAAGGCCCTCGGCATCACCTCGGGCGGTTCCGGCAACTGCACCACGGGCGGAACGACCTTCTTCCAGCCCGTTCGTGAGGCGGTCAACGCCTACGGCGTGACCATCTACTGATCCACCCGCTGGTCGAGCCCCGCTCCGGGGCTCGACCAGCGACCGTCTCAGACCGCGACCGGGATGAGCGCCGAGTCGGCGGAGTCCTTGATGAGCCGGGCGTACGCGTCGAAGAGCCGCTGCTCGGAGAGGCGCTGTCGGTTGCGGAAGATCCGCTCGAAGTGCTCCTCGCGCTGGGCGAAGGCGGCCTTCCAGGACTCGGCCATCTCGGCCGGGTCGAAGCTCGAGACCAGGCGGAGGTCGCCCACCATCGCCGGAGCATCGCCGACCGGCGTGGTCACCGGGACGGCGCCGCAGGCCATCCCCTCGAGCAGGCACAGCGGGGCGGCCTCGCCGAATGCCGAGGTGAGCGTGATCAGGTCGGCGGCGTTGTAGAGCGGCGCCATCTGGCTCTGGATCCCGAGGGCGTGCAGGTTGGTCTCCAGCGCCGGCCACGCGCCGAGCTCATCGTTGATGAGCTGGGCGAAGGCCGGGTTGTCCGCGGTCATCCCGGCGCCGCACATGACGAGGTGGGCGTCGGGGTGCTCCTGGACGAACCGGCGCGCGGCCCGGACGAAGAGCGGGATGTTCTTCATCTCGTCGAAGCGCGCCGCGATCATCACCACGGGTGCGTCGCCGTCGACGCCGAGCTCGGCCCGCTTGCCGGCCCGCAGCTCGGCATCGGTGCGGAACTTGTAGAGGTCGACCCCGTTGGGGAGGACCGGCAGCCGCTCCAGCGGGATCCCGGTCGCCTCGTGGTAGGCCCGCTGGGTCGACTCCGCACAGCACACGGCAGCGGTCAGCAGCCCGGCCCGGTCGAGGTCGATGAGCTCCTGCACCCCTGCCCCCTGATGCTCCGGGTCGGAGCGGTGTAGGCACGTGATCAGCGGAGTCCCGGACGTACCGACCCTGCCCAGCACCGTGAGCGGCTGCTCCTTGAGGGACAGCACCACGTCGGCCTTGGCCACCGACTGCGCCACGCGCTTGAGCTGGCTGGTGGTGATGGGGCCCGTCGGCGTACGTCTCAATGCCCGCACCGGGACGCCGGCCGAGGTCAAGCGTCGGTAGGAGTTGTCGGAAGAGATCCGCTGCGCGGTGAACTCGCGCTGCACGCGGTCACTGAGGCTCAGCACGCTGTGCCGCTGAGGCGTGGTGGCGTCGAGCGCGCGGACGACTGCGGTGTGCAGGATCCGGGCGCCACCGGCGAAGAAACCTTCGTACAGGGAGAGGACGGAAGGGCCGTCCTCGAGGTATGTCACGGTGGACATGTCGACCTCACTTTTCCGCAGGAGGCATCGCCCGAGCGGTGATGGTGGTGGGGCTACGGCAGAGATATGCGGCTTCGTCCGGACGCTAACGCGTCCGTGGGCGCATCCCAAGACATCATCGGCTCGGGGCGAAGGATTTCACTTGATCGTCATCTTCACGCGCGCATCGTAGGAGCGACGGAGGATTTCTCGAAACCGGCGGGGATCCGGGCTCGATTTACGGTATCTGATGTGGCCTTCGTCACGCTATGCGTTCCTCGACATTGCTCGGTGAACGATTGGCGCGGGTCTCGGACGCGCTGCCGGATAGGCCACCGACGGTGGCCGGATCCCGCTACGTTCAGGCCTATGACGACCGAGGTGACGACGTACCGCTATGTCCGTTTCGCTCTGTGCTGTCTGCTCGCGGGGCTCGCGATCTCGGTGGCTGCCGAGACGATCACGAGCGGGGAGTGGCAGACGTCCATCTCGTCCTACTACTACACCCCGGCCGGCCCGGTCTTCACCGCGGTGCTGTGTGCGCTGGGCGTGTGTCTGGTGGTGCTACGGGGCTATACCGACGCGGAGGACACCGCGCTCAACCTCGCCGGGCTCTCGGCGCCGATGGTCGGTTTCGTGCCGACCCCGGAGATCGGGCAGCAGATCGACAAGGCCGCCATCGTCAACAACGCCTGGAGCTATCTGGCGGTGATGGCGATCGGCTGGGTGGTCGTGCTGATCTTCGGGCTCCGCAAGCGCGCCGCCGCCGGTGCCTGGCCGTCACGCTGGGGGCTGATCGGTCTGGTCTCGGTCGCCGGGGCGTGGGTCGTCGGGGTGGGCTGGCTGCTGATCGACCAGGAGAGCTTCGCGGCCAAGGCGCACGGGCTCGCGGCGATCTTCACCTTCACGCCGTTCGCGCTGGCGGTCGTGCTCAACACCGACTGGGGCGTGCGGAAGATCGCGCAGGAGGCCGACAAGGCGCGTACGCGGCTGGACAAGACCTACTGGGCACTGGTCGTGGCCATGGTGCTGCTGCTGGCGGGCGGCATCGTGCTGGGCCTGACCGGCTGGAAATACTGGCTGCTGGCGACCGAGGTCTCGCTGCTGGTCTGCTTCGCGATCTTCTGGATCATCCAGAGCTTCGACCTGATGGACCCGGAGCGCGACGCGCTCACGACGCGTCCGCGCGACCCACTCACCGGAAGTCGATGAGCAGGTCGTCGTCGCCGTTCTCGGGGTCGGTGATGACGCGGGGGAGGCGTACGGCGGTGTCGGTGCGCTTGGCCAGCGGCACCTTCGGCTCCGGCTCCTCGTCCGTCTCGACCACCATGTGCGCGCCGGTGGTCGAGCCTGTCGAGACCATCTGGGCGTGCGGGAGCACCTGCGTCCGCCAGGCACGGCAGTTGTAGGGCAGTTGCATGCCGTCCATGCCGCGGCCGTAGTCGTCGTAGAAGGCCAGCACCTCGCGCCGCTTCTGCTCCTGAGCCTCCGGCTCGAGGGTGGCGATGTTGGAGCGCGACTGGACCAGGTCCTGGATCGAGTGGCGGTCGACGACCTGCCAGTGCCGGAACGTCTGCGCCTCGACCGCGGAGAAGGACCCGGAGTCGTCGAGGATCGAGGTCGGGTCGAAGCCACCGTCCTGCTTGCCGATCAGCTTGCCCAGCTTGCGCACCCAGGGGATCCGCTCGTCGCGCTCGTTCTGGACCACGGCGAGTCGTCCGTCCGTACGCAGCACCCGCCCGATCTCGGCCAGCGCCTTGGCGTGGTCGAACCAGTGGAACGCCTGGCCGACGACGACCACGTCGTAGAGGCTGTCGCCGGTCGGGATCTGCTCGGCGGTGCCGCTGGTGGCGCGTACGTCCGGGAGCTTCCCGGAGAGGATGTCGAGCATCGCGTCGTCCGGGTCGGTCGCGAAGACGTCGTGGCCCAGGCCGACGAGCACCTCGGTGAGCTTGCCGGTGCCGGCGCCGAGCTCGAGAACGCTCACCGGTTCGTCGCCGACCAGCCACTTCACGGCATCGACCGGGTAGGACGGGCGCCCGCGGTCATAGCTGTCCGCCACGCTTCCGAAGGAGCGTGCCGGGTCGGGGTTGGCTGGGTCCGTCATCTCGGTCAGGGTAACGCGCGCTTAAGGTTGACGCGTGAAGGACGATCCGCTTGCCCGGTTGGTGTCGCTCGAAGGCGTGGCCTCGGGCTTCGCCGCAGCTCGTGACGGTATCGACGTGATGCTGCGTGACCGGGGACTGCGGCGTACGTCTCCGGAGACCACCGCCGAGTCGCTGCTGCGCGGTGCGCACGCCTCTGCCGTGCTGGAAGGGTCCTCGTCGTCCCTGGGTGAGGTTCGCGCCTCCGGTGGGGACGCGATCGCGCAGGACGCGGTGCGGCTCTCGACCGAGCTGCTCTCGCTGGTGCCGGTGGTGAAGCACGCGCCGCTGCAGGCGTTCGCGCGGCTGCACGCGCTGGCGGCTGCGGGGTCGCTGGACGCCGAGGAGCTGGGCCGTCCGCGCTCTGCCGAGTCGGCCGAGCGGTTACGGCGTCTCTCCGATCTGCTGCTCGCCCCGACGTCCGCGCCGGCGCTGGTCGTGGCGGCGTTCGTGCACGCCGATCTGGCGACCGCTGCTCCGTTCGCCTCCCACAACGGTCTGGTCGCGCGTGCCGCAGAGCGGCTCATCCTGGTCGCGCGCGGCGTGGACGAGAAGTCGCTGGTCGTGCCCGAGGCCGGCCATCTGGCGCTGCGTGCCGCCTACGAGTCGAACCTGCGCGGCTTCCGCGAGGGTGGCCAGGCGGGGGCGCACTCATGGCTGCTCTACGCCGCCGAGGCGTACGCCGCTGGGGCCGAGGCCTCGCCGCTGCGCCTGGACGCCGCCGAGTAGAAGGTGCAAAAGCAGGTGGCACCCGGTGGGTTGTGAGCACCGGGTGCCACCGCTGACACGAGCGTTTCTGGTTACCAAGCGTGCAAGGTCTGGTCACTGCGTCGGGATTTCTCCCCGGCTACAGCACCCCATCAGATGGGTGGATCGCCGCGTGGGTGCCTCTCACTCGTGTACGTCTTGTTACACCCCTGTTTCTACGCTGATCGGCGGCCAGATTCAAGGCTGGAAATTCTGCAGGATGAGGAGGATGATGCCGCGTCTGCAGAATCGGGTCAGGCGCCGAGGCGACGGCGCTTCGTGCCCGCCCAGATGACGCCGCCGGCGATCGCGACCGCGCCCCCGACGGCCAGCGCGGCCAGGGTCGGCGTGGACGGGGTGAGCACTCGGCTGCGCAGCGCGACCGGCTTGTTGAAGACCAGGATGTCCCAGCCGCGTTCCTTGGCGGCCTTGCGGAGGTCCTTGTCGGGATTGACCGCGAAGGCGTGGCCGACCTCCTCCAGCATGGGCAGGTCGGTGACGGAGTCGGAGTAGGCGTACGACTGCTCGAGGTCGTAGCCGAAGCGCTCGGCCAGCTGCTGGACCGCGCGGGCCTTCTCCTCGCGGTAGGCGTAGAGCGCGATCTCGCCGGTGTAGCGGCCGTCCTCGATCTCCATCTGGGTGGCGACGACGTGGTCGGCGCCGAGCATCGTGCCGATCGGCTCGACCAGCTCGGTGCCCGAGGCGGAGACGATGATGACGTCGTGGCCCTGGGCGTGATGCTGCTCGATGAGCTGCACGGCCTCCTCGTAGACGAGCGGGTCGACCACGTTGTGGAGGGTGTCGGCGACGATCTCCTTGACGGTCGCCACGTCCCAGCCGGTGACCATCTCGGAGAGCGACTTGCGCATCTTCTCCATCTGGTCGTGGTCGGCACCGCCGACGACGTAGACGAACTGCGTGTAGGCCGAGCGGATCATGGCCGCGCGGGTGATCAGGCCGCCGGCCTGGAAATGCTTGGAGAACGCAAGCGTGCTGGACCTCGCGATGATCGTCTTGTCGAGGTCGAAGAACGCAGCGATGCGTGTCATGGGCACATCGTAGACGGCCGTTGGGCGGGCCGATCACCATCCACAGGGCGGGTCCAGGACGGGGTTATCCACAGGTCCTGGATTTGCGAGTGGAATTGTCGGTGTCTCGGCGGATCCTGCTGCCATGACCTCGGAACCGCTCGTCATCACCTCGGACTCGTTGCTCGCCGCTGAGGCGGCGCGCCTGGCCGCCGCCTCCGGCGTCACCGTCGAGGAGTGCACCGACGCCGTCGGCGCCCTGCGTCGATGGCAACGCCCACCACTGATCCTCGTCGGCGCCGACCTCCTGGCGGAGGTGGCATCGCTGCGTCCACCCCGAAGAGACGGGGTGTACGTCGTGGGCTGGGGCTCGACCGGCGAACCGCTGCTCCGAGCCGCGCTGGAGGTCGGTGCCGAGACGTTGCTCGAGCTGCCGTCGGCCGAGACCGTGGTCGCCGGGCTGCTCGCCGACGTCGGCGACGGTGAGGGCGGCGACGGCATGGTCGTCGGCGTGCTGGCCGGATCGGGTGGAGCCGGTGCGACGACGTACGCCGCGGCCCTGGCCAGCCTCGGAGCCGACCGTGGATCGACGCTGCTGATCGACGCCGACCGGCTCGGTCCCGGCGCCGGTCGGGTGCTCGGCCTCGACGAGATCCCAGGGGTGACCTGGGGAGATCTCGAGCAGACCGCCGGGCGGCTGGGGGCGCGGGCGCTGCGTGAGGCGGTGCCGCACGTCGGGTCGCTGGGCCTGCTGGGCTGGCCGGGCGGCGACGTGGTGCCACCACGGCCGGAGGTCGTGCGCGAGGTGCTCGCCGCCGCTCGTCGCGGCCATGACCTGGTCGTGGTCGACCTGCCACGTGAGTCCGACGCCGGGACCGAGGCACTGCTGACCGGCTGCGACATCGTCCTCGTCGTCGTTCGGGCGAACGTCACCGGCACGGCGTCCGCCGCCCGGCTGATCTCCCGCCTTCCCGAGCGGGATCGGGTGCGGGTCGTCGTCCGCGGCCGTGCGGCCGAGCCGGAGGCCGTCGGCCGTGCGCTCGGGCTCCCCGTGATCGCCTCGATGTCCGACCAGCGCGGGCTCTCGGAGGCCATCGACCTGGGGCTGGGGCCGATCCGCTCGAAGCGGGCGCCGCTGGCCCGCGCCGCGGCCGAGGTGCTGATGCGCTGCCGGGTCCGCGCCGGGGTGATGGTCGCATGATCGGCGCCGTCGACATCGCACCCCAGGTCGTCGACCTCGTCCGCGACCACCTGGCGCGTACGCCGGGAGAGCTCACCCCGCACCGGGTCCAGGAGGCGCTCCGCGCAGAGGGGCGGATCGTCGGCGACGCGACCGTGCTGGCTGTCTTCGAGATGCTGCGCCGCGACGTGGTCGGCGCGGGGCCGTTGGAGCCGCTGCTGCGGTTGCCGGGGGTGACCGACGTCCTGGTCAACGGACCCGATCAGGTCTTCATCGACCGCGGATCCGGCCTGGAGCCTGCTCCGGTCGCGTTTCCTGACGACGATGCGGTTCGACGGCTGGCGCAGCGGCTGGCTGCCGGGGCCGGTCGCCGCCTGGACGATGCCTCGCCCTACGTCGATCTGAGACTGGGCGACGGCAGCCGGTTCCATGCGGTGCTGGCGCCGCTGGCGCGACCGGGCACGGTGATCTCGTTGCGGGTGCCGTCGGCGCGGGCGTTCACGCTCGCCGAGCTGGAGGCTTCGGGGATGGTCGTTCCCGCGGTGGCCGATCTGCTGCGACGGCTGGTGCTGGCGCGGTCCGCGTTTCTCGTCTCCGGAGGCACCGGCACAGGGAAGACCACGCTGCTGGCCTCCCTGCTGTCGCTGGTGCCGCCGGAGGAGCGGCTGGTGCTGGTGGAGGACGCCTCCGAGCTGCGTCCGGACCATCCGCATGTGGTCGGCCTCGAGGCGCGCCCGGCCAACATCGAGGCCGCCGGCGCCGTCGAGCTCCATACGCTGGTCCGCCAGGCCCTCAGGATGCGTCCGGACCGGCTGGTCGTCGGTGAGGTGCGTGGCGCCGAGGTCGTCGATCTCCTCGCCGCGTTGAACACCGGCCACGAGGGCGGCTGCGGCACACTGCACGCCAACTCCGCCGCCGACGTCCCGGCGAGGGTGGAGGCCCTGGCGCTCGCCGCCGGTCTCGGCAGGGAGGCGGCGCACAGCCAGTTCGCCTCCGGTGTCGACGTGGTCGTGCACCTGCGCCGACGTGACGGCCGCCGGGTGCTGACCGAGATCGCGGTCCCGTGTCGTGGAGCCGATGGGCTGGTCCGGATGGAGACCGCCTTCTCGGTGGCCGCCGATGACGTCGTGGTCGCCGGACCGGCCTCGGACCGGCTCGAAGCGCTGCTGGGAGCCGAACGGTGAGCGGGCTGAGCCTCGGGCTGGTCGCCGGCCTGCTCGGTGCCGCCGCCGCGCTGATGCTCCGTCCGCGAGCAGCGGTGGAACCCCGGTCGCTCGCGTGGCGGGTGCCGCGGTGGTCGTTCCTCCTGATCGCCCTGATCCCCATCGTCTTCCCGGGCGAGGCGGTCGTCGCGGCTGTCTTGCTCGGGATCGCCACCTTCGGCGGCGTCGCCCTGTGGCGGCGCCGCTGCGAGCGGATCGCGGCTGGGCGTACGGCCAACCGTGTCGTCGAGGCCTGCGAGCAGATGGCCGCCGAGCTCGCCGCCGGGCACCCGCCCGGTCCCGCGCTGACGCAGCTCGCCACGGAGTGGCCGGTGATCGAGCCGGTCGCGGAGGCGCAGCGGATGGGCTCCGACGTCCCCGCCGCGTGGCGGCAGGTCGCCGAGGTGCCCGGTGCGGGATCGCTGAGGGTGGTCGCCGCGGCCTGGCAGATCGCCCACCAGACCGGGAGCGGACTCGCGGACGCCCTCGACCGAGTGGCGCTCGACCTGCGGGCCGCGGCCGCCACCCAGCGGGTCGTCGACGGCGAGCTCGGCTCGGCCCGCTCCACCGCCCGCCTGATCGCGGGCCTGCCGGTGGCGGCCCTGGCGATGGGCAGCGGCGTCGGCGGCGACCCGCTGGCGTTCCTCTTCGGGTCGCCGGTGGGCCTGGCCTGCCTCGGTCTCGGGCTGCTGCTCGGCTGGTTGGGGCTGTGGTGGATCGAGGGCATCGCTCGCGGGGTGGAGGCGAGATGACCACGTGGCTTGCTGCCGTCGCGCTCGGGCTGGCAGCAGCGTTGCTGCCTGCGCCCGCCTCACCACTTCCCGGGGTCATCGCGACCGTTGCGGGCCGCGATGACCCCGGCGGCTGGATGATGCGCTGGCGGCCGTTGCTGGCGCTGCTTGCCGCCGGCGCCGTCTACTCCTTCGTCGGAGGCACGGCGGGTGCCGTACTCGCCGCTCCGGCGGGTGTCGTCTGCTGGCTGGTCATCGGCCGGGTCGAGCCCGCCGAGGTCCGGCGCGAGCGGGAGGCGGCGAAGGCCGAGCTGCCGGCCTTGGTCCGCCTGCTCTCCGCCGCCCTCTCCTCCGGCGCGGCGCCCGCGGAGGCGCTCGTGGCCGTCGCCGCAGCGCTGCCCGGTCCGGCAGCCGCCCGACTCCTGCCGGCGGCTTCTCGGCTTCGTCTGGGAGCCGATCCGGAGAAGACGTGGCGCACCCTGGTGGACGATCCCGCGTTGGCGCCGCTGGGCCGAGCACTGGCCCGAGCTCAGGCCACCGGCGCCCCGGTCGCCACGACGGTCGAGCGCCTTGCCGACGACCTGACCAGAAGCGCCCGCGCCGAGGTCGAGGACCGCGCCCGCGCGGTGGGCGTCAAGGCCGCCGTCCCGCTCGGCATCTGTCTCCTCCCCGCCTTCTTGCTGCTGGGCGTCGTCCCCGTCGTCGGTGGCCTGCTCTCCAACCTCGGCATCTGACCCCGCCGAGGCGTCACCCCCGTCGGCCGAGGCGTCACGCGCGTCGGCCGAGTTGGCAGCCGAATGCCGACTCGGCCGACGTACGTGACGTCTCGGCGTGCTTGTTTTCCCTGATCAACGGGCCGTTTGTCATCCACAGGGTGGGTTCGGGATCGGGTTGTCCACAGCCGGCGACATGGCGGTCGCGGATGTCGGTGGAGCGGGTCATTGTCGTCCTTGAACGGCCGTACCGACGGCCATCGACCAGAGAGGACCAACCATGGCCAAGGCACATCTTCGGAGGGACGAGAAGGGGATCACGACAGCCGAGTACGCCGTCGGGACGGCGGCGGGCGCGGGGCTCGCCGGCCTGCTCTACAAGCTGCTCACCGGTGGCTTCGGCAACGACCTGCTCAACAGGCTGTTCCAGCACGTGCTCAGCCTGCTGGGGATCTGACCGATGGTCCGCGGGCAGCGGGGCGAGCGGGACGAGCGAGGCGCCGCCACCGCGGAGCTGGTGATGGTGATCCCGCTCCTGGTGGCCGTGACCATCGGGCTGGTGTGGTTGCTGTCGGTGGGAGCGGCGCAGATCCAGGTGGTCGACGCAGCCCGGGAGACCGCCCGGGCCGTCGCCCGAGGGGACGACAGCGGATCCGCCGCCGCCCGCGGACGTCGGGTCGGGCCTGCGGGCACCCAGGTGAGTGTCAGCGCCGGTGCCGAGGAGGTCGTCGCCTCGGCCCGAGCCCGGGTGACCGGACCCGGCGGGATCTTCAGCTGGATGCCGGGTGTGACCGTGCGCGGCGAGGCGGTCGCTGCGACCGAGGCCACGCAGGGGGAGCAGTGAGCACGGTCCGGCGCGGCAAGGACGAACGCGGGTCGGCAGCCCCGTTCGCGGTCGGTGCCATCGGCCTGTTGCTCTTCCTCGGCGCCGCGCTGGGTGTGGTGGGCGCGGTCTTCGTCGCCCACCGCACCGCTCAGTCCGCGGCCGATCTGGCGGCGCTGGCGGGAGCCAACGCGCTCCAGGTCTCCGAGGACGCATGCGCGGCGGCGTCGACGATCACCGACCGCAACGGCGCCACATTGGAGTCGTGCGAGATCGCCGGCGAGGACGTCACCGTCACCGTGCGGGTCGAGGGACCGCGCTGGCTCGGTCAGCCGGGCGACCCGGTCGCCGAGGCGAGGGCCGGCCCAACCGAGCCTTCGCCGGACTAGCTGTTGTCGTCGGTCTTCGACTCGGGCGTGACGTCCTGCAGCGACTTGGCCAGCTTCCGCATCTGGCGCTTCTCCTTCATGCTCTTCGCCTGGAGCTTGCCGCCCCATTTGGTGAGGGAAAGGCCGAAGAGGAGAAGGACGCCCGCGACGAGGCCGATCACGAAGATCGTGGTCGAGCCGACCGGGAGACCGAGCAGGGTCGCGGTCGGATCGTCGAGGTCACCGTTGCCGGTGGTGAAGAGACCCAGAACGATGAGGACTGCGGCAACGACGATCAGCACAAGGCCCAAGATCAGCATTTCCCCAGGGTAGGCCTATTTGTGCAGCAGCAGCCGCAGCAACACGATCGCGCCTTGTTTGTCGAGAGGGTTGTTCTGGTTGCCGCACTTGGGCGACTGCACGCAGGAGGGGCAGCCGTCGTCGCACTCGCACGCCTCGATGGTCTCCAGCGTGGCACCGAGCCATTCCCGGGCGGCACGGAACCCGCGCTCGGAGAATCCGGCGCCGCCGGGATGCCCGTCGTAGACGAAGACGGTGAGCATGCCCGTGTCCGGGTGGGACGCGGTGCTGACGCCACCGATGTCCCAGCGGTCGCAGGTGGCGATCAGCGGGAGCAGCCCGATCGAGCAGTGCTCGGCGGCGTGGGCAGCGCCTGGGATGTCCGCCGTCTCCAGGCCGGCCGCCTCGAGGGCCGAGGCGGGCACGGTCCACCAGACGGCGGAGGTGCGCAGCGTACGTTCGGGGAGATCGAGGAGCTCCTCACCCAGCACCTCGCCGCTCGGCTGGCGCCGCCTCAGGAAGGAGACGACCTGGTGGGTGACGTCGACGTCGCCGTACGCCAGGTGGCACTCTCCCCACGCCACCTGCTCCCGCTCGGCGACGATCGAGATCTCCGTGATCTCCCGGGCGAAGGTGGAGTAGCCGGGGTCGTCGCGGGAGATGACCGCGACGTTCTCCTCCAGATCGAGCTCGTGCACGAGATAGGTCTCGCCACGGTGGACGTAGACGGCGCCGGCGTGTGCGCTCGCGTGTGAGCTCGCCGCGTCGACCGTGCCGACGACCCGACCGGTGTCGGCCTCGATCAGCTGCACCTGGGACCCACCCGAGGAGCGGATGTCGGCGAGGTCGGCCGCGCGGCGGCGGTCGGTCCAGTACCAGCCGCGGGGGCGCTTGCGTAGCAGCCCCGAGGCGACCAGATTGTCCAGGATCTCCCGGGCGCCCGGTCCGAAGAGCGGCAGGTCCGGCTCGGTCAGCGGCAGCTCCTGCGCGGCGGCGCACAGGTGGGGGCCGACGACGTACGGGTTCGCCGGGTCGAAGACCGTGGCCTCGACCGGCTGGCCGAGAAGCGCATCGGGATGGGTGACGAGGTAGGTGTCCAGCGGGTCGTCGCGGGCGACCAGGATGCCGAGCGCGTCGCCCGCGCCCCGACCTGCCCGGCCGATCTGCTGCCAGAAGGCCGAGCGCCTGCCGGGATAGCCGGCGAGCACCACGGCGTCCAGACCGCTGATGTCGATGCCGAGCTCGAGCGCGTTCGTCGCCGCCAGCCCGAGCAGCTCGCCGGAGCGGAGCGATGCCTCGATCGCCCGGCGTTCCTCGGGCAGATAGCCGCCGCGGTAGGACGCCACCCGCCCGGGCAGCGACGGGTCGACCTCTTCCAGCTCGGCGGCCGCGGTCAGGGCGACCTGCTCGGCGCCGACCCGGGAGCGTACGAAGGCCAGGGTGCGTACGTCCGAGGAGACCAGGTCCGCGAGAAGGTCCGCGGTCTCGGCGGAGGCCGCGCGCCGCACGGGCGCGCCGTTCTCGCCGGCGTGCGTCGTCAGCGGTGGCTGCCACAGGGCGATCGAGAGCTCCCCGCGTGGTGACGCGTCGGCAGTCACCGGGAGGACCGGAAGGCCGGTGAGCCGCTCACCGGCGATCGAGGGCTCCGCGACGGTCGCCGAGGCGAGGATGAACGTCGGCGACGAGCCGTAGAGCGCACAGATGCGCCGCAGCCGCCGCAGTACGTGCGAGACGTGCGCCCCGAAGACGCCTCGGTAGTGATGGCACTCGTCGATGACGACGTAGCGCAGCGAGCGGAAGTACGCCGTCCATCGCTGATGACCGGGGAGCAGAGATCGGTGCAGCATGTCGGGGTTGGTCAGGATGTACTCGCCGAAGTCGCGCGCCCAGTCCCTCTGCTCCCGGGTGCTGTCACCGTCGTGGGTCACCGCGCGCACGTCGACGCCCAGCTCGCGCAGCCCGGTCAGCTGGTCCTGGGCGAGCGCCTTGGTGGGTGCGAGATAGAGGACGCCGGCGCCGCGTTCACCACGTGGACCTCGGCCGTCTCGGATCGCGGTCAGTGCGGGCAGCTGATAGGCCAGCGACTTCCCAGAGGCGGTGCCGGTCGAGACGATCACGTGGCTGCCCTCATGGGCGGCCTCGGCCGCGACCGCCTGATGCTGCCAAGGTCGCTCGATGCCGCGAGCGACGAAGGCGGCGACGACATCGGCCGAAGCCCACGTCGGCCAGTCGGCGAAGACGGCCTCTCGCGGCGGGACCTGCTCGAGGTGAGCCAGCCGGTCCTCGCGGCCGGGGACGTCCGCGAGCCGGCGTACGAGATCACCGGTCGCTGTCGTCAACACCTGAATATTCTCCCAGAATCCTGGTGGCCGCCACGCTCACGCCCCCGCATCGTGGCCATGACGTTGCGAGTTTCTTGCGCGCATCCTGGTGAGCCGTGGTTACATTACGATCGACTCCGGGTATCGGACACCAGGCATGCCGACCGGAGCTGGTTGTCTCACGTTCCTTGGCAGGAGAACTTCGAAGTGGATCTGACGCTTGCGACTCGCGAGCTCGACTCGGCCACCATCGTGGCCGTGGGCGGCGAGATCGACGTCTATACCGCGCCGAAGCTGAGGGACAAGATCACCGAGCTCGTCGCGCGGGGTCACTACGACATCGTCGTCGACCTCGAAGCCGTGGAGTTCCTCGACTCGACCGGCCTCGGCGTGCTCGTGGGTGGCCTGAAGAAGGTGCGCCAGCACAACGGCATGCTCCGCCTGGTCTGCACGCAGGAGCGGCTGCTCAAGATCTTCCGGATCACCGGACTCGCCAAGGTCTTCGACATCCACGCCAGCGCCGAGGGCGCGGCGGCGGGATGACCTGACCTGACACTAGGCTCCAGGTGTGAGTGACCTCCCGCACCGGCTCCGTGACGCCCTCCAGCAGGCCGACTTCTCCTACGACTCCGTCGCCGAGCTGCTCGGTCCGACCGCGCACAGCGCACTGAGCCGCAACGAGACGCTGCCGGGCCGGCGGCGCACCCACGGAGGCACCCCGCTCGAGACGCTCATCCGGCTCTTCCTGCTGCAGACGACCGTGCCTCTCGACCACGCCGAGGCAGCCCTGCCCGGGCTCGTCGACCGGCTCGCCGTCGAGGGGATCCTGGAGCAGTCGGTCGGAGAGGTCGCGGCCCGCCTCGACGTACGTCCGTACGCCAGCGACGACACCGCCCTCTGGGTCGTCTCCGACCTCACGCCAGGACTCGATGGCGGCCCGCAGCGCGTCGGTCCCGAGCACGTGCTCGGGATCAGCCCTGCCTCGACCTCCCTGGCCCAGCTGACCATCCGCGACCAGGTCGGCACCTCGCTCGATCTCGGCACGGGCTGCGGCGTCCAGGCCCTCCACCTCGCCACCCACAGCGACCGGGTGGTTGCGACCGACGTCAACCAGCGAGCCCTCTGGATCACCACCTTCAACGCCGCCCTCAACGATGTGGCGGACCGGATCGACGTACGCAACGGGTCGTTCTTCGAGCCCGTCGCCGGTGAGCGCTTCGACCTGATCGCCACCAACCCGCCGTTCGTGATCAGCCCGGCGACCGGTGAGCGCCTCGTCTACCGCGACTCCGGGCTTCCGGGCGACCGGGTGGTCGAGGACATCGTCAGAGCCGCTCCCGGCATGCTCACCGAAGGTGGCTGGTGCCAGATCCTGGGCAACTGGATCATCTCCGAGGAGCAGCCCTGGGACGACCGCCTCGAGGGATGGCTCGGGGACGAGGTCGACGCGTTCGTGGTCCAGCGCGAGGTGCTCGACCCCGCGGCGTACGTCGAGCTGTGGCTCAAGGACTCCGGCCACCACGGCGCCCCGGACTACCTGACCCGCTACGACACCTGGCTGTCCTGGTTCGAGGAGCAGAAGATCGAGGGTGTCGGGTTCGGCTGGATCAACCTGCACCGCGTCGGCGCGGGCAACCCGAAGCGCGAGCTCATCGAGTGGCCCTACGACGTCGAGCAGCCGATCGCGCCGGCGCTCGCGGCGTGGGGGGAGGCGGCCCGTGTCGAGGTCACCGAGGACTCCACTCTGCTGATCGTCGAGGACGTCCAGCAGGAGACCCTCGGCCAGCCCGGCGCGGAGGACCCCAGCACCGTCATCCTGCGCCAGCAGCGCGGCCTTCGCCGCGCACGCCAGGCGGACACGATCGAGGCGGCCTTCGCGGGCGCGTGCGACGGCGACCTGACCGTCGGCCAGATCCTCGACGCGCTCGCGCAGATCCTCGACCGCGACCCCGCGGTCGTGCGCAGCAGCTATCTGCCGATCGCCCAGGAGCTGGTCAGCGAGGGCTTCCTCCGTCCCGCGCCAGGCACGCCTGGTCCCGCAGCCTGATCAGGCGTCTACGCACGCTCGAGACCAGCAGGTCCGGGTAGCCCAGCGGTTCGAGGTCGGGAAGGTCGCGCATGCCCCACGGCCGCTGTGTCTGCCACGGCCAGAAGCCACGGAGCGCTGCTGCCAGCTGCTTGCCGTAGGCGGACGGCATCTTCTTGACGCCCAGCCGCTCCTTGAGCTCGGTCGCGGTGACCAGGCCGCCCGGCCCGGCGAGCCCGTTGGCGCCCAGGACCGTCCAGACGATCCCGGCCGCCACCTGGGCCGGCTGCGTGGGCCGGTCGACGACCAGCGGGTCGATCTCCCACAGCCGCAGCAGCGCCCTCCGCAGCGCGAAGCCCACCTCCTCGACCGGGAAGTCGGCAGCGACCTCGTCGAGCAGCGCGGCGACCGCCTCCAGCTGCGTACGTCCCGCCGCATCCTCCACGACCGGCAAATCCAGGCCGTCCTCGACCAGCGGCGCGGCATCCAGCGCGGTGACCGCCTCGTGGCCGCCGCACAGCGCGGCCAGCCAGTCCAGGGCCACCTCGTGGTCGGGTCGTGGCGGCGTATCCGGCTCCGCCCAGCGCGGCCGGGTCAGCTCGGCCTCCAGGCGCTCCAGGATCGCGTTGGTCCGGGTGAGCAGCTGCGCGCACTCGGAGCAGACCAGGTGCTCCGGGGGTGTGGCCAGACCCTCCATGTAGTCGATGTATTCGGTGTCGATCATCAGCAGAGACCTCTCGGTTCGGAATGGTCTCGCCGTCCTCGAAAAGCCACCCTACGGACGAGCACCGACAGTTTTTGGACAGGAGCGGATGAGACACCGATTTCACGCTCCCGCTCCCCAGCGTGCTAGGTATTGTCTTCGCGGCGCCCAAGGCAACACGCCATGTTGTCCGAGAGCTCAGTGCCGCATGAACCGCGGTGACTGGACCCATGCCGGCTGGAGACACGCGCTAACGTGTCTCGCCAGAGCTTGTCAGTGGTGCCAGGCTCTGCTGCAGTGAGATAAGGACGTCAGTGGCACACAAGTTGGTGATCGTCGAGTCCCCGGCGAAGGCTCAGAAGATCGGCGGATACCTCGGACAGGGGTATGTCGTCGAGGCATCTGTCGGGCACATCCGCGACCTTCCGCAGAGCGCGGCAGACACCCCTGCCAAGATCAAGGACAAGCCGTGGGGGCGCTTCGGCGTCGATGTCGACAACGGCTTCACCCCTTACTACGTCGTGCCCAGCGACAAGAAGAAGCAGATCGCCAAGCTCAAGTCGCTCCTCAAGGACGCCGACGAGCTCTACCTCGCCACCGATGAGGACCGCGAGGGTGAGGCGATCGCCTGGCACCTTCTCGACGAGCTGAAGCCGAAGAAGGGCATCCCGGTCAAGCGGATGGTCTTCCACGAGATCACCAAGGCCGCCATCCTGGCGGCGGCGGAGAACCCGAGAGAGCTCGACATGGACCTCGTCGAGGCCCAGGAGTCGCGCCGCATCCTCGACCGCCTCTACGGCTACGAGATCTCCCCGGTGCTGTGGAAGAAGGTCATGCCCCGCTTGAGCGCGGGCCGTGTCCAGTCGGTCGCCACCCGGCTCGTCGTCGACCGCGAGCGCGAGCGGATCGCCTTCCGCACCGCCTCCTACTGGGATCTCGCCGGCACCTTCGACGCCGGCTCGGACCACGACCCGCGGATGTTCCCGGCCAAGATCACCTCGATCGACGGCAACCGCGTCGCCCGCGGCAGCGACTTCGGCCCCGACGGCGTGCTGAAGAGCGACAAGGTCGTCCACCTCGACCGCAGCCGCGCCGAGTCCCTCGTGGCAGCCCTCGACAACAAGACCTACGAGGTCCGCAGCGTCGAGTCGAAGCCCTACAAGCGCAGCCCGTACGCCCCCTTCCGCACCACCACGATGCAGCAGGAGGCGAGCCGCAAGCTCGGGATGAGCGCGTCGACCACGATGTCGGTCGCCCAGCGTCTCTACGAGAACGGCTTCATCACCTACATGCGTACCGACTCCACGACCCTGAGCGGAGACGCCGTCAGCGCGGCCCGCGCTCAGGTCCGGGAGCTCTACGGTGCCGAATACCTGCCCGACGCGCCCCGGACGTACGCCTCCAAGGTCAAGAACGCCCAGGAGGCCCACGAGGCGATCCGCCCCGCGGGCGACTCGTTCCGCACCCCGGCGCAGACCGGTCTGACCGGCGACCAGTTCCGCCTCTACGAGCTCATCTGGATGCGCACCGTCGCCTCCCAGATGAAGGACGCGGTCGGCAACTCGGTCGCGATCCGCCTCGGCGCCACCGCGGCCACGGGCGAGGATGTGGTCTTCTCCGCGACCGGACGCGTGATCACCTTCCACGGGTTCCTGAAGGCGTACGTCGAGGGCACCGACTCCGCCGACCAGACCTCCGACGACCAGCAGACCCGCCTCCCGAACCTCTCCGAGGGTGACCAGGTGAACGCCGCGAGCCTCACCGCGGACGGCCACGAGACCAAGCCGCCGGCTCGTTACACCGAGGCGACCCTGGTCCGTGAGCTCGAAGAGCGCGAGATCGGCCGTCCGTCGACCTACGCGAGCATCATCCAGACCATCATCAACCGCGGTTACGTCTTCAAGAAGGGCACCGCGCTGGTGCCCGCCTGGGTCGCGTTCTCGGTGGTCAGGCTGCTGGAGGAGCACTTCCCGCGCCAGATCGACTACCGGTTCACGGCGAGCATGGAGGAGATCCTCGACGAGATCGCCAAGGGCGACAAGGACATGACCACGGAGCTCGGGGAGTTCTACTTCGGCTCCGAGCGGGTCATGGGTCTCAAGCCGCTGGTCGACGGTCTCGGCGACATCGACGCCCGCGAGCTGGCGACCTTCCCGGTCGGCAGCCCTGAGGCCGGGGTCAACCTCCGAGTCGGCCGCTACGGTCCCTACATCGAGGGCCCCGGCGACGACGGCACCCCGTTCGCGGTGCGGGCCAACGTCCCCGACGACCTGCCGCCCGACGAGCTGACCCTGGAGAAGGCCAAGGAGCTCTTCGCCAATCCGGCCGGCGAGGAGCTCAACCTCGGCGTCCACCCCGAGACGGGGCTCACCGTCGTCGCGAAGAGCGGGCGGTTCGGTCCGTACGTCACCGAGCAGCTCCCCGAGGACGCGAAGAAGGGTGCCAAGCCCCGCACCGCCAGCCTCTTCAAGAGCATGAACCTGCAGACCATCACGCTCGAGGACGCGGTCAAGCTGCTGACCCTGCCCCGGGTCGTCGGCACCAGCGCCGACGGCGAGGAGATCACCGCCCAGAACGGCCGCTACGGGCCCTACCTGAAGAAGGGCACCGACTCGCGCACGCTGAGCTCGGAGGACCAGCTGCTCACGATCACGCTGGAGGAGGCTGAGCAGATCTACGCCCAGCCGAAGCAGCGCGGCCGTGCCGCCGCCAAGCCGCCGCTCAAGGAGCTCGGTCCCGACCCGGTCTCCGGGCAGCCGATGGTCGTCAAGGACGGTCGCTTCGGTCCCTACGTCACCGACGGTGAATACAACGCCACCCTCCGGGCCGCCGACGACCTGGAGACCCTGACCGCCGAGCGCGCCGCCGAGCTGCTCGCCGACAAGCGCGCCAAGGGCCCGGCGAAGAAGACCACCAAGCGGGCGACGAAGAAGACGACCAAGAAGTCCCCGGCGAAGAAGTCGACCGCCAAGAAGACGACCAAGAAGGCCGCGACCAAGAAATCCTGAGGTCGTACGCCGCGGCCTCGCCGCTCACGTGACAGAACCCCGCCATGGCGGGGTTCTGTTGTTGTTCGAGGGTTGGGCGAGGAGCATTTTCCCGCCATGGCGGGAAAATGCCGCTGTCTGACGCCGGAGAGGCCCGCACAACCCCACCATGGCGGGAATCTGTCAGCCGAGAGCTCCTTGCAGCTCTCGCGCCAGCCGGTCGCGCTCGGTCTCGGGCAGCCACTGGGTCTCGTCGTCGGTGAGGTAGCCGAACACATTCGGCCCCTTCAGGTGAGCCGGCTGATCGGCCATCCGTGCGACCAGGTGGACGTGAAGGTGCTCGTAGCCTTCGGCTTCGGAGAACTGCATGACGTACGTCTTCACACACCCGGTCATGGTCCGCAGCGCCGCCGACAGCGACCCGAGCAGCGTGCCGAGCTCGGCGTGCGCCCCGATCGGTAGCTCATCGAGCGCGGTGACATGCGGGATGGGTGCGATCACCAGCCAGCCGGCGAGGGTCGAGTTGAAGGCGTGGCCGACCCGCCAGTGCTGCGTACGGACGATCGACTCGCGCGGCGGCAGCGACTCGAGGGCGCTGTTGCGGCAGTTGTAGCAGTCCATCGCGAGGCCCCGTCAGCCGAGCGACCCGACGACCTCGTCGTACTCCAAACGGTCGGCCGCGATATAGAACAGCCGCGTGCCAGGGGAGACCGGCAGGTCCCACGACGGGCTGACCTGGATGCCGTCGTCGGTACGGACGGCGAGGAGTGTGGCACCGTGCGAGCGGCCGAGAGCGGCCTGCCAGGCACCGACGTCGACGGTCGCGGCCGAGGAGGGCACCGTGAGCGAGTAGGTGCCCTTGCCGCCGGCGGTGGCGAGCTCCTGGTAGACCTCGGCGATCCCGGGGTCGCTGAGCTCCTCGGCGATCAGCTGGGTGTTGTGCCACTGGACGCAGTGGACGGTGGTGTCGACGCGGAAGATGGTGCGCTGCACGCGCAGGTCACGCAGCGCCACGATCGTGTGCACCGCAGGAGCCGCCGTGTTGGCGGCGACGGTGAGCGTGACCGCCTCGTTGTCGTCACGCGGGTCGATCAGCACGCTGTGCGCACCGGTCATCCCGGCACGAGCGAGCACGTCGAGATCGGTGATGTCGCCGCGTACGAAATGCAGGCGGTCCTCTCCGGGCATCGGGTGCTCGGAGAGCTGGTCCTCCCAGGTCGCGAGCACGACCTCGCGCTCCGGTTCGGAGAGCAGCTCGACGAGGATCCGCTCGGTGCGCCCGGCGGTGTAGCCGAGCATCACGATGTGGTTCTGTCCGTTGAAGCTGATCTCTCCACGCATGCGGCGTCCTTTGGCGTTCTCGATGATTGCCGAGATCCGGCTGAACAAGATGGCGAGGGTGGTGATGGAGCCGAAGACGACGTACGCCCCGACGAGCCGACCGCCGGTGGTCTCCGGGAAGAGGTCGCCGTAGCCGACCGTGGCCGCGGTGATCAGGAACCACCACCAGTAGTTGGCGGGGCGCACGATCTCGCTGCCCGGCTGGGCCAGCGCCATCGCGATCCAGCCGGTGACGAAGACGAAGCCGATGATGGCGAGCGGGAGCACCCAGGCGTAGTGCCGTGAGGTGCGCCGGGCCAGTCTGATGAAGAAGAACATCAGTAGCCCACCCAGCCGTTCCGGGCGTAGTCCAGGATCGCCGGATCCAGCAGTGTCGTGACCGAGGTCGGCCGCTCGGCGCGGTCCGGCGGGAACGACGAAGCGGCGGCGAGAACGGCGTCGCTGGCGTAGCGCAGCCCGCCCGGCGCCTCGTCGTCGAGCGCCAGCTCAGGGGCCGAGCCGTCGCGGGAGGCGAGGACGTAGCCCCAGTTCCCGAAGGAGGGTACGTCCGCCTGGTAGGGCGTGGTCCGGTAGCCGGCCTCGGTGAGGGTGTGCCGCACCGACCAGAACGCGTCGGGCGCGAAGAACGGGCTGCCGGACTGCACGACCATCCGCCCGGACGGAGCGAGCAGACGCGCGATCATGCTGTAGTTCTCGACGGAGTAGAGCTTGGCCAGAGCGGTCGAGTCCGGGTCGGGGAAGTCGGCGATGACCACGTCGAACGGCGCCCCCGAGTAGTCGCGCACCCAGGAGAACGCGTCGTCGGCGACGTACGTCAGCCGGGGGTCCTCCAGAGACCCGGACGTCAGCGACGAGACCGGCTCGAAGGAGCGTGCCAGGGACACCACCGCCGGATCGAGATCGACCAGCGTCACCGACGAGACCGACTGGTAGCGCAGCACCTCCCGCGCCGCGAGCCCGTCGCCACCGCCGAGGATCAGCACTCGCTGGTGCGGCCCGTTCATCGCCGGATGGACGAGCATCTCGTGGTAGCGGTACTCGTCGAGCGAGGAGAACTGCAGGTCCCCGTCGAGGAAGAGGCGTACGTCATCGAACGCCGGCCCGACCGGAGCGCCGCGGGTCACGACGATCTCCTGATAGGCCGAGCGCTGGGAGTGGATGATCGGGTCGCGGTAGAGCGCCTGCCGGGCGTTGAGCTCGAAGGAGTCGGCGGTCACCGCGGTCAGGCCGAGAGCGACCGCGAGCGCGCCGCAGATCGCCGTGACCGTCCCACGCTGTCGGCGTGAGCCGGCCAGCGCCACCCCGACCGTCCAGGCGGCGAGGACGTTCAGGGCAGCTGTCGCCACCGTCCCCACCAGCAGCCCCAGGGTAGGGAGCAGCACGAACGGGAACGCCAGCCCGCCGATGAGCGCCCCGACGTAGTCGACCGCGTTGATGTCGGCGACCGCGAGCGAGGCCTGCTGGCGCCGCAGCCGCTGCAGCAGCTCCATCAGCAGCGGGATCTCGGCACCCACCAGAGCGCCGATGAGGAACGTCACCAGCAGCATCATCGGGGTGTAGAGGTGCAGCCACGCGAACGCCGCGTAGAGCGCCGGCACCGAGGCGCCACCGACCGCGGCGAGCGCGATCTCCACACCGACGAACGAGCGCAGCGGCCGCGCGGTGAGCGGCTTGGCGAGCACGGCGCCGATGCCCATCGCGAACATCGACACCGCGATCACCAGGGACGTCTGGGCGATCGAGTTGCCGAGCAGGTAGCTCCCCAGCGTCACCAGCGCGAGCTCGTAGACGAGGCCGCAGGCGGCGCAGACGAACACCGCCGCGAGGACGAGCAGCCGCGCCGCCCGTCCCTCGGGCAGCGCGGACAACGAGGGGAGGGTGAGGCTCACGTGATCGAGGCCGCCACGATCACGCCGACGGCCAGCTGCACCGCGACAGCGACCCAGATCGCCGGGTCGTCCTTGTCGTCGGTCATCAGCTCGCCGAGCCGGCCCGGCGTGAGCAGGTCGAGGATCACGAACGCGAACGCCAGCAGGGCGATGCCGATGAGGCCGTACGCAGCGGTCTCGGCGAGCCCCTGGAGGGTGTCCTCCTCCGCGGTGTAGATCGAGGTGCCCACGATCGTCGCGATCGCGACGACCGAGGAGCCGAGCAGCAGCGCCGGGTCGCGGCGGTGCTCCACGAAGATCAGCTGTCCCAGCCGGCCCGGCGTGAGCAGGTCGATCACGTAGAAGCCGATCATCAGCAGAACCAGCCCGAGGGCGGCGAATGCAACGGTGGACAGCAGTCCGCTCACAAGGTCAGTCATCGGTTCATCTCCAGTCTGAGGGTGGTCACTTGCCGAATCCGCTGCCGCCGCCGCGGAACGAATCACCGCTGCTGCCGCCACCGCTGTTGCGGCCGTAGTAGCTGTTCCAGCCCCACAGTCCGATCACCGTGGCGTGGTGGCGGTAGCCACGGTCGTACTCGTAGAGCGTGATCGTCGATCCCGAGGGCGTACGCGGCTCCACGACGACCAGCCAGTCGTCGTCGTAGCGCAGGTAGTGGCTGGAACCTTCGGCGCGGTTCTCGTCGGCGTCGGTGCCGCTCGCGATCTGGTTGGCGACCGAGCTCACCGAGCCGTCGTCCTCGAAGACGATCCCGGCCTCGCTGTCGGGGTCGGTGCCGCTGACGTGGTCGAAGTTCTTGCGCAGGTACTTCTCGGGGCTGTTCCCGTCGCCGGAGACGGCGATGGCGATGATGATGGCGAGCGCGACGCACGCCGCGACGATCGCCCAGCCGATCAGCTTGCGGTTCGGGCCTCCGGAGCCGTGTGGTTCAGACACTTGTGCCCTCCTCGGGCCGGTAGCTGGTGGTGGTGGCGACGATCTCGCCGGTCTGTGGGTAGGTGTGCCAGGTGTTCCAGACGATCTGCCCGGCGTCGGACCGTTCCAGGGCCAGGGCGGTCACCGCGTGCGGGTCTCCCGGGAAGTGCGCGACGACGGCATCCGTACGCCCGCTGAGCCGCTCCACGAGCCGCGACGCCTGCGCGGCGAGCTCCTCGGGTCCCATCTCGTCGACGTGCGAGGCGAGGCGGTAGCCGCCCGCCGCGTGCGCCTCGGGAAGAGGCGCGGCCTCGGCGATCCCGCATGCGATCGTCTCGTGCAGGAGCGGGCGGTCGTGGCGGCGTACGAGGACCTGGTGGCTGGCGCCCAGAACGCTCAGCGTCACCGTGAGACCGCTGCCGAGGTCGACCGTCCGGGAAGCCAGCGGGGTGCAGGGGGTCGGTGCGAGGGTCCAGCGCAGGGTGTCGCCGCGTACGTCCGCGAACGGGACGTCGAGAAGCGTCACTCGTCGTCCAGGGTCGCGGGCCGGTCGGTGGAGGGGTAGACGGTCAGCTCGAACGGCTGCAGCACCTCGCCGAGGGAGGGCTCCCAGTTGCTGCCCCACTTCTCGAAGCCGAGCAGCTTGCCGTCGACCGACTTGTAGTCGGCGTACTCGGCCGTGCCCGAGGGCGCGGTGCCGGTCGCGCCGGTGGCGGTGAAGGCGGCGGCGCCCTTCTCCTGGAGCCGGTAGGCGACGCCGCCGACGATGATGTCGCGGTCACCGACGGCGCCCTGCTCGATGTCGCCGAGTGGGATCGCGTGCCACAGCGAGACCTCGAAGCTCTCGTCGTCCTCGATCGAGAGCCACTTCTTGCCCTCGGCGTCGTCGAGCATGTGCTCGGTCCAGCGATAGCCGTGCTCGTCGAAGTCGATCCGCCCGCGGACGAACCAGTTGTGGCCGAGGTATTCGATGACGTCGCCGTTGCGCACCTGGCGCAGCTGGTCGGAAGCGTGCTTGTGCTGGTCGCCGATGAAGTCGTCGGGCTCCTTCTGCGCCGTCGGCTGCTGCCGGCTCTTCCAGAGCAGGTAGCCCGCGACCGCGAGGGCGGCCAGCAGCAGGACGATCAGGACGTAGATCACCAGAGACTCCTTGGTTCAGCGTGAGGACGACCCGAACCTTAACGTGGAGGTGCGACGTTCGACATCCGGGAATCGCCCCATCCGCGGGCGGCGTACTCAGGGGTTGTCGGTACGACCCCGTAGGTTTGGCTCGTGAGGTTTCCGGGTGTCTATGCAGAGCACGGCGTCTTCGTCTGTTTCGAGGGCGGCGAGGGGTCGGGCAAGTCGACCCAGTCGCGCCTGCTCCACGAGGCCCTGACCGCCCGCGGCCACCGGGTCCTGCTGACCTTCGAGCCGGGCGACACGGCCGTGGGCAAGGACGTACGCCGCATCGTGCTGTCCCCGGAGACCGGAGACCTCGACGACCGGACCGAGGCGCTCCTGTTCGCCGCCGACAAAGCCGAGCACATCGAGTCGATGGTCCGCCCGGCGCTGGAGCGGGGCGAGGTGGTCATCACCGACCGCTATGTCGACTCGATGCTGGCCTACCAGGGCGCCGGCCGGGTGCTCGACGCCACGCAGCTCGAGGAGGTGGCGCGGTGGGCGACCGCCGACCTGCGGCCCCACCTGACCGTGCTGCTCGACCTGGACCCGACAGCCGGCTTCACCCGGTTCGAGGAGCGCGATCGGATGGAACAGGAGTCGGTCGAGTTCCACCAGCGGGTGCGCGCCGCGTTCGTCGGGCTGGCGGAGCGGAATCCTGACCACTACCTGGTCCTGGACGCCCGCGCTCCGGTCGAGGAGATCCACGCCGCCGTGCTGGCGCGCCTCGAGCCGCTGCTCACCCAGGCGGTGAGCGCATGAACGTCGCCACGACCTCGGTCTGGGACAACCTGGTGGGCCAGCGCCACATCATCTCCACGCTGCAGACCGCCGCCGCCGGCCACGGCATGACCCAGAGCTGGCTCTTCACCGGACCTCCGGGCTCGGGACGGTCCAACGCCGCCATCGCCTTCGCCGCCGCGCTCCAGTGCCCGAACGGCGGCTGCGGCCAGTGCCACGCGTGCCACACGGTGCTGGCGGGCAGCCATGCCGACGTCAACCTGGTCCGCACCGAGAAGCTGACCCTCGGCGTCGACGAGATCCGCGACCTCGTCCGCCAGGCCGCCCTCAGCCCGGCCGGAAGCCGCTGGCAGATCCTGATCATCGAGGACGCCGACCGACTCACCGAGCAGGCCAACAACGCGCTGCTCAAGGCGGTCGAGGAGCCCGGCGCCCGCACGGTCTGGATGCTCTGCGCGCCGACGGTCGAGGACGTACTCCCGACCATCCGGTCCCGGTGCCGGCTGGTCACGCTGACCACCCCGACCGCGCCCGACGTCACCGTCTTCCTGCAGCGCACGCTCGGTGTCGACCAGGAGCGCGCGGCCTACGCGGCGCGCGCGAGCCAGAGCCACATCGGCCGGGCCAAGGCGCTGGCCCGCGACGACGACACCCGGCGCCGGCGCGAGCAGGTGGTGGCCTACCCGGCCCGGCTGAACACCCTCGCCGACGCGCTCCGGGCCGCGGGCGAGCTCGCTGCCGTCTCGAAGGAGGAGGCCGACGCGGTCACCGCCGACCTCGACGCCCAGGAGAAGGCCGACCTCGACACCGGCTACGGCGTGGTCGATCGCGGCCGCAGGCCGCGTGAGTACGGCCCGGCGCTGTCCGCGCTCGAGAAGGACCAGAAGCGCCGCGCCACCCGTCGCCACCGCGACGTGATCGACCGCGGGCTGATGGACCTGGTCTCGGTCTACCGCGACGCGATCGCGATGGCCGCCGGCGCTCCGGTGACCCTCGTCAACGAGGAGCATCGGCGCGAGATCGAGCAGCTCGTCGCGGCCTCGACCCCCGAGCTCAACCTGCAGCGGATCGGGGCGATCTTCGAAGCCCGTGAGCAGCTGCTGGAGTTCAACGTGCAGCCCCAGTTGGTGCTGGAAGCGATGATGGTGGCGCTGTTGCCGCCCGGAGGAGATCAGTGAAACTCAAAGCAGTGACCGGCGCCGCCGCGCTGACCGCTCTGACCGTGATCGCCGCAGGCTGCGGTGCCGACAGCGGCACCCCCGACGCCGACCAGGTGAGTCCGAGCGCGGAGGCGACCGCGGCCCCGAGCGAGGGGCTGCAGACCTTCTACAGTCAGAAGCTGGACTGGAAGGACTGCAACGGCGCCTTCGAGTGCGCGACCCTCGAGGTCCCGCTCGACTACTCCGACCCGACCGGCCGCACCATCGAGGTCTCGGTCATCAAGGACCCGGCCAACGAGAAGAAGATCGGCTCGCTGGCGATCAACCCGGGCGGCCCCGGCGGCTCCGGCATCGAGTACGCCCTCTACAACAACCAGTCCTTCAGCTCCACCGTCCGCGACTCCTACGACATCGTCGGCTTCGACCCGCGTGGTGTCGGGCAGAGCACTCCGGTCGACTGCCTCGACGACGAGAGCCTCGACGCCTACGTCGCGGTCGACCCCGACCCCGACACCCCGGCCGAGGAGAAGGCGTACGTCGACACCGGCGTCGAGATGGCCAACGGCTGCGCGGCCCAGAAGGACGGCATCTCCGCCCACGTCAGCACCGTCGAGGCGGCTCGGGACATGGACGTGCTCCGGGCTGCCCTCGGTGAGGACCAGCTCGACTACTTCGGCGCCTCCTACGGCACCCAGCTCGGCTCCACCTACGCCGAGCTCTACCCCGACCGGGTCGGCCGGTTCGTGCTCGACGGTGCGATCGAGCCCGGGCTGAGCGTCCTCGAGGCCAACCTCGCCCAGGCGAAGGGCTTCGAGGTCGCGCTCCGCTCCTACGTCGAGAACTGCGTCGACGAGGGCGACTGCTTCCTCGGCGACACCGTCGACGAAGGCGTTGAGCGCGTCCAGAAGCTGATGGCCGACATCGACGCCGAGCCGCTGCCCGCCGGAGACCGCGAGCTGACCGCCGGCAACGCGCTCTACGGCCTGATCACCCCGCTCTACGTCGAGTCCTACTGGCCCTACCTCACCGACGCCCTCCAGGCGGCGATGAAGGGCGACGGCTCCCAGCTGATGAGCCTCTCGGACAACTACGCGGGCCGTGACCCCGAGGGCGGCTACATCAACAACACGATGGAGGCCAACTGGGCGATCAACTGCCTCGACGACTCCTCCGGCCTCAGCCCCGAGGACGTACGCAAGCAGCTGCCCGCCTTCGAGGAGGCCGCTCCCACCTTCGGCGCGGCCCTGGCCTGGATGCTCAACGGCTGCGCCGCGGAGAAGTTCAAGGCCACCGAGCCGGAGCCCGAGATCGACGCCCAGGGCTCCAACCCGATCGTCGTCGTCGGCACCACCCGCGACCCGGCCACGCCTTATGAGTGGGCCGAGGCCCTCGCCAAGGCTCTCGACAACGGTGTACTCGTCTCCCGTGACGGTGACGGCCACACCGGCTACATGCAGGGCAACGGCTGCGTCGACGACGCCATCGACGACTACCTGGTCGACGGCAAGGTTCCCGACGACGGCTTGGAGTGCTGATTTACCCCATGTGGGGTGGGTCCTCACCGTCTCCGCCCGCTGGATCTCACTGACCCAGAGGATCACTTCTCGTCATTTCACCTCGAGAAGAAGGGTCACGAGCACGTGATCATGAACCAGCGAGTCCGTTCGACGACGAAGGCATTCGCTGCCTCTGCGGTCGCCGCCCTGGCGATCGCGGTCGCCCCCGTCATCAGCCAGCCCGCCCACGCAGCCACGCCGCCGGCCACCGTGTCGGCCAAGGTCATCACCAAGGTCATCAAGGTCTCCGCCAAGCCGTACGGGACGAGGTCCTACCGTCCCGTCGGCAAGCTGACCGCGGGCGGCAACCCGATCAAGGGCAAGCGCATCCACCTGCAGAAGAGGGCCAGCGGCCGCTGGATGAGCGTGACCTCCTGCGTCACGAACAAGTACGGCAAGTGCGCCGTGATCGTGACGCCGAAGGTCAGCCGCTACTACCGCTGGAAGTTCGCCGGCGACGCCAACCGGCGCGCCGACGTGTCCGCGTCGTTCTACCTGAAGAAGCGCGTCTCGGGTCTGGACTACACCTACGCCAACGGCGAGCAGGTTTTCAACGCGACCTCGACCAACGACCGCGACTGCGGCGAGATCCCGGGCTACAAGAAGCCTGTCCGGGTCAACAACAGCTCTGACCCGTGGCGCCTCGACGCCGACAACGACGGCTACGGCTGCGACTGAGCCACACCGGGCCTAGCGCCGGTGGACCGGGTCCGCGATGGCCTGGATCCGCTTGGTGGCCAGCTCGATCATCAGCGTGGCGGCGGGGGAGAGGGTGGCGTCGGTGCGGTGGACGACGGCGAATGTGTCGTACGTCCTGGGCCGCAGCGACACCCAGCCGGCCTTCGGCGCCAGCCGGGGGAGCAGCTGTTCGGCTGCTCCCTTGGCGATGACGCTGTCGGCATAGCCCATCCCCACCAGCTCGACGGCCGTCTCGATGTCCTCGACCTCGATCCGGCTGGGTGGGTTGCGACCGGTCTCATGGAGCAGGTTGCGGATGGTGACCCGGGTCGGGTCCTCGGCGCTCCAGCTCGTGTCGGACATGACCAGCGAGGCCAGCGAGAGCCGGTGCGGGGTGACCGGTGTGGCCAGGTGAGCGGGGTCGGCCGAGATGTAGACGAGCTCGTCGCGTGCCACGGGCGTGACCTTCAGGCCCGGACCGGAGACGCTGCCGACGAGCAGCATCGCCGCTTCGAGCCGTCCGCGTCGCAGGTCCTCCTGGACCTCGGCTGAGTTCTGCCCCGTCAGCTCGACGCGCACGCCCGGGTACCGGTCGAGCACGTCCGCCACCAGACCGGCGCCGCCGTAGAGCCGCGCGATCCCGAACATCCCGAACCGGATCGTCCCGGTCTCGAACTGTTTTACCGCCTGCACAGCCTTGCGCGCGTCCTCCGCGGCCGCGACCGTACGCTCCGCGTGCGGCCTCAGCTCGTCGGCCACCCCGGTCGGCACCACCCCACGCCCGACGCGCCGGAAGAGCTGTACGCCGAGCGTACGCTCGAGGCCTCTGACCTGCTCCGAGATCGACGGCTGCGCATACCCGAGCTCGTCGGCCGCCGCGGTCAGCGAGCCATGCTCGTAGACCGCGAGGAACACGCGGAGCTGGTGCAGCGACAACATAGAGACATCCTATGACTTTCCAAGGAAAGATCGTCTACCTCTATGAATCGCCGGCGGTCATCATTGAATCACCACCCCTGTGTCCGCAGTCGGTGGTTGACCCACGTTCAGAGAAGAGCACAGCAACAATGAAGCACGGCGTACGCCGCCTGGGCCGCCTCATCGGCAAGGGCAAGCCCACCCGCATGACCATCGACGAGCACGTCGAGGCGCACCGTTTTAGTGTCGAGCGCGCAGTCTCGGTACACTCATCCGGTCCGCTCAACCAGACCCGCTTCATGCGGTAACGGCTGACGGTTCGCCGCCTTAGCTCAGTCGGCAGAGCGTCTCACTCGTAATGAGAAGGTCGTCGGTTCGATTCCGACAGGCGGCTCGGATAGAAACCCTCGTCTGACCAGCCCGAATAGGGTAGGGATGACGGGGGTTCTTCATTGTCATACGCCCGCCTCGCCGGTTTGTGGCCCCGGACTCCACCCGGACGTGCTTGGTAGGCCTCGTGCCTCTGAGGTTCTGCGCTGCACAAACGTTGATGTCGGTGGTGCCTGCAATGATGCGCGCCATGCCTTCCGAGTCCTCCGTGCAAGTGCCGTTCGTTCCCGAGGTCACTGCTGCCTGGGAGCGCATCAGAGCGTGGTTGGAGGAGTGGGCGCCGTACAACCTGGGCAGGGCTCGACCGCCGGCTCCTGCCGAGGTGATCAAGGACCTGGTGGCGAAGTTCGATCTGGACCCTCAGCTCGCGACATTGCTCACCGTCGTGGATGGTGAACTCAACGCCGGAGTCCTGTTGGCGCCGAGTGTCAGCCTGATGCCGGCATCGAAGGTTCGTCGCTTCGAGCTCCTCGACGGTGTCCGAGACTGGGCCGGTGACATCCCGGATGAGCTCGAGTGGATCGAGTTCGCTGTCGATGGCTCTGGTGCGACGCTGGTGATCGAGCACGGTGACGGAGACGATCGAGGCGCAGTGAAGGTCGTCGAGTACGAGTTCGGCTATGTCGGGAAGAAGGTGTGGCCGAGTCTTCTCGCCATGCTCGAGGAGGTCGCGGACGGTCTGGAGACGGGAAGCCCGGTGAGCGGTGGGCGCGGCGGCTCTGACTATGTCCCGGTGCTCGGCGGGGACGGCGAGATGTGGTGGGACTCTGCCGATGATGCGACATCCTGGTCTGACTTGTCCTGGCGGCAGGCCATGGAGCGGCTGCGGCGAGCGGACCCTGAGGCGTACGCCACACTGCGACCTCCCGCACCGGGCGATGCGCTGGGCTCCCTGCGTGATGGGTGGCGACGGGTGCCGTCCCAGCTCGCTGACCTGATGAGGCTCTGTGACGGTGCGACCGGGCCGGCGGCGTACCGAATTCTTCCGGGTGGCTATCGCCCGTTCACCAGCGAGGAGATCCTCGCCGGGATCGAACGGCTCGGGACGCCACCACAGATGGGCCGCCCGCCGTCGCCCGCGGAGCGGGCTGAACGTCCGAAACGAGGGCCCGTGGAGCTTGACCCGACCTTCGATGAGCATCGCTGGGACTCGATCCCGCCGATCCCGTTCGCGGTGTCATCAGCAGGAGCTGAGCTGTTGATCTGTCGGAACCGTCGAGGTGAAGATGGCGCCGTACAGGTGGACGAGGACGGATGCGGAACCCGCCGGACTCTGTGGCCGAGTGTTGCCGTGATGGTCCAGGACATCGCACGCTGAGACCGTCGCCGCGACCTTGTAGACGAATCCCGGCGCGTGACTCTTTGACGGGTGTCCAGCGTGGTTGGGTCGTATTGCCACACTGCGTTAGTTGACCTCGCCTTCGCAGTCGGGCGGGAGCGCCGCAGGAGTCCCGCCCTGATCGGACAGCCGTGTTTCGTCGAACTGCGTGGTGGCTCCGCGCGCCCCGGCGTACGAGACCCAGCCGCCATCTGCCTGCGGTGAAGCCATACGTCGTTGTTGAGCGGATCCGAATTCAACGGGTACGCGGGTCTGACCAGCCAGAACACGGTAGGAACGGCGGGGGTTTCCTTCGTTCTCGTCCGCCGCGCCGTCGGGGAGCAGTCGGCGGGACCACCCAAGAGACTTGGCCGGCGGCTCTTGACGACAGCCTCAACCCCCTGGTTATGTTAGCGCTCACATTCATGTGATCGCAGTCACACATGAGTAGCCCGGCGTTTGTCCAAAGCTGACCCTGGAGCGCAGATGGACCAGTCGAAACCGACCCCCGACAACCCGCGCCGGAAGCATCTCGCGCGCACTCTGGCGGCGCTCGCGTCGTTGCCCCTGATCCTGGCCGGCCTGGCGACCACCGCGCCGGCGCAGGGCGCGAGCGACGTAGGGCTCGTCGTCCACTATCCCCTCGACCAGACCACCGGCACCACGGTCGTCGACGAGTCGGGCGCCGGTCGCAACGGCACCATCTCCGGTGATGCGACCTGGCTCGGCGGCGAGGGGCTGTCCCTCGGCGGCACCAACGGCCACGTCAGGCTGCCGAACGACGTGATGGCCGGGCTGACGTCGATCACCGTCTCCCTCGAGGTGAAGATCGCAGCGGACCAGGCCACGCCCTACTTCATCTGGGGCCTCGGAAACACCGGCTCCAACGGCTCGGGCAACGGTTACCTGTTCACGACCGGCAACGCCTACCGGACGTCGATCGCCACCGGCAACTGGAGCACCGAGCAGACGGTCACGGCCGGCCGAAACCTTGCCCGAGACACCTGGAAGACCATCAGCTACACGCTCGCCGACGGCACCGCGGTGCTCTACGAGGACGGTGTCGAGGTCGCCCGCCGCACCGGCGTGACCATCACGCCCGCTCAGATCGGCAACGGGGTCACGACCGCGAACTACCTCGGTCGATCCGTCTACAGCGGCGACCGTCACCTGAAGGGGCAGCTGCGCGACTTCCGGATGTACGACCGCGCACTGACGGCGGCAGAGGTCCACGAGCTGGGCCACGTCACCGACGAGCAGCGCGTCGAGCGCGACCTCGCCTGGCTGGAACTCGGTGACACGTCTCGAGTCGTCAGTGACCTCTCGCTCCCGGCCAGCGGCCCGAACGGCTCCACCTTCACCTGGGCCTCCTCCGACCCAGCTGTCGTCTCCGCGACCGGTGACGTCACCCGCCCGCCCTACGGCAGCTCCGACGCCACCGTGACCCTCACCGCCACCGCAACCCACGGCTCCGCGAGCCAGCCCGAGGCGTTCACCGTCAACGTTCCCGCCGACATCAGCGACGAGGAGAAGGTCACCCGCGCCGCAGCAGCGCTCAAGGTCTGGGACGCCGATCAGATCCGCGGCAACATCACGCTGCCGACCCAGGGCCTGCACGGCACCACCGTCAGCTGGACCTCCAGCGAGCCCACGATCGTGACCCCGACCGGCGAGGTCAGCCGGCCTGCGTACGGCGAGAAGGCCGTCCGCCTGGCACTCAACGCCACCGTGAGCCTGGGCAAGGTCAAGGACAAGCGGCAGTTCCGGCTGACGGTCCTGCCGCTGCCCAAGCAGGAGCCGCTCGAGGGCTACACCTTCGCCTACTTCACGGGTGAGGGGACGGCCGACGGCGAGCAGGTCTACCTCGCCGCCAGCAGGGGCAACGACCCGCTCCACTGGGACGAGCTCAACGGCGGCCAGCCGGTGCTGCGGTCGCAGCACGGCGACAAGGGCGTACGCGACCCGTTCATCATCCGCTCCCCGGAGGGCGACAAGTTCTACCTGATCGCCACCGACCTCAAGATCTATGGTAACGGGGACTGGGACGCGGCACAGCGCCGCGGGAGCCGCTACATCGAGATCTGGGAGTCCACGGACCTCGTGAACTGGTCCGAGCAGCGCCACGTCCGCGTGTCCTCGCCACAGGCCGGGAACACCTGGGCGCCCGAGGCCTACTACGACGAGGGGATCGGTGCGTACGTCGTCTTCTGGGCCTCGAAGCTCTACGACGAGTCCGACCCCGAGCACGCCGGCAACACCCACAACCGGATGGTCTACGTCACCACCCGGGACTTCCGGACCTTCAGCGAGCCCCAGGTGTGGATCGACCCGGGCTACTCGGTGATCGACTCCACCGTCGTCGAGCACGAGGGGACCTACTACCGGTTCACCAAGGACGAGCGGAACAACACCTCGACGACGCCCTGCAGCAAGTTCATCGTCGAGGAGAAGGCCACCTCGCTGCTCGACCTGGACTGGGACTTCGTCGCCGAGTGCATCGGCAAGGCCACCGCCGAGAACCCCGGCATCGACCGCGGCGAGGGGCCGACGATCTTCAAGTCCAACACCGAGGACAAGTGGTACCTGTTCATCGACGAGTTCGGCGGCCGCGGGTACGTGCCGTTCGAGACCACCGACCTGGACTCGGGCTTCTTCCGGATCTCCAGCGACTACCAGCTTCCCAGCCGCCCCCGCCACGGGACCGTTCTGCCGGTGACCAAGGCCGAGCTGGACCGCATCCGCACCGCCTACCGCGTGTTCTGAGGAGACCATCGTGCACAGAATCCGTCTGCTGACCGTCCTGTCCGCCGCCACCGTCCTCGCCCTGCCCCTGTCCTACGCAGCGCCCAGCCTCGGCGCGGACCGACGAGCCGCTGCACCCGAACCCGACTACACGATCACAGCCCACGCCGGTCAGGCCGGGCCCGAGATCAGCGACTCGATGTACGGCGTCTTCTTCGAGGACATCAACTACGCGGCCGACGGCGGTCTCTACGCCGAGCTCGTGCGGAACCGGTCCTTCGAGTTCCTGCCGGCCGACAACCGCTCCTACACCGGGCTGACCGCCTGGACCCCGCGAGGCGAGGGCGGAGGCAGCGGCACCGCCACCCCCGTCAACGACGGCTCCCGGCTCAACGAGCGCAACCGCACCTATCTGCAGCTGTCCCTGACCAACACCGCCGGCGGCACGTACGGCGTCTCCAACGGCGGCTGGAACAACGGCGTCGCGCTCGAGGCCGGCAAGAGCTACGACTTCTCGGTCTGGGCACGCTCGGACACCGCCAACGGCACGCCCCTGACCGTGTCGCTGCGCGACGAGACCGGCGCCACCTCGTACGCCGACCCGGTGCGAATCCAGGCCGACGGCGACACCTGGAAGAAGTACGCCGGCACCTTCACCGCGACGTCCACGACCGACTCCGCACGGCTGTGGCTGCAGGGGGAGGGCGTCGGCACCCTCCGCCTCGACATGGTCTCGCTGATGCCCGAGGACACCTTCATGGGACGCGAGAACGGGCTGCGCAAGGACCTCGCCGAGAAGATCGCCGCGCTCGAGCCCGAGTTCGTGCGCTTCCCGGGCGGCTGTCTCGTCAACACCGGCAGCATGTCCGGCTACGACGCCGCCTCCGGCTGGCAGCGCGCCAGGTCCTACCAGTGGAAGGACACCGTCGGCCCGGTCGAGGAGCGCGCGACGAACGCCAACTTCTGGGGCTACAACCAGTCCTACGGACTGGGCTACTACGAGTACTTCCAGTTCGCCGAGGACATCGGGGCGATGCCGCTGCCGGTCGTACCGGCGCTGGTCACCGGCTGCGGCCAGAACCGGGTCACCGACGACGAGGCCCTGCTGCAGCGCTACATCCAGGACACCCTCGATCTGATCGAGTTCGCCAACGGCCCGGTCGACTCCGAGTGGGGCGCCCTGCGCGCGGAGATGGGACACCCGGAGCCGTTCGGACTCACCCACCTCGGTGTGGGCAACGAGGAGAACCTGCCGACGGAGTTCTTCGAGCGGTTCGAGAAGTTCCGCGCGGCCATCGAGGCGCGCTACCCGGAGATCACGATCATCAGCAACTCCGGCCCCGACGACCAGGGCGCGCTCTTCGACCAGCACTGGGCACAGAACCGGGCCGCCAGCGTCGACATGGTCGATGAGCACTACTACAACTCCCCGACCTGGTTCCTGCAGAACAACGACCGTTACGACAGCTACGACCGCAACGGGCCGAAGGTCTTCCTCGGTGAGTACGCCTCCCAGGACAACAAGCTCTTCAACGCGCTGTCCGAGGCTGCGTACATGACCGGGCTCGAGCGCAACGCCGACGTCGTGCGGCTCGCCTCCTACGCCCCGCTGCTGGCCAACATCGACCACGTGCAGTGGCGCCCGGACATGATCTGGTTCGACAACGACCAGTCCTGGAGCTCGGCGAGCTACGAGGTCCAGAAGCTGTTCATGAACAACGTCGGTGACCGGGTCGTACCCAGCGAGGCGACCGGCAAGGTGATCGAGGCGCAGCCCATCACCGGCGGCGTCGGCCTCTCCACCTGGGCCACCTCCGCGGCGTACGACGACGTGTCGGTCACCGCGCCGGACGGCACCGAGCTGTTCGCCGACGACTTCCAGGACGGAGACGCCGAGGGCTGGAGCTCCCTGGCCAACCGAGGCAGCTGGTCGGTCGTCGACGGTGCCTACACCCAGACGGACGCTGCCGCCCAGGACACCCTGGTCGGGGCCGCGGACATCACCGCGAGCGACTACGACATCAAGCTCAAGGCCAAGAAGCTGTCCGGCGCCGAGGGCTTCCTGGTCGCGTTCGGGGTGAAGGACTCCGGCAACTTCTACTGGTGGAACATCGGGGGCTGGAACAACACCCGCACCGTCGTCGAGAAGGCCACCAACGGCGGCAAGGAGACCCTGGTCGCCCGTGAGGGTCACTCGGTCGAGACCGGGCGAACCTACGACGTACGCATCGAGGTCCGCGGCACCCACGTCCGGCTCTTCCTCGACGGCCAGCTCTTCCAGGAGTTCGACGACGACCAGGTCACCGAGCCGTTCGCGCAGGTGGTCACCCGTGACGAGGCGACCGGCGACCTGCTGGTCAAGGTCGTCAACGCCCAGGCCGAGCCGGCGGTCACCCGCGTCGACCTCGGCGTCAAGGTCGCCTCCAGGGCGCAGATGACCGTCATCAGCGGCGACCCGGAGGCGCAGAACACCCGTACGGCGCAGCCCATCAAGCCGGTCACCAGCACCATCCGCGGCGTGGACAGCACCTTCACGCGCACGTTCGCGCCGTACTCCGTGACCTTCATCCGCATCCAGACCCGGTAGGGGAGCATCCATGTCCGATCACCTGAACCACCTCAGTCTCCGGGCCGGCCTCAGCAGACGACACCTCCTGCAGGCCGGGGTCGGCCTCGGGGCCGCGGCCGCCCTCGCCGGGCACGTCGCGCCGGCCGCCGCGGCGCCGCCGACGCCGATGCCCGGCGACGCCGAGATCTGGGGAGTGCCGACCCTCAACCCGCTCGTCGAGCGCCGGGCCGACCCGTTCGTCACCCGGCCCGTCGACGGGATGTACTACCTGACCGGCTCCGTGCCCGAGTACGACCGTCTGGTGATCCGCGGATCGGCCTCGCTCGCAGGCCTCGCCACCGCGGCGGAGTCGGTGATCTGGCGCCGCCCCGCCAGCGGGAAGATGGGCGGTCACATCTGGGCGCCGGAGCTGCACCGCATCGACGGTCGCTGGTACGTCTACTTTGCGGCCGGCGACTCCGACGACGTCTTCCGGATCCGGATGTACGTCATGGAGTCGGCGCTCGCCGACCCGCGAGACCCGGCGGGCTGGGGCGCGCCGCAGCAGATCGTCACGCCGTGGCAGAGCTTCGCCCTCGACGCGACCACCTTCGAGCACGCCGGCCGCCGCTACCTGGTCTGGGCGCAGAGCGAGCCCGAGATCGCGGTGAACACCAGCCTCTACATCGCCGAGATGAGCTCCCCGTTCGCGATCAGCACCTTCCCGGCACGGATCGCGACGCCGACCCGCAGCTGGGAGGTGCAGGGCTTCAAGGTCAACGAGGGGCCCGCCGTGCTGGTCCGCAACGGGCGCGTCTTCATGACGTTCTCGGCCAGCGCCACCGACTCGCGCTACTGCATGGGCCTGCTCACCGCCTCGGCCGACGCCGACCTGCTCGACCCGGCGTCGTGGGTCAAGAGCCCCGATCCGGTGTTCACGACGAACGTGCAGACCGGGCAGTACGGCCCAGGGCACAACTCGTTCACGGTCGCCGAGGACGGCGTGACCGACGTCCTCGTCTACCACGCCCGGGACTATCGCGACATCACCGGCGACCCCCTCTACGACCCGAACCGGCACGCTCGGGTTCAGAAGGTGGTGTGGCACGCGGACGGCACACCCATGTTCGGGGTCCCGGTCGGGAAGGGCGGGCCGATCGTACGGCTCACCCCGCTGGACGCGCCGGGCTCGTTCGTACGCCACTACGAGTACGCCGTGCGGGTGGACCATGCCCCGAGAGAGCTCGCCGACAGCCAGTTCCGCTTCGTTCCCGGTCTGGCGGGCGACGGGTCGGAGTCGCTGCAGTCGGTCAACTTCCCGGACCGATATGTCCGGGTCACCGGCGGCATGATCCGGATCGCCCCGGTCGAGCCCGGCCCGGCGTACGCCGCTGAGGCCAGCTTCCGACGGATCCCGGTCAAGGGCGGGATCTCGCTGCAGGTGGCCACGGACCGCGGCGACTACCTCCAGCACGCCCGCGGCGCGCTCACCGTCGGCGGCACCGCGGGACGGCGCTCCAGCACCTTCGCCCTGACTTGAGCCGCTGGGTAACGTCGATCTGAGTCGTTACCAAGGCACCCGCTGCGCGTGACGGGAGGCGAGAGCAGTGGATTGGGTCCTGGACCAGGAGTTTCCGACGCCGGGTGGGACGGTGCGGTGGAGCGTGCTCGGCAGGGGCGAACCGATCGTCCTCGTGCACGGCACGCCGTACTCGTCGTACCTCTGGCGCGACATCGCTCCGGCGTTGTCGCGCCAGCGCACGGTCTACGTCTTCGACCATCTCGGCTTCGGCGCCTCGGAGAAGCACGAAGGCCAAGACCTCAGCCTGGCCGCCCAAGCGCAGAACTTCACGCGATTGCTGGACCACTGGGGGCTGTCCAGCCCCAGCATCGTCGCCCACGACATCGGGGGCGCGATAGCGCTGCGCGCACTGCTCATCGAAGGTGCCGCCTACCGCGACCTCACGCTCTTCGATGCCGTCAGCGGTGGCGAGTGGGAGCGCGGTCTCTTCCGGCTCATCCTGAACCATCCGGACGTCTTCGACCAGCTCCCGTCCTACGCTCACGAAGCGCTGGTCGCGAGCCACCTGAGGAACGCGACGGAGGTCGGCTTCCGTCCCGGTGTCCTGGAGGCTTTCCTCGACCCGTGGCGCCGACCGGAGGGACAGGCCGCCTTCTATCGCCAGTACAGCCAGATCCACCAGGCCGACACCGCCGAGTACGAGCCCCTGCTGGGCGAGCTCTCGCTCCCGCTGCACATCATCTGGGGACGTCAAGACCGGATACTTCCGCCCGAGTACGCGGAGTGGCTGCACGAACGCGTGCCGCACGCGCGTCTGTCCTGGATCGAGGGCGCCGGCCACCTCCTGCAGGAGGACGCGCCGGCCCAGCTCGTGGGTCATCTCTTGGCAGACATGCACGGCCGGCTCGACTGAGAACATCCGTTACCAGATGTCGAGGTTTGGTGACGCTCGGCGCAGGATGCGTGCTATCACTTCCGGGTGCGGTCCGGGCGCCCGTGTTGCTGGAGTCCCCCCACTCGGTAGCGAGGGCGTCCAGGACCGCACGCCAGTCAGGCTCGATCCGCCGTCACGACCTCGACCGGCTGCTCGCTGCGAGGCCCGGTCCACCAGACGGCAGTCGTGACCAGGCCGATCGCGAGCAACGCGGTGGTCAGCCAGAACGGATAGGTGCGGTCGATCCCGGAGAGCCAACCGGAGATCCAGCCGAACGGGGCGGCGGCGAGCATCACCGCGGTGCGTTGCAGCGCCATCACCCGTGACCGCTCGTCCTTGTCGACGTGGAAGGCGACGAGCGACTCCGAGAGCATGAAGAGCATCCCCGCGCCGAAGCCGTCGAGGAGGAGGCACACCCCGAGAAGCGCGTACGTCACGACGCCGGCGTCACCCTCGCCGGCCGGGATCACGACGAGCACGAGCTGGCCGGCCAGGTAGATGCCGAAGCCCCACAAGGTCGCCTGCTTGAGGTC
Organism: Nocardioides sp. NPDC127514; assembly: GCF_040302125.1. Taxonomy (NCBI): domain Bacteria; kingdom Bacillati; phylum Actinomycetota; class Actinomycetes; order Propionibacteriales; family Nocardioidaceae; genus Nocardioides; species Nocardioides sp. NPDC127514. The sequence continues at coordinate 31,201 of NZ_JBEORF010000009.1, read as the reverse complement.
GTGCCCCGAGGTCAGCCGGCGGATGAGGGTGAAGAGGAAGAGCACCGACAGCAGCGAGCGCACCATCGGGAAGAACGGCAGCACCGGGTCGGGCACGTGCAGGTGTTGGTTGACCAGGACCTGCCAGAAGGTGGCGTTGACGAGGGTGACGGCCGCGACGACGGCGGCGATGGCCAGCGCCAGCAGCGAGCCGCGCGAGTGGGCCAGCAGCCTCGCGGCCTCGCGGTAACCGACGAAGAGCCGCCAGAGGCTTTCGTGTCGGGTCTGCTCCATCCGGATCCGGCCCTGTCGGGTCTCGGTGGAGGCGGCGTACAGCAGGATGACCTTGGCCAGCATCACGACCGCGGCATTGATGAAGAGCACCCGCACCGCCGGCTCCAGGCCGAACTGCGCGACCATGAAGGCGGCGATCGGGGCGAAGAGCGCCGAGCAGTCGGCCGCGACCCGCACGAGCGAGTAGATGCCGGTGAGCTGGTCGCGCTCGGCGTCCTCGACCATCAGGCAGTCCCAGGCGTTCGCGGTGACCTGCAGCGCCCCGTTGAGCAGCGACGCGGCCAGGAAGGCCCAGAAGTCCTGGGCGAATGCCCAGATCAGACAGGGGATCACGAAGGCGATCACGTCGAAGACCGCGTTCGTCAGCCGACGTCCCATCCGGTCGGTGATGATGCCGCCGGCGAGCCCGAAGAACACCTGGGAGATCATCCCGGCCGTCGCCAGCAGGCCGATCTGTGCGTCGTGCAGCCCGAGGGTGAGCATGAAGACGGAGAGGTACGGCAGCACCAGCGCCATCGACAGACCCCACATCGGCTCCGTCCACACGCATGCGCGCGGGTTGCCACGGAGATGGATCAGGGTGTGCCACAGGGAGCCGGGGGAGGATGCCACCGGAGAAGTGAATCAGGTGCGAGCCAGGGTCGGAAAACGATTTCGCGGCGTTGGAGTGCGGCGACGACCCTGGTCCGTGGGGACCTGGCACGCGACGTCTGATTGCCGCCAGAACTGGCGGGGCGACATCGGTTGAATGGTTCATGAAGGAACCAATTCGAACGATGGGAAGCACATGAAGGTCGCCCTTGTCACCGGAGCCAGCCGCGGAATCGGCCAGGCCACGGCACGCCAGCTGGCCCAGAGCGGCAGCCACGTCATCCTGACCGCCCGCCGTCCCGAGACTCTCGAGGCCGAAGTCGAACGGCTGAACCGCGACGGCCACTCGGCCTCGGTACTCCAGCTGGACGTCACCGACCGCGACAGCGTGCAGCGCGCTGCTGATCATGTCGCCGCGACGTACGGGCACCTCGACGTTCTGGTCAACAACGCCGGCGTCCTTCCGGAGGCCACCAACCCCGAACCGGCCGAGGTCGTCGACCTCGAGATGTTCCGGCTCACGTACGAGACCAACCTGATCGGCGTGGTCGCTGTCCTCGAGGCGTTCCTGCCGCTCATCCGGAAGAGCGAGGCGGGGCGGATCGTGAACGTGACGACGACGATGGCCTCACTGGCCGACCAGACCAACCCGGACTCTCCCTACTACGGCATGGTCGTGCCCGCCTACCAGTCGTCGAAGGCCGCGCTGAACAACGTGACCATCGCGCTGGCGAAGGCGCTCACCGAGACTCCCGTCAAGGTGACCTCGGTGTGCCCGGGATTCGTGCAGACCGACCTGACCCCGATCAACCGGGACAACGCGCCCACCACGGCGGACCAGGCCGCCGAGGTGATCGTCCGTGCGGCGACCCTGCCCGACGACGCCCCGTCAGGGACGTTCGTCGACGCCAACGGACCCGTGCCGTGGTGAGTGCGCTGTGAGCTGCCTCGTCAGCCGGCCGCGATCTCCGCGAGGAGGTCGGCGGCCGGGGCCGGGTGGACGAGCCAGCCGAGGTGGCTCGACGTCAGGGTGTGGACGGCGTACGGGTTGTCCGGGGTGAGGGCGTCGCCCTCGCGGATCAGCCGGTCCTGCATCGCCGTCGGCATGCTGACGTCCTCGCTGAGGCGCACGTAGGCGCGGGGCACCGTTCCCCATGTCGACGCCTGGGCGCGGTCCTCGGGGCCACCGGCGTCGAGGTTCTCGTCGGGCTGGAAGGTGTTGAGGAACGTACGGAACTCGTCGTCGGTGCCGTCGGCCATGAAGGCGTGCTTGAGGCCGACGAGGACCTCGGGGGAGGCGGTTCGGAAGTTGCAGCGCAGCAGGCCGACATCGGCGGGGTTCGCGGCGGCCGCGCCGATCAGCGCGGAGGCGTCGAAGGAGGCCATCTCCGGCTCGGCGTTGTACGCGACCGCATCGAGCCCCACCGGGGCCCAGGCCGAGACATAGACCATCGAGTCGATCAGGTCCGGGCGGGCGTTGGCGGTCGCGGTCAGGGTGATCCCGCCGCGGCTGTGCGCGACGACGATCACCGGGCCGTGCTCCTTGGCCCGCTCGAGCACCGAGACGAGGCGAGCCACGTTGTCGGCGAGAGTGACGCCCTTGATGCCACCCGGGGCGGAGGCGAGCTCGGCGAGGTCCTGAGGCGCCTGGTAGGCCGCGGGGAACGTCGCCTCGAAGCCGTGGCCGGGGAGGTCGACCGCGAGGGAGCGGAACCCGCGCAGCGCCAGCTCTGCCTGCAGCGGTGCGAACGAGAACGAGTTGGCGAAGGCGCCGTGGACGAGGACGAAGGTCGGCTCCGGAGAAGGCATGGGCGAGACCTTAGCGGCGAGTCGCCGATGACGGCTGGCCTTTATTCGTCGGCCGCGCCACCGAACGGCGCCGACTGCGGCGCCGTGCCCATCGGCGTACCTCCGTGGACGACCGAGCCGTCGGCTCGTTGGTAGGTCAGCCACGGCACGGTCCTGGTGAAGCCCACACCTGGCTTGCTGTAGTCGCAGACCCCGCTGGGGAAGGCGGCCTCCAGCCGCTTCCACTGGGCGTCGGTGAGGCCGAAGGCGCCGTAGTCGTCGGTGCGACGCAGCGGCTTGAGCTGGCACTTGGCGTTGTCGGAGTGGTTGTTGTCGCCGGCCACGATCCGGGGTGTCGCGAAGTCGGTCTTGACCAGGTCGCTGACCGGTCCGAGCCCGCACACCAGGTCCGAGACCGGGTCGACGACGAGGTTGAGTGCGGGGTCCAGGACCGGGTTGAGGGCGGGGTTCAGGCCGTCGAGCGCGCCGCCGGTCAGGTCGTCCACGAGCGGGTCGGCGACCGGCAGGAACAGGCCGTCCTCGCTGGAGACTCCCTGGGTCTGGGTGCACCGGTCGTGCAGGTCGCCGGGACGGTCCTGGACGATCTTGTCCGCCAGCGGTACGTCACGCTCGTCCGCCTCCACCGAGGCCAGCCAGCGGTCCATCGCGAGCAGTGCCTCCTTGGAGTAGCTCGGGTCGCCGATGAGGGGTGTCACGCCGTACCAGATCACCTGGTTGTCGGCGTGCCCCTGTTCCCGGGTCAGCCGGTCGCGCATCGCCCACGACCAGCGGGCGTCGTGCGCGATGCCCGGGTCGGGCCCGCGGTGGTCGATGATCGCCACGTCGGACAGGTTGCTGGCGGTGTTGACCATCCCGCTGCGGTAGGCGTTGGTGAGCGCCGTCGGGTCCGCGACCGAGCGCTGTGCCCGCGGCTGGACGTCGATGTCGAGCCCGCCGATCTTCTCGTTGACGTCGACGAACTGCTCCGGGGTGATCGCCCCGGCACGGAGCGCCTCGAGGCCGTACTGCACGCCGGTGTTGTCCAGCGGCGAGCCCGCGAAGCCCCGCCCGATCTGCTTCTCCTGGGGCGTCCACACGCTCTTCGGCCGCGGGCCGAAGATGTTGATGGCGCCGTCGATGATCGAGCAGCGTACGCCGCCGGGGTTGCTCTCCGCGTCGTAGCGCTCCCGGTCGCTGACCCCGGCGCACGGGTGCGTCGGCATGACCGCCTGCTTGAACAGGCCCTCGTCGGCGGTGACCGCGTTGAGCGGCAGCAGGTGGCCCTCGACCGCCGCCCACTGCAGCGGGTTCCAGAACCTGCCATCGGTGAGCCGCTGGGAGCTCTCGAAGTACTTGCGGAGCAGGTGGTAGTCGGAGAACTGCAGGCCAGGCGAGAGCGAGTCGGGGTAGGAGCAGGTCACGACCAGGCCCTGGTAGATCCCGGGGTAGGCGTTCGCGATCGTCTGCTGCGCGATCGAGCCGCCGGAGCAGCCGCTGCCGATCGTGTAGCGCAGGTCGCCGTACGTCTCGACCAGGTGCTCCTTGGCCATCATCAGCGACTCGGCCGCGCTGGTGACGGTGCAGTTGTGGCCGGTGTTGGCCAGCGCGGTCGAGAGCATCGCGAAGCCGCGCCCGAGGGCGACGGTCGGGCTGTCGCCCAGTGCGTCGGCGACGAGCGGGACGCCCAGGTCGAAAGTGCCGGAGTAGTCCTTGGTCGGCGCGGTGCCGACCTCGTGGTCGACCCCGCAACTGCCGCCGTGCGGGATGAACAGCTTGTTGTTCCACTGCTGCTGCGGACGCCAGCGCTGCCACCGCTTGCCGGGCTGCCAGAGCACGGCGATCCGGTACTGGTCGCGGTTCTGGTAGCCGGTCTCCACACGTACGACGAACGGCACCGTCACGCCCTCGTCGGTGGTCGTGGTGGCGACGTCACGCGGAGGGTTCGCGGGATCGTACGGCCGGAGCCCGTCGAGCAGTGGATTTGTCGATTTGTAGAGCCAGCTGATCGCCGGCTCCTGGTTGCACTGCGCATCCGTCGCTGTCGGCTGACAGCGCCACGGCTGCAGCTGAGGTCCGGAGAAGATCGGCCCGCCGCGCGGGTGGTTGGTGATCGTGAGCCGGGCGCCACGACCGTCAGGCAGGCGAGCGGTCAGCTCGTTGGTCCCGACCCGCAGGCCGCGTACGACACCCTCGATCTCGCCGTTTGGCCGCTCCGCGAAGACGCCGGTGACGTCGCGGTCCTTCAACGACACCTTCAGGTCGTCCGGGTCGGCGCCTTTCGGCAGGGTGACTCGCACCAGCGCGTTGCCGTCGGAGACCAGATCGGCCCGGTTGGAGAGGGTCTCCAGGACGACGTCCCCGGCCGAAGCCGCCGAGGCCGGTGCCACACCGAGCAGCATGCTCGCGACGAGGGCGGACACCGTCGCGATCGAGAGGGGCAGGGCGCGAGCGGGCATGGCATGCCTTTCCGAGAGCTGCGCACGTCCCTCGAGCGGACGGTCGCCGTGACAGGAGAATGCCCCCTGCCACGGCGACCGTCAAGGAAGCCTCAGCCTGCGACTGCCTCCCCGCGAGCGACCATGCCGGCCTCGTCGGAGAGCTTGACCTCCTTGAGGAACAGCGCGAGCGCGAGACCGAGGAGGATCAGCGGCACGAGGTACCAGAACGCCGGTGCGAGCGCCTCGGTGAAGGCGTCGACGACCCAGGTGTGGAGCGGCTCGGGCAGCTGCTCGACAGCAGCCGGGGTGAGGCTCCCGCCGGAGAACCCGGCACCGTCGGCGGGCATCATCCCCGAGGAGGCCATCTTCTCGGCCAGGCCACCGAAGTTGTCGGACAGCCGCGTGGTGAACACGGTCGTGAACAGCGCCGTGCCGACGGTCGCACCGATCTCCCGGAAGAAGTTGTTCGCCGAGGTCGCGGTGCCGAGCTCGTGCGGGTCGACGGCGTTCTGGACGGCGAGCACGATGGTCTGCATGACCAGGCCCATCCCGGCGCCGAGCACGAAGATCATCAGCCCGAAGACGACCATCGACATGTCGCCGGTGATCGTGGTCATCCAGGCGATCCCGGCCGCGGTGATGAGCAGACCGACGATCGGGAAGATCTTGTAGCGGCCCGTCTTCGAGATCGCGATGCCCGAGCCGATCGCGGTCAGCATCATGCCGGCCATCATCGGCAGCATCAGCAGCCCGGAGCTGGTGATCGAGGCACCGGTCGACATCTGCAGGAACGTCGGCAGCATCGCCATCGCCGAGAACATGCCCATCCCGAGGACCAGGCCGATCAGCGTGGTCACCGTGAACGTGGGGTTCTTGAAGAGACGCAGCGGGATCAGCGGCTCGGGCGCGAGGGTCTCGGTGACGATGAAGGCGGCCACCGAGGCCAGGGTGCCGACGAGCAGCGCGAGCAGCTGCGGCGAGGACCAGTCGTAGCCGTCGTGGCCGAGCGACTCCCACGATGTCAGCAGCACGATGCCGCAGGTGGAGAGCACCATGAACATGATCCCCAGCCAGTCGACCGGGCGTCCGGAGCGGTGCGAGGGCAGCCGCAGGGCGAACCAGGCCACCGCGAACGCGATGATGCCGACCGGTACGTTGATCCAGAAGGTCCAGCGCCAGCCCGGGCCGTCGGTGAGCCAGCCACCGAGAAGCGGTCCGATGACGGCGGAGATACCGAAAAGGGCGCCCATCGGGCCCATGTACTTGCCGCGCTCGGAGGCCGGCACGATGTCGGCGATGATCGCCTGGGACAGGATCATCAGCCCGCCACCGCCGAGCCCCTGGAGACCGCGGGCGGCGACCAGCTCGGGGAAGGTCTGCGCCATCCCGCCGAAGAGCGAGCCGAGGGTGAACAGGGCGACGGCGACCAGGAACGGCCAGCGGCGACCCCACAGGTCACCGAACTTCCCGTACAGCGGCATCACGATCGCGATCGCCATGATGTAGGAGGTGATCACCCACCCCTGGTGCTCGACCCCGTCGAGCTCGCCGACGATCGTCGGCATCGCCGTGCTCACGATCGTCTGGTCGAGGGAGGAGAGGAACATCGAGGCCATCAGAGCACCGAAGATCAGCCAGATCGTACGCGGCGTCAGCACGACCAACGGCTTGTCGGGCGCGTCGGGCGCGACCGTATGACTCATGGGGTTGGACCTTCCAGGCGGGAGTTGAACAGGCAGGAGTTGAAGAGGTGGTGACACACGGGTCCCGTGTGACGTGAGAAGTCCCGAGAGAGGTGTGGCTAGTCGTCGAGGAGCAGACGGAGCTGGGCGACGGCCTCGGGCAGATGCGCCACCGCATCGCCCTCGTAGCCCGACCGCGCCCAGGCGAGCGCGCTCGATCGCATCAGCAGCCCGGCGACCATCCCGATCGTGTCGTCATCGACAGGGGAGGGCCGTGCCGTACGTCGCTCGGCGAGCAGCTGCTCGAGCTCGCCGATGACGCGCTGGTGCCAGGCGATGTGTCGCTGGACGAGGCGGGGTTCGGAGACCATCAGTCGCATCGCCCGCTCGCCCTGTTCGATGTTGGGAGCGGCATTCCTGAGGAATCCCGCCACCAGCGCCTCCAGGTCGGTCATCAGCCGCCCCGACGGCCCGCCGGAGACGAACTGCGCGCGCACCTCGGCGTCCAGGTCGATCTCCTGGATGCCGAGGACCGCGTCGTCCTTGGAGTCGAAGTAGTTGAAGAACGTACGCGTCGACAACCCCGCCGCGGCGCTGATCTCCTCCACGGTGACGTCATCGAGACCACGCTCGCCGACCAGTCGCTGAGCAGCCTCGATCAGCGCCAGCCGACGCTCCCGCTTCTGGCGCTCGCGGGCGTTCGAAGGAGGGGCAGAGGTGGGCACAGGGCTATTCTTGCAGTGAGTGCAAGTTGCAGTCAATGCAAGAAAGGTGTGGCGGGGACAACAGGGTGCCGTTGTGGAGGGAGCACAGCCGCAACCCCTGAACTTGTGGGCGACGGCCAACGAGCAGCCGCGCGTGGCGGCCGACGATGGAGCCATGAACTCCAGCAGGCACTCACGTCCCGAGCGCGTCGTCGTGGTCGGCGCAGGCATGGTCGGGTTGTCCACCGCATGGTTCCTCCAGGAGGCCGGTGTCGAGGTGACCGTCGTCGACCGCGACGACGTCGCCGCGGGCTCGAGCTGGGGCAACGCAGGGTGGTTGACGCCCAGCATGGCCGTACCCCTCCCGGAGCCCTCGGTGCTGGCCTATGGCTTCCGGGCCGTGCTCAGCCCCTCCTCCCCGGTGTACATCCCGCCGACCGCCAACCCGCGTCTGCTCCGCTTCCTGGCGCAGTTCGGCCGCAACTGCACCCACCCGCGGTGGCAGCGCGCGATGGCGGCTCTGATCCCGCTCAACAACGGGGCGCTCGCGGCCTTCGACGACCTCGAGCGCGGCGGCGTGACGGCGAGGACGAAGCTCGCCGAGCCGTTCACCGCCGCGTTCCGGACCGCGGAGGACAGCAAGGCGCTGCTCGAGGAGTTCGAGCACATCCGGGCCAGCGGCCAGGAGATCAACTTCGATCTCGTCGACGGTGAGACGGCTCGCGCCGACGAGCCCGCGCTCGCCGGCGGCATCGCCACCGCGATCCGGATCCGCGACCAGCGCTTCATCGACCCCGCGGCGTACGTGGAGTCCATCGCCGCCTCCGTTCGTGCTCGCGGAGGCCGGATCCTGGCGGACCACGACGCGGAGGAAGTGGTCTCCTCGGGCTCGGGCTCGGGCTCGGGCTCGGGCTCGGGCGTCGAGGTCGCCGGGGAGCGGTACGACGCCGCTGTGCTGTCCACCGGCGCCCGCCTCAACCGGCTCGCTCGCGACTACGGCGTCCGGCGCATCGTGCAGGCCGGTCGGGGATACTCCTTCACGGTCAAGGTCGACGACCAGCCGCGAGGCCCGGTCTACTTCCCGACCCAGCGGGTGGCCTGCACGCCGGTCGGCGACCGGCTGCGGATCGCGGGGATGATGGAGTTCCGCGACGTCGACGCGCCGATGGACCCGCGGCGGATCCAGGCCCTGGTGACCGAGGCCAGGACGCTCCTCAAGGGCGTCCACCTGGACCAGCGCGAGGACGAGTGGGTCGGTGCCAGGCCGTGTACGTCCGACGGGCTCCCGCTCGTCGGGGCCACGCGCGACCCGAAGGTCTTCGTCGCCGGCGGCCACGGCATGTGGGGGATCACCTTGGGCCCGGTCACCGGCCGGCTGCTCGCCGAGCAGATCGCCACCGGCGTACGCCCCGACGAGCTGCGCCCGGTCGACCCGCTGCGGTAACGGCCGACAGCCTCACCCGTTGGCCGCGTCGGCGCGGGCACGCGCCAGCTCGAGGCGTACGGCCAGGCGCTGGGCGGGGTCGTCGAGGTCGAGCGGACAGGCCTCGGAGAGTCGGGCCAGGCGGTAGCGCACGGTGTTGGGGTGGACCCCCAGCACCCGCGCCGCCCGGCCGACCTCGCCCCAGTGGTCGACGACGGCCTCGAGCGTCGCGAGCAGCGTGGGGTCGGCCTCGGGAGCAGTGAGCCTGGCGACCGGAGAGACCAGCGGCATCCCGGCCAACCCCGCCAAGGCTCGAGCCAGCACCAGCTCGGGCCAGCAGTCCTCGACCGCGGCCACCGCCCGGCGTCGGCCGGTGAGCTCGACGGTGGACAGCTCGGCCGCCTCGGTCCGGGACCGGATCAGCTCGGCGAGCGTCTCCACCGCGGAGCCGAGCCGCAGCCCGACCGTGGGGCTGTGTCCTGACTCGGCGCGGACCAGGTCGGTGAACCAGGCGGTCGAACCGGGGCCGGACGAGTCGGACAGCACCGCGTACAGGAGCCCGTCGAGGTCGACCACGACCGGCTGGCGCCAGCCGTGCCGACGCGCCAGGATCACCCACAGCTCGGCACGCGCCTCGATGCCCAGGCCCTCCGGGCCGATGAGCGCAGCCACCCGCCACGGCTCCGGACCGAGCCAGTCGGGTCGGTCCGTGGTGTCGCCGCGCAGCGCGGTGCGGACGTGGTCTAGCTGTGTCTGACGGTGCAGCTCGGTCTGGGCACGCAGGCGCAGCAGGTAGAGGGCGATCACGTCGACGGCGGCTCGCAGCTCGCCCGATCGTGTTGTTCGGGGTGGCTCGTCCACCACGGCCCAGATCGATCCGAGCCACTCGCCGCCCGCGCGCACCGGGATGACGTATCGAGGCCGGGTGCCCGGGTTCGCCGCTGGCACGAAGAGCGGCTCGTCGGAGCGGGCGAGGTGTCGGAAGACGCCGACCGAGCGGAAATGGTTGCGCACCTCGCGCGGCACCCGGCGGCCCACGATGGTCGACATCCGCGCCTGGTCGACGTCCTCCTGACCGGTGGAGTAGGCCAGTACCCGGGAGGCGGCGTCCTCGACCGTCACCGGGGCCCCGAGCAACGCGCCCACCTTGTCGGCCATGTCGAACAGGTCGGAGTAAAGGTCGTCGGCCGGTTCCGGGCTCCGCCCGGTCTGCGCGGCCTCGAGCGTCTTCCTCAGCATCGCCATCACCGGCGACCACGGCGCCTCGTCCGGGATCGCCAGCAGCGGCAGCCCGTGGTCGGCGCAGCGGCGACGCACCTCGTCGCGGTCGGCCCACGAACGCCGGAGCACGAGCGCCGCCGCGTCGCGTGCCTTGCCGATGACCTCCAGAGCGTCGTCCAGCGAGCGTACGCCCACAGCCAGGACCACGTCGCCGCGCTCGACCTGGATGGGTCCGTCGGCCTCGACGAGCTCCACGCCGAGCACGGGCCGGGTCGTCTCTCCGGCCTGAGACAGCTCCGCGAACGCAGGAGCGACCGCCTGCGCCAGGTCTGCTGCGGTGATCACTCGATCACTGTCCCACGAGGACGCGAGGTGCGGCCCCGACCGGTGGTCAGGCCCGAGCTGCCGCCTCATGGAGCTTGCGGATCTCGTCGACCAGCTCGGGGACGGGGCCGACGACATCGACCGCCGGCGCGACCTCCTGGATCGGCAGCGCCCGGACCGGCGACTCCGCTGCGCCCCAGCCGGCCCGCCACTGCGTCAGCTGCGCGGAAGAAGCGATGTAGACGACCCGTCCGACCCCCGACCAACCGTGCGCGGCCGAGCACATCGGGCAGTGCTCGCCCGAGGTGTAGACCGTCGCCCCGGCCCGGGCCACCGGGTCGAGGTGGAGCGCCGCCCAGCGGGCGAGCTCGATCTCCGGGTGTGCGGTCGGGTCGCCGGTCGAGTGCTCGCGGTTGCGACCCTCTTGGAGTGGCGTGCCGGTGCTGTCCGCCAGGACGGACCCGAACGGTCCGTCGCCGTCCGCCAACGCCTCCGCCGCCAGTTCCAGGCAGCGTCGCAGGTGGGCCATGTCAGTCTGGGTGAGATCGGTGGTCACCGTTCCAGTCTGCGGCCACCCGGCGGCGTACGTCGCCTCATTTCGCGACGGTCAGCCGGCGTCGATCACCGCGCAGGCGATCCGGCCGCCGGCGTCTCCGGTCTTGGTCGTGTCCTCGTCAGGGCCCTCGGGGGCGTACCTCTCCGGGACGTTCGCGTAGTTGTCCGGATCCGCGTGGATCATGACCGCGCTGCCGTCCGCGTCCCGGAGGTCGTCGAGGGTGAAGGGGCCGGTGAACTCCAGGCTGGCGGTGCCGTCCTCGTTCACCAGGAGCGCCGGCAGGTCGCCGAGGTGCTCGCCATGGGCGCTGTCGTCGGGGTTGAGGTGACCGCCCGCGGAGAGGAAGTCGCCGGCCTTCGACGGGTCGTCCGGGGCGGTGCTGTCGGCCTCGCACTTGCCGGTCGTGTGCACGTGGAAGCCGTGGTAGCCGGCCGGCAGGCCGCTCACCCGGACGTTGATCTGGGTGGCCCCGTCGTCCTCCTCGATCGCGACGGTCCCGACCTTCTTCCCGTCGGGGTCGGCGAGCTTCGCGCTCACCTCGTTGCGGTCGTCGGGGTCTGCCTCCTCTCCGCAGGCGGCGAGAGTCAGCAGGGCGCAGGCGGCGAGGGCAGCAGCCGTTGCACGACGGGACAAGGGATACCTCCACGAGAACGGGATCCGGTCTTCTCCACCGTACGCCGCGGTGGAGGCGACCGGCGTGAGGGATCAGCAGCCGTCGCGGAGCAGTCCGGGCTGGCGGCCGACGGAGACCTCGATGAACTCGATCTTCGCGTCGCGGGTGTTGCCGGAGAGCAGGAAGCCGATCCAGCGGTCGCCTTCCTGGACGAGCCAGGTCGTCTGGCCGTAGTCGTTGTTCCCCTGGGAGCCGGTCCCGTAGATGTCCTTGAGGACCATCAGGGAGTCGCCGATCGTGACGCCGCGAGCGGTCTCCAGGACGGGCTTGCTCATCCCGAAGGAGGCGATCTCGCCCTGCTGGTCGTAGATGACGTCGACGCCTTCGCCGACCTGGTCGACCCACTTCCAGTGCCTGCCCTCGCAGATCTCCTCGCGCGCGGTGTCGCGGGTCATCCAGCCCTGCTGCACGAGAGAACGTACGTTGCCCTCGGCCTTGATCCTCCCGAAGGCTCCAGGAGCCAGCGGGCCGCCCCAGTCGAGGTTCGGCGTCGGAGTGGCCGTGATCGGGACCTCGGACGGGGCCGGCGTCGGTGTCGGAGTCGTGGACGGTTCCGAGGACGGCGCTGAGGACGGGGCCGAGGAGGACGGGGCGGCGGAGGGTGACCCGGCCGAGGGGGCGGGGTCGCTCCCGCACCCGGCGAGGCCGAGCAGACCGACCACGGCGGTCGCCGCGAGCGCGGCACGGAGCTGGATGCGGGATGTGGACATGGTGGACTCCTCGTCGGTCGTACGCCCCGAGCGGGCGTCCTGCCGATCTAGACGGTCCACGGCCCGTCCCGGTTGCAGCCGGGACGGGCCGAATCCCCGCGCCTAGGCCGAGGCCATGTCGGGTACGGTCCGAGCGGCCTGCCCGGTCCGCAGGAAGAGCAGCGCGACGGCGGAGATCGCGACCACGACGGCAGCGCCGACGTACAGGTTGACCGGGGTCCACGAGGCGTCGAGCAGGCGCCCGGCGAGCATCGGCGACAGGATCGCCCCGATGCGACCGATGCCGATCGCCCAGCCCATGCCGGTGCTGCGGATCTCGGTGCCGTAGACGGCCGGGGTGATCGTGTAGAGGCCGGCGATGCAGCCGTTGATGAGCGCCCCGACGAGCACGCCGATGACGAGCGCGACGGTGAGCAGGGCCGTGCTGGTGATGAAGACGACCATCGTCAGCGCCGAGAGCACCGTGAAGCCGATCAGCACCAGGCGGCTGTCCAGCCGGGAGGCGACGAGGCCGTAGAGGACCGAGCCGGCGGTGCCGCCCAGCGCCAGCATCATGCCGGCGGTGACCGCGTCCGCCTCGGACATCCCGGAGGTCACCAGCAGCTGCGGGGTCCAGCTGTTGACGAAGTAGAAGCCGAACATCGTGGCCAGGAACGCCACCCAGATGAGCAGCGTCGAACGGCGCAGGTCAGTACCCAGCAGGACGCCGGGGTTGCCGCTGCGGTGCCGGGTCGTCGGTCGCGGCGCGGCCTCGAGCGCGTCCGAGGTGATCGCGGGCTGACCGAGCCGCCCGAGGATCCGGTTGATCCGCTCGATGGCCTGGCGCGGCCGGCGCTGGACCAGGAAGTCGACAGACTCGGGCAGCAGCACCACGAGGAGAATCAGCGCGATCCCGGTCGCGACGCCGCCGGCGACGAAGACGCTGCGCCAGCCGAGGTCGGCCAGCATGCCGCGCGCCGCGACGCCGCCCAGGGTGGCGCCGATGCCGTATCCCGCCGTGTAGAGGCCGATCGCCAGACCGCGCCAGCGGGCCGAGGCGTACTCGCTCGCGATCACGTTGGTGCTCGCCAGGATGCCGCCGACGCCGAGCCCGGTGACGACGCGGGCGAGGCCGAGCAGGACGGCGGACGGGGCGGCCGCGGAGAGCAGCATGCCGAGGGTCGCCAGACCGACGCTGATCAGGATCAGCGGACGACGGCCGATGACGTCGGCGACCGGAGCCAGCGCCAGCGAGCCGACCGCCATGCCGACGAGCCCGGCACTCAGCAGCACGCCGAGCTCCGAGCCGCTCAGCGCGAACTCCTCGGTCAGCGAGGAGGCGGTGAAGGCCATCGCCATCACGTCGAATCCGTCCAGACAGTTCAGCAGGACGCAGAGGGCGACGACCATCCACTGGTAGGGAGTCATCGCGGCGGCGTCGATGCGCGCACGAAGGTTCATCTCGGATCTCTTTCGGGGTGGGGTTTCACGGAAGGTGGAGGGTCACGGCAGCGGGGTCGGCCGAGCCCGACCCCGACTCGCCGCGGGCGGCGCGAGCGACGCAGAGGCACAAGGACGCGTACGTCTCCTTCTGCTGCTGGCTCAGGAAGACGTCTCGGTGGTCGATCCGGCCGCTGACGCCGAGGACCTTGACCTGGCAGATCCCGCACTCGCCCTTGCGGCAGTCCCACATCACGTCGACGCCGGCGTCCTCGAGCGCGTCGAGCATCGAGCTGTCCTTGCCGACGCGGACCGAGCGGTCGAGCTGGGGGAGGTGCACGACGAAGTCCTCCGCCGCCCAGGCGCCGCTGCTGCCGAAGGTCTCGAACCGCAGGTTGGGCTCGGGCAGCTCATGGGCCACCCAGGCGCGGCGGATCGCGTCCATCAGCCGGATCGGCCCGCACATGTACATCTCGGTCCGCGTCGGAGCGGCCGAGGCGGCGATCTCGCCGACCAGCGCCTCCACGTCGAGGCGTACGTCCTCGTCGTCGACGAACACCCGCACGCGATCGCCGTGCACCTCGACGAGCTCGTCGAGGTGGGCCATGACCGCACGCCGCCGGCCGGCGAGAACGAGCGTGTAGTCGGCGCCGCGGCGGCGCAGGGTGTCGGCCATCGCCACCAGCGCGGTGATGCCGATGCCACCGGCGACCAGCACGTAGCGGTCGGCGCCGACCCCGAGCGGAAAGCTCTGGACCGGACCGGTCATCTCGACGACGTCCCCGACGCAGAGGCCGTGCATGTGGCGCGATCCGCCGCGGGACGCCGGCGCCAGCTGGACTCCGAGGGTGAGCCGGCGGCCACCGTCCTCGGAGCGGACGACCGAGTACGACCGCTTGCGGACGTGCCCGTCGAGGTCGAGCCGGAGGTCGACGTGGGTGCCGGGCGCGGCGTGGACGGGGCGGTCGGGGCAGAGCACGATGCGGCGTACGCCTTCGGCGAGGTCATCGGTCTCGACGACACGGCCCTGCTGCCACCAGGTCTGGGTGTTCACTGCCATGGCGGCCGCCTCACTTCGCGGCCGCGGCGGCGGGGAGACCCTCCGCCTGCAGCATGCGGTCCAGGATCCGGCGTACCCACATCCCGCCGGCGTCGATGTTGAGGCTGTAGAACTCGTGCTCCGGGTTGGCGTCGATCGCACGCTGCTGCGCGGCGAGCATCTCCTCGTCCTCGCCGAAGACGCCGTGGACGCCTTGGCGCAGCTGGGTCGTGATCGTCTGGCTCTCCAGGCGGTAGTTGCGCATGAAGGCCCAGAAGTAGTGCGACGTGCGCGCGGTCTCGGGGGTGATCGTGTTCATCACGAAGCCGTTGACGCCCTGGCTGCGGTCGCCCTCGGGGGCGCCGGTGCCGGCCTTGGCGACGCCGACGTCGATGCGGATCGTCGAGGGGGCCTCGAAGTGGATGATCTGCCAGCGGTCGACCTTCCCGCTGAAGCCGGGGAACCGGTCGCGCATGTTCTTGAGCCAGAACGGTGGCGCGTCGATGTCGCGCATCCAGCGGGTCACGGTCACGCCGCGGTCGGTGTGGCTCACCTCGAACTCGGCCTCGGAGAGCTCGTCCTGCCCGATGCTCGAGCTGTGCACGAACTCCTCGTGGGTGAGGTCCATCAGGTTGTCGAGCACCAACTGGTAGTTGCAGGGCGCGTAGATCGTCTCGCCGTCGCCGGCCCACTCCGGGGAGTCCATCTGCTCCATGTCGGGAACCGTGCTGGGGTCGGCGAGGTCCGGGTCGCCCACCCAGACCCACACGTAGCGATGGCGCTCCACGACCGGGTAGGACGGGACGACCGCGCTCGGATTGATCGTCTCCTGCGCGGGCATGCTCGTGCAGCGGCCGGCCGAGTTGTAGCGCAGCCCGTGGTAGGGGCACTGGATCTCGTCGCCGAGCACCTTGCCCTTCGACAGCGGCGCGAGCCGGTGCCAGCAGGCGTCGGCGAGCGCGACGGCGCGGCCGTCGCTGTTGCGCCACAGCGCCAGCGGGCGGTCGGCGATGGTGCGGGCGAGCGGCTGCTTCGCGGTCACCTCGTGGTCCCAGGCCGCGACGTACCAGGCGTTGCGGGGGAAGTTGAAGATCTTGCTGGCGGCGGTGACCGGAGGTGAATCCAGGATGGTCATGGGGAAACTCCCTATGGAGATAGGTGTTGTGCTCGTCACAAACTACCTATCTCTATAGTTAGTGGCAAGAGGCGGGTACGCTCGCGCCACGATCACTGCGTCGAGAGGGGGTCACGATGTCGCTGAGGTTCGCGCTGCTCGCGCTGCTCACCTCACGCCCGATGACCGGCTACGACGTCTCCAAGCAGTTCAGCCAGTCGGTGGCCCACGTCTGGCACGCCCCCGACTCGCAGATCTACCCGGAGCTGAACCGGATGGAGCGCGACGGCCTGCTCGAGTCGGCGGTCGTGCCGTGGGGCAAGAAGGGCACCAAGAAGGAGTACGCCGTCACCGAGGCCGGGATCGCGGCCTTCCGGGAGTGGATGGACTCGCCCATCGAGATCCGCCGGCAGCGGGAGCCCGCCTACCTCAAGGCCGCCTACCTGGAGTGGGCAGAACCCGGCGCCGCGCGCACCGAGCTGGAGCAGTTCCGCGATCACTGGACCGAGCACCTGGCGATGCTCGAGGCCACCCGGGCCACGCTCGTCGACCGCAGCCACCCCACGCTCGCCAGTCGGCTCGAGCACTACGACGCGAGCCAATGGGACCGGATCGTGCGCTACAAGATCTTCGCCTACGACGGCCTGATCGACCAGGCGCGTGCCGCGGTCGCCTGGGCCGAGCGCGGCCTCGTGCTCGTCGACGAGCTGGAGGGCTCGACCGTCGAATGAGCCGGCGTGGTCATGCCGGCAGGCGTACGTGGAACCGGCAGCCGGTCGCGGCTGGAAGGTTCTCCACCCAGACCCGGCCGCGGTGTGCGTCGACGAGGCCCTTGACGATGGCGAGACCGAACCCTGCGCCCTGAGCGCTGGTGCCGTCGGCGCCCTCCGGCACGGCCGGGGTGCGGGCGGAGCTGCCCTGCCAGCCGAGATCGAAGACCCGCTCCATGTCGCCCGGATCCAGGCCGCCACAGCCGTCGCTGACGCTGAGGTCGACGCTGCGTACGTCTCCGGGGGCCATCTGGCAGCGCACCTCCACGGTGCCGTCGGCGGGGGTGTGGCGGATGGCGTTCATCAGCAGGTTGGAGACGACGCGGGACAGGCTGGCCGGGTCTGCGGTGATCTCGAGGCCGTCCTCGACCTGGCCGCCGAGCCGGACCCGCCGCTCTCGGGCGACCGGATCGGCCCCGGCCAGCGCCTCGCTGACCAGATCGCCGAGCAGGACCGGCTCCGGTGTCAGGGTGAGGGCGCCGGCCTGGATCCGGGAGAGCTCGAAGAGGTCGTCCACGAGCCGGGCCAGACGCTCGACCTCGACGCGGATGCGCTGGTGGTAGCGGTGCGGGTCGGCGGCGATCCCGTCCTCGAGCGCCTCGGCCATCGCCCGTAGACCCGAGAGCGGCGTACGCAGGTCGTGGGCCACCCAGGAGACCAGCTCGCGCCGGGACTCCTCGAGCCGGGCCTCCCGTGCGCTCGCCTCCTCGAGCCGACGCTGGGTCTCGGCGAGCTCGGCCGACAGCGAGCGGAGCTCGCGCGGTCCGCTCTCCGCGGGCTGCTGATGACCGCCGAGCGCCATCTCCCGGGCCTGCTGCTGGACCGCGCCCGACCAGCGCACCATCGCGGAGCCGATGACGAACGCCACCAGGATCGCCACCACCACGGCGATCGAGGTGACCACGGTGATGACCTGCAGGTCGTGGCCGGAGAGGAACATGAGCCAGGCGACGCCGAGTACGCCGCCGAAGACCGTCAGCACCGCGACGGCGGCGGCCAGGGTGAGCTGCCAGCGGATCGACCAGCGCCGCGTCAGCCAGGCGACCAAGAGCCCGACCAGGCCGACGGCGAGACCGGCGCCCGCGGCGACGAGGGCGATCTGGACGGCGTCGGCGGTCTTCACGCCGTCACCTCCGCGGTCTCCCAGCGGTAGCCGACGCCCCAGACCGTCACCAGCCGCTCCGGCCGGGTCGGGTCGGACTCGATCTTCTCCCGCAGCCGGCGTACGTGGACCGTCACCGTCGAGCGGTCGCCGATCGTCCATCCCCAGACGTGCTCGAGCAGGTCCTCCCGGGTGAAGGCCTTGCCCGGATGGGCGATCAGGTAGCGGAGCAGGTCGAACTCCCGGGTGGTCAAGGACAGCTCGGTCCCGGCGTTGGTCGCCACTCGCCGGTCGGCGTCGACCACCAGGGAGCCGTCGGAGACGACGCCGCCCTCGCCGGAGTGGCCGGTGCGCTTGAGCACCGAGTCGACGCGCAGCACCAGCTCCCGCGGGCTGAACGGCTTGCCGACGTAGTCGTCGGCGCCCAGCTCGAGCCCCATGATCCGGTCGGCCTCGCTGCCGAGCGCGGTGAGCATGATGATCGGCACCTCGCCCGCCTGCCGCAGCCGCCGGCACACCTCCAGGCCGTCGATACCGGGCAGCATCAGGTCGAGGATCACGATGTCCGCGGGCCGCTCGCTCATCGCGCGCAGCGCCTGCTCGCCGTCCCCGGCCTCGACGACGTCGTGCGAGCCCGCGCGCAGGTAGGAGGCCAGCACCTCGCGAACGGTGAGGTCGTCGTCGACCACGAGCACACGTGCCATGGGCCTACTCCTCCTCGGTGTTCGCTCGGACGGGCTGTCGTGAGCGTAGTTCGCCGAGCGCGACGGCGACACCGGCGCACACGCACAGCGCCGCGAAGACCAGCAGGCCCTGGGTGTAGTCGCGGTCCAGCAGCGTCGGGTTGTCCGGCTTCGCGCCGAACCGGCCGAGGACCGGGATCGCGATCAGGGTGGCGGGACCGAGCAGCACGAGAACCGTGACAGCGCCCCGGGCGACCGCCCTGGGCAGCAGCCGGCCACCGAGCCAGCCGAGCCCGAGCACGGCCGGAGCCAGGATCCCGTCGTGGATGACGACCGCCGCCGCGAGCCAGAGGACGACCTCGACGATCTGGCCGAGGTCCTGCCGGCTCACCAGCAGCCAGGCGCCGTACGCCATCCCGACCGCTCCGAGGAGGATCAGCGCTCCGCGCATGCCTCTCATCAGAGCACCTCGATCCGGGAGACCCATTTGGTCTGCATGACCCCGGGACGGTCGGGCGCGATCAGCCGGACCGGGTAGCCGTGGTCCATCGAGAGCGTCTCTCCGTCGAGCATGAGGGCCATCAGGGTCCGGTCGTCATCGGCGAAGTTCGGCGGAAGCACCGTGTCGGCCGAGGCGCTGAACGTCTGGATGGACCGGACCCGCACCTCGCGCGCCGGCGGGGCGCCGACCAGGTCGAGCAGGTCGCGGAGACGTACGCCGCCCCACTCGCCCGAGGCGCTCCAGCCCTCGACGCAGGCGATCGGGAGGGTGTGGGTGCGCTGCTTCATGGCGACCAGGTCGTCGCGGGTCAGCGACCGGGTCGTGGTGCCGTGGACGAGCTCGAGCCGGTAGGCGGAGCTGCTCGCCTCGGCCACCACCCCGGCCGAGTGCGCGGTGCGGTTGATCGGGATGCCGTGCTCACGGGAACGTGGCGACAGGGCGGCGATCCGGCTGAGGCCGGGGACGGTGCCCGCCGCATAGAGCACGGCGGCGGCGACCGCGGACGTGCCGGCCAGGGCGAGCACGCCGCGTCGGCTGACCGGTCCGGGCCCGACCGCGTTCGGCCGGTCGTGGGAGGTGTCGTCGACGTCGCCCGTCAAGGCGTCGCGCACGACCGGCAGCTTCACCGCGATGTGGACCAGCAGCGCTCCGACGGCGACGAACGCGAGCGCGTAATGGGTGCTGCGGAAGCTGAAGCCCCACGGATACCACTGCGCGACGTTGAGCAGGCCGGTGGCGAGCTGGACCAGCGAGGTGCTGACCAGAACCGCGATGGAGCCACGCTCCAGCGCCGTCGGCAGTGCCTCACGGACCTGCCGCGGCACCGGCTGGAAGAGCTTGGGGAAGACGACCCACAGCTTGACCAGCAGCAGCGGGATCGCCGCGGTGCCGGCGACTACGTGCAGGCCCTGGGTCAGCTGGTAGAGCCGCGACGGGCTGGCCGGGAGCGGCACCGGCTGATGGTCGAGCTGGGCGTAGTGGCTGATCAGGCCTGTCACGAGCGCGACCAGGAAGCAGACGCCGAGCCAGAGCCCGACCCGCGCGGCGACCGCCGCGCTGCGCAGGCGCGAGGTGAAGGAGTCCTCGGAGGGGATCCTCATGCTGCCTCCTCCACGAGTACGGCGACCCAGCGGCCGCCGGCTGGGGTGAATGGGGCCGGGGGGACTGGCCGGGGCTGTGTCCGGCGGTGTGGCAGCGGCTCGAGCCGTTTCACCGCGAGCCCGACCTCGGCCGCGATCGATCCGATCGCATCGGCGCCGATGACCGCCCACGGGAACGTCGAGGAGCCACCGCACCGGCAGACCAGTTCCGCGAGCAGCGGGCCGCTCGGTGTCCCGGGCGGGTGCACCTCGGCGACCACGCGGCCGCCCGGCACCAGCAGCCGGCGTACGCGGGCGAGGAGGGCGAGCGGGTCGCCGCCGATGCCGAGGTTGCCGTCGGCGAGGAGAGCGGTCGTCCACCAGCCCTCACCGGGCAACGGCTCGAAGAGGTCGCGACAGACCGCGCGGCCACCTCGGGCCTCGGTCTGGGCGACCGCTTCCGGGACGACGTCGACGCCGAGGGACGGCAGCCCGCGGGCGGCCAGAGCGGCGGTCATCCTGCCGGGGCCGCAGCCGAGATCGACCGTCGGTCCGGCGCAGTAGGAGATCAGGGCGAGGTCCGCCGCGTCGGCGGTGCGGGTCCAGTCCTCGACCGGAAGTCGCGAGGACCTGCCGTCGACGCTCACCACCCGGCACTTCTCGCTGGCGAAGGCATGCGCGAACGCCGACTCGGCCGTCGCCGCGGTCATCGGGCGACCCGGGCGATCTCGGCCGCGACCCGCGCGAAGCGGGTGTGCGGGGCGGCTGCTGCGACCGGAGCGACGTCGGCCAGATGGTCGACGTCGCGCAGCTGCTCGCCGGCGGTGACCCGGAGGCCGAGTCCTTCGAGGGCGGAGCGGGTGGCTGCGTACGTCTGGGGGGTGGACATGGGGACGTCGCGCAGCGCGGTGGCCGCCGACGGGTCGCGGAGCGCCAGGGCCCACCAGCCGCCGTCCTCGGCCGGAGCGAGCACGGCATCGGCCGCCTCCAGGCCGTCGGCCACGGCCATCAGTCCGGCCGGGCTCACCTGCGGGGTGTCCATGCCGATCTGCACCACCGGTCCGGAGACCTCGGCGTGGGCGTTCGCGAGTCGCTCGCCGAGTCCGTCTCCGTGTTGCGGGGCGAGAGTCCACCCCGCGAGAGCGGCCCGGATCTCGTCCGCCCGGACCGCTTCGGCGAGATCGCCGGAGAGGGCCAGCCGGCATCGGTCCGGTCCCACGGCCAGTGTGCAGGCCTCGATCGTGTCCAGCAGCGCGGCCGCCGCGACGGCGGTGGCGGCCGTCTTCCCGACGTCGGCCGCGAGCCGGGTCTTCACCAGCCCGGGCACCGGTGCCTTGGCAACGAGGAGGAGCGTCGGCTCAATCACGAGAGCACCCGCCAGAAGTCGTACGCCGCCCGCAGGCTGCCCCGCACGGAGCCGGAGACCTTCGAGCGGGTCCCTGCGGTCCGAGGGTGGTAGTCGACGTCGATCTCGTGGACCCGCCAGCCGGCGCGGGCGGCACGATCGAGGAGTTCGACGGGATAGCCCGAGCGCCGGTCCTCCACGCCGAGGCCGAGCAGCGCTTCCCGGCGAGCCGCGCGCAGCGGCGCGATGTCACGTACCCGCAGGCCGGTGCGACGCCGCAGCGCGGCCAGGACCAGCCGGTTGCCGACCCTGGCGTGCCACGGCTGAGCGCCGGGGGTCACCGGCCTGCGGCAGCCCAGCGCGAGGTCGGCCTCGTCGCGCCTGATCGTCTCGACCAGAGGCAGCGCGGCCGCGGGATCGAACGAGCCGTCTCCGTCCATCACCACGACGTAGGGAGCGGTCGCGGCCAGCAGCCCGGCGTGCACCGCCGCCCCGTATCCCGGCCGGGACTCCGACACCACCCGCGCCCCCTGCGCGCGGGCGACGTCGGCGGTGCCGTCGGTCGAACCGTTGTCGACGACGATCACGGAGAGCCCCGCCGGCACCCGTGGCAGCAGCTCGCGCAGAGCTGCGGCCTCGTCGCGGCAGGGCAGCACAAGGTCTATGTCTGGGCTGGTCTCGGCCATGCGAACGACTCTAGGAACGAGCCGCCGCCGATGGGGCCCGCAGATCTTACGGTCCGGTGACGGGGCCCGTGCGCCGGCGGCCATCGGGCCGCCGCGGACCTACGCTCGCAGTCGTGAACTCCTCAGCTCACCGCGCCGCCCTGGTGGGGCTCGTCGTCACGCTCGTGCTCATCGTGGCGGCGGTCGTCGTGCCGCCCCTGCTCGACTGGCAGGTGTGGCCGCGCGTGCACCTCGACGACGGCACGTTCCCTCCGCTCCACGGATATCCGCAGGTCAAGGTGGGTATCGGCACGGTCCCCGCGGTCCTGCTCGCGCTCGCGTCGTTGCGCTGGGCCGATCCGATGGCGAGGCGGCTGCCGTGGCGGCGCCTGCTCCTGGTCGCGTACGCCGCGGGGCTGGTGTGGCTGCTGGCGCTGGCGCTGGTGGACGGCCCCGAGGGCATCTCGCGGGTGCTGGGGAACCCGACGGAGTACCTCGAGACGGCCAGGGCGGTCGACGACGTACCGGGTCTGCTGCGCGAGTACGTCTCCCGGATCCCCTACGACGCCCCGGAGGGGAACTGGCCGGTGCACATCGCCGGCCACCCGCCCGGGATGGTGCTCTTCTTCGTGCTCCTGGTGAAGGTCGGCCTCGGTGGTGACCTCGCCGCCGGCCTGGTCGTCGTCGCCCTCGCCGCGACCTTGCCGCTGGCGGTCATGACGACGGTCCGTGTCCTCGGCGCCGAGGAGACGGCACGGGCGGCGGCGCCGTACCTGGTCCTGTCTCCGAGCGCGGTGTTCCTGGCGGTGTCGGCCGATGCGGTGATGGCGGTCGCGGTCGCCTGGGGGATGTGCTGTCTCGCCCTCGCCTGCCGGGCCGGGGCCGGTCGCGGCTGGCCGTGGGCGGTCCTCGCCGGCCTGCTCCTCGGCTACGTCGTGATGATGTCGTACGGCCTCCCGCTCACCGGTGTGCTCGCGCTCGCCGTGCTCTGGCTCGGCCGGGGCTGGTGGGTGCTGCCGGTCGCGGCGGCATCGGCGCTAGCGGTGGTCCTCACCTTCGCCGCCGGCGGTTTCGCCTGGTGGGAGGCGTATCCGGTGCTGGTCGACCGCTACTGGGACGGACTGGCGAACGAGCGGCCGGGCGCCTACTGGACCTGGGGGAACCTGGCCGCGCTCGCGCTCAGCGCCGGGCCGCTCGTCGGCGCCGGGCTCGGCGCCACCTGGGCGGCCCGCCGCGAACAGGCCGACCGGGTGGTCGTCGTGCTGGTCGCGGCCGCGGTGATCATGGTCGCTCTCGCCGACGCCTCCCAGATGAGCCGGGCGGAGGTGGAGCGGATCTGGCTGCCGTTCATGCCCTGGCTCACCCTCGGCTGCGCCCTGCTGCCCGAGCGCTGGCGACGGCCCGGCCTGGCCGTGCAGCTCCTCACCGCGCTGCTCGTCCAGCACCTGCTCTACACGAGCTGGTGATCCTAGGACCGCAGCGGCGCGGTCGCGAAGGCCGGCAGACCGACCTCCGGCAGCACCTCGGCGCGGAAGCCGAGCTCCTTCTCCGCGAGCTCCGGGGACGCGACGACATGGCGTACGTCGCCGATCCGGTAGCGCCCGGTGACCACCGGCTCCACCTGCGTCCGGGTTCCGCGGGCGACCAGCGAGGCCACTTCGCTGATCGTGACCGGGTGGCCGGACGCGACGTTGTAGGCCGCCAGCTCCCCGCGTGGGCGCTCGGAGGTCGCCTCCAGTGCCGCCAGGTTGGCGCGGGCCACGTCGTCGACGTGGACGAAGTCGCGCTGCTGGCCGCCGTCCTCGAACACCTGCGGTGCCTCGCCCCGCTCGAGGGAGGACCGGAAGATGGCGGCGACCCCGGAGTAGGGCGTGTCCGCGGGCATGTGCGGCCCGTAGACGTTGTGGTAGCGCAGCGCGATCGCGGTCGCGTCGGCCTGACGAGCCCACGCGGAGGCGTAGTGCTCCTGGGCGACCTTGCTGGCGGCGTACGAGCTGCGCGGGTCGAGCCGGGCGGACTCGGCCACCGCCGCCCAGGTCAGTGCGCCGCCGCAGAGGTCGCAGTGGTTCTCGAAGTCGCCGGAGTCGAGCGCGGCCCGCGAGCGCGGCGGGGGGACCCGGTCGCCGTGGGTCGCGCAGACGTAGCGGCCCTCGCCGTAGACGACCATCGAGGAGGCGAGCACCAGCCGGGAGACCCCGTGCTCGCTCATCGCGGCCAGGAGCGCGGCGGTGCCGAGGTCGTTGTGCGCGGCGTACAGCGGGAGGTCGGCCACGGTCACCCCGGCACCGACGACCGCGGCCTGGTGGCACACCGCGTCGATGCCGTCCAGCAGATCGCCCCAGCCGACGGCGTCGCGTACGTCGAGGAGGTTCGTCCCGGGCGGCACCTCGGCCGCCTCGCCGTGGGCCATCGGCAACAGCACGTCGACGCGTTCGACCTCGTGGCCCGCATCCTCCAGCACCCGGCCGATCGCGGTGCCGATGAAGCCGGCGGACCCGGTGAGCAGGACCCTCATGGGATCTCGTAGGCGAGGGTCTTGCCCTCGGCCCAGGTCGAGCACGAGCATCCGGCCGGGTCGGGCAGGCCCTCGATCGTGTCGGCCAGGATGGTGCGCATCCGCTCCAGGTTGGCCGCGAAGAGCGCGTAGACGTCGTCCTCGTCGACGCCCTCGCCCTCGGCCGCGCCCGCGTCCATGTCGGTGACCAGGCACAACGGCGCGTAACACATCCGTAGCTCGCGGGCGAGCGCCGCCTCGGGAGCGCCTGTCATCCCGACCAGCGTCCAGCCCTGGGCGGCATGGTGGATCGACTCCGCGCGGGTCGAGAACCGCGGACCCTCGATCACGATGAGCGTGCCGCCGACCTTCACGGAGGGGTCGGCGACGACGTACGCCTTGGCGATCCGCGCGCAGTAGGGGTCGGCCAGAGGTACGTGGGTGGCGCCGCTCTCCACGTAGCTCGGGATCCGGCGCCAGGTGCGGTCGACGAGCTGGTCGGGGGTGACCAGGTCGCCGGTGGCGACGGCATCCGGCCGGAGACCGCCGACGGCGCTGGGGGAGAGCACCTGGGTCACGCCCAGCGACCTCAGCGCCCAGAGGTTCGCGCGGTAGGGGATCGCGTGCGGCGGGTACTCGTGCGAGCGGCCGTGGCGGGGCACGAAGGCCACCGACCGCCCGGCGACCGTCCCCACCGTGACCGGCGCGGACGGATCGCCGTAGGGAGTCTCGACCGCCACCTCCTCGGCATCGGTCAGGAACTCGTAGAGCCCGGTCCCGCCGATGACCCCGACCTCGGCGCGCGGTGCCTGTCCCATGTCCAGCCCAGTCATGCCTTCACTCTGCCAGCGCTGATCCGCGGGCGACAGGGTTCGGCACATCCGTCATCGTTCGGTAATACCTGCGGTGCGGCGGATCGATGTCGGTGGTCGCGGGCACAATGCGACGGCGTGGGGAGACGTACGTCGCTGGGAGTGCTGGTCGTCCTGCTGGCGATCGCTGGCTGGGCGGTCTCGTTGTGGCTGCCCGAGGACGCGCCGGCGACACGACGTACGCCGCCGGTGGCGACCGCGGAGCCTTCGGCGGGGCCGGTCGACGTGCCCGCGGCTCGTGGTGATCTCGCGGATCTGGCGACGGTCGCGAGGCGACCCGACGGGCTGGTCGCCTACGCGCGAACGTCGTTCGGCGGGAGCTGGGCGGACAGCGACGGCAACGGGTGCAACCAGCGCGACGACGTGCTCCTGCGCGACGCCGTCGAGGTGCGGACCCGGCCGCAGGGGCGCTGCGACCACGACGTGCTCGCCGGGACCTGGGTCGACCCCTACACCGGCCGACGCCTGGTCTTCACCGACCTGAAGGAGCCCCGGCAGGCTCAGGCGATCCAGATCGACCACGTCGTGCCGCTCTCGGAGGCCTGGCGCTCCGGCGCGAGCGGCTGGTCCCCGGACCGGCGCCGCGCCTTCGCCAACGACCTGGGCAACCTGCTCGCCGTCGACGGCCCGACCAACATGAGCAAGAGCGACGACGACCCGGCGGGCTGGCGTCCGCGGAAGGGGTTCCAGTGTGCGTACGCAGCCCGCTGGATCGAGACCAAGGCGCGCTGGTCGCTCGCCGCCGACGTCAGCGAGCGACGGGCGCTCGAGGAGATGCTCGGCTACTGCTGAGCGGCCTGGGACTCAGACCGCCCGGCGATAGATGGCCATCGCGCGGTCGTACGCCTCCCACGCCCGCCAGGACTCCAGCGCCCGCTCGCCCTGGGGCTTGAGGCCGTCGACCTTGTGATAGGACTCACCGCTCGCGTACTGCGACTCCCTGCCCGTCACCAGCGAGAGCAGCATCGGCAGGACGCTCTCGTCGGTGACCGTGATCGTGCCGACCTGGAAGGTCTGCCGCACCCACTCGGCCCGCTGGTCCGAGCCCAGGACGAGCACCACGGGCAGCTGCGACGCCCGGACGATCGCGTCCAGGATCGGCCCGAGGCCGTCCGGGACCCAGCGCTCGCCCGGCGGCGGGGTCGGCGCTTTGGGAATGCTCATGGTCGTGTACGCGGGGACCTGGCCGGTCAGCGGTCCGGCGATCTTCTCGACGACCTTCGGTGCCGGGTCGGGAGCGACGTCCGCAGCGACCTCCGCAGCGACCTCCGGAGCGGGCTTGTCGCCGGCCCTCCGGCGGGGCCTGATCGCGGGGATCTTCGAGGTGAAGGTGAAGCTGCCGGTGCGGGTGGGGTCGATGTGTCGCCCGGGGGCCGGCTCGGGCGCCCGGCCGAGGGTCGAGGTCGGCGCCGGGGCCGTGGCGGTGGTGACCAGCTCGGCCGCGTGCTTCCCGTGCGTCCGGATCGAGCCGTCCGCGGCGAACTCGAAGAGCGCGACCCGGACCCGGTCTGCCCACTCGACCGCGTCCACGGTGTAGCCCGCGCGGCTGAACAGCGCGACCGTCCGGGCGTCGTAGGCGTAGCCCGCGCCGCGTACGGCACAGACGCTGCGCGCCTCCGTCGGTGAGCGGGTGAGCACCACCTGTGCGACCACGACGTTGTCCGGCCGGCCGCCGATGATGTCGACGTCGGCGGCCGCGGTGCTGCCTGATGGGGCGGCGTCGGGCCAGCCGAGGGTGTGCAGATGCTCCGCGGCGTACTTCTCGGCTTCTTCGCCCGTTCTGGGCTGCCTCGGCGGTGCCAACGTAGGGTCCTTCCTCGATCCTCCACTCGGGCCTCCCTGCCCGATCGAGATTGGGAGGGATGATAGGCCCGCTGCGTACGTCTTGTCCGGCGGGGTGGCGAATCGGGTCGCGCTGTTCGCTCCTGGCGGATCCAGCCACGTTTGTCGGTGCTCGCCGCTAGCGTGATGTTCATGAGGCGCCCGCATGAGAACGTCGCTACGGTCCTGGTGGACCCGCGCGTTCTGGGGGACATCGAGATCGAGCTGATGGCGCTCGACATGCCGCTGTGGCGGGTGTGCGCGGCGCCGATCGTGAAGGACGGGCAGCGGCTCGCCTTCCAGGTCCGTCACCGGCTGCTGATGTCCAAGCGGGGCGAGTGGGACTGCGCCAAGGACTGGGTCCCGGTCTGGATCGGCTTCGGCTCGAGCTGGGCGTTCCCCGGCGAGGCCATCCCGTGGCCGGCCCACAAGGCGCTGTGGACGCTCCTGGAGGGCTACTCCGACCAGGTCCGCTACAACAAGCGGCTCGGCGGCATCCCTAGGATCCCACGGTTGCGGGAAGCCTGTTAGGCCGCTCGATCTGCTTCCAGGTCGGGTCGATCGCGGGGAACATCGTGACCACGAAGTACGCGATCCCGCAGGTCACCAGGGCTGTGGTCAGGCCGAACGCCGAGACCAAGCCACCCCCGAGCAGCCCGCCGAGCGGCATCAGCCCCCACGCGAAGGCCGAGATCAGCGACATCACCCGACCGAGCACGTGGGCAGGGATCCGCTCGAACTGGATCGCTCCGAGGATCGGGTTGATGAACCCGCTGCTCGTCCCGCCGATCGCGAACACCACGAACACCACCCACAGCGGTGCCCCGAAGGCGATCACCAGGAACCGTGGGATCCCGGTGATGAGGAAGCAGACCAGGTACGTCGGGTAGCGGCGGATCCGGTCGCCGAGCGCCGCGGCCACGGCCGATCCCACCGCGGAGAAGCCGGAGAAGGTGGTGAACAGCAGGCCGATCGTCTCGGGACCGGCGTGCTGCTGGCCCCATACCGGCATCAGCACGCTGCTCCAGGCCAGGTCGATCAGGTTGGTCAGGGCGACCATGAACGCGATCCCGAGGAGCACCCGGTCGCGGCGGAGGAAGTGCCAGCCCTCGGCGAGCTGCGCCCGGTAGGGCGCGGGGCGTGCGGGGTGCTCCTCGGGCTCCGGGCCTCGGGCCCGCGCCAGCCCGGCGGTCGTCACGGCGAGCACCAGAGCGCCGAGGGCGAACGAGGCGGCGTCGATGATGATCGCGTGGGTCGCGCCGACCAGGCCGATCAGCAGACCCGCCGCGGCGGCGCCGAGCATCGAGGCGGTGCGCTCGACGAACGAGTGGAGCCCGGTGGCCCGCTCCGTCGGCACCCCGGCCGCCTCGACCAGCTGCGGGATCATCGACGACTTCGCGGAGTCACCGGGGCCGCGCAGCGCGCCGGCGAGGGCGACGAGCGCGAGCAGGATCGGGAAGTGCAGCAGGTCTGCGACGTACAGCAGGGGGATGAGGCCGACCACGACGGCCGAGCCGAGGTCGCAGGCGATCGCGACCCGGCGTGGGCCGATCCGGTCGATGATCGGGCCGCCGAAGATCTTGCTGAGCACGAGCGGTGTCATCTCGAAGAGCGCGATCAGACCGGCCTTGGCGGGACTGCCGGTCGTCTCGAGCACGAACCAGGGCAGCGCCAGCATCGAGATGCGGGTGCCGACCAGCGAGATGGTCTCGGCGGCGAGCCAGCCGTAGAGGGGGAGCTTCATGGCCTATCTCTCCTGGTCATCTCTCGTGTCGGTGCTGACGTGACCCGGCAGCGGGAAGACGTGGAACTGGAACATCACGGCCTCGCCCTCCGGCTCCTCCTCCAGGTCGTCGATGATCTTGTTGACCTGCTCCTCGACGCGTGAGGCCTGGGCGGGTGTCAGCCGGACGACGCGGTCGTTGAGACCGAAGGCCTCGCGCCACTCCTGGGGGAGGAGTGCCCGCTCCTCGATCGCCTCCTGGAGGCGCTGGGCGTAGATGGTGACGACCGTCTGCAGGTAGGCGTCGAGGGTCTCGCGGCCCTCGGCGGTGTCCGGTACGTCGCTGTCACCGGTCACGGTCGCCTGGTGAGCGGCCCTCCACCAGCGCTCCCGGGCGTTGCCGCGGCCCTCGTCGTCCTCGATGAAGCCGTGCTGCGCGAGCTGCCGGAGGTGGTAGGACGTCGCGCCGGAGTTGATGCCGAGCCGGGCGGCCAACGTGGTCGCCGTCGCCGGTCCGTCGACGCGGAGGATCCCGAGCATGCGTACGCGCAGGGGGTGGGTGAGGGCCTTGAGCTGGTCGACTCCGGGGACGATCTCGCGTGCTGCCATGGGTCCACCGTAGACTGCAAAGAGATCTTTGCAAATAGATTTATGCGGTTCGTCTGTAAATCGAGTAACCCGGTGAACAAAGCCTGGATAACGCAGTTACCCTGTCCGGGTGACGACAGACGCCGCGCCGCCCCCGCCGACCTCCAGCCCGACGGTGGCGATCATCGGGGGAGGAGCCAGCGGCACGCTGACCGCGATCAACCTGCTCCGCCGCGGTGCTTCGGTGACGCTGTTCGAGTCGCGCGGAGAGCCCGGCTACGGAGTGGCCTACTCGACCACCGACGGCCGCCATCTCCTCAACGTCCGGGCCAACAACATGTCGGGCTTCCCCGACGACCGTGACGACCTGCTCGACTGGGCGGCCGAGGTCGGCATCGAGCTCGGCCCGATCGACTTCCTGCCCAGGCGCGACTACGCGCGCTATCTGCGCGACCGGCTCGCTCACGCGGCCGAGGCCGGTCCCGGGAGGCTGGAGACGGTCGGCGAGACGGTCATCGACGTCGAGCCGGTCGGTGCCGGTTTCCGGGTCTTGACCGGCGACGACGAAGGCCATGTCGCCGACGCCGTCGTCCTCGCCTACGGCAACCCGCCGCCCCAGCCGCTGGCCGGACTGCCCGAGGCGCCGTGGAACCTGTCGGACCCCTGGGACGTGGCCCGGATCAGCGCCCTGCCCGTCGACGCGACCGTACTCGTCGTCGGCACCGGCCTGACCGCTGTCGACACCACCGTCACGCTCCTCGACGACGCTCCGGAGCGCCGGGTGATCATGGTGAGCCGCCACGGCCTGGTCCCCAACCCCCACGTCGACGACCAGTTCACCTCCTGGGTGACCCCGATCCCCGACGGCCCGCTGACCGCCGACGGCATCGCCTCGCTCGTACGCGAGCAGATCGAGCACGCGGCCGGCCTCGGTGTCGACTGGCGTGCCGTCATCGACGGCCTCCGTGGCCCGACCCAGTCGATCTGGCGCCGCCTGCCCGAGCCGGAGCGCCGTCGCTTCCGCGAGGTCTACGCCCGCGAGTGGGAGGTACGCCGCCACCGCATGGCTCCGCGCATCGCCGCCCTCCTCGACGCCTACCAGGCCGAGGGGCGCCTGGAGATCTTCGGCGGCGGGGTGCTCGGCTGCCGGGTGGACGCTGCCGACCAGCCGGTCGTCTCCCTGGCCGACGGCGACCGCGAGGTCACCGCGGTGATCAACTGCACCGGCCCCTCACCCGACATCACCCGCACCGACAACCCGCTCCTGCTCGCGCTCCAGAAGCGCGGCCTGATCGCCCCCGACCCGCTGCGCCTCGGCATCGACGTCACCGAGGACGGCCACGTCATCGGAGCAGACGGCAGCGTCGTACCCAATCTTCTGACCGTCGGCCCGCCCTGCAAGGGCGCGCTCTACGAGGCCACCGCCATCCCCGAGATCCGGGGCCAAGCAGCGGCAGTAGCCGCCCACCTCACCGCCGAATAGGCAGTTCTGGCGGTCGAGAAATCAGTTGTGGGCGACGAAACTGACGTTTACACGAAGCCGGAGAACGCCGAGGTGCCGAGCTGGTCGAGTGCGGTGTAGCCCGAGAGGCCGACCTGGGC